>DASZTT010000056.1:0-16391 GCA_035547895.1 Rhodanobacteraceae bacterium
TTGGCTTTGCGCTTGCGCATGCCTGAAAGCTAGACAGGCGCGCGCCGCGAGTCAATATCGCGACGGCAGGTTCGGGCGGTGTTCCGCGCACCGCAGTGCGCGGAACCACTTCAGGAATGCACGGGATGCTTCAACCGGATCCTCAGTGCCCGTGCACGGTCACCGATGGGTCGAGCATCTGCAAGGCCTGCCCGACGTTGTTCGCGCCGGTGCGCTGGATGTCCTGCTGGCTGTAGCTGTTGCCGGTCACCGGCAGGCACTGCCCCTTGGGGGGTGGGATGTGACTGCCCGTATCGCGAATGCACATACGCGAATTGAGCGGCGGAACCGCACGCTTGCCCTTCTGGGCGGATGCCGCGGACTGATTCGATGTGGCCGCGGTCGCCTGGGTCGGGGCGGGAGCGTTGTTCGGACTGGTTTGCGCGAAGGCAGGCACGGCAAGTGCCGCGCCGCCACACAGCGCCAGCAATGCCGTGGCGAAAAGGTGCTTGTTCATGATCGGCCTCCTGGGTGTGCCGGTGATCCATTGTGCGCCCGCGCCCGCCTTTCGGCCACAGCGGGTCAACGGGGCGACAGAGATCGTTCATACTTTCGACCCTGTTTTTCGCGAAAGATTCCCCCTTCCATGCGAGAAGTCCGGCTCTTTGTCGACGTTCCCCTGGTACCCGGCCGAACACTGCCGTTGCCCCAGGATGCCGCCCGGCATGCACTGCGGGTACTGCGCCTGAAAGCAGGGGATCGCGTGGTCCTCTTCAACGGCGACGGACGGGAGTACCGCGCCACGCTGGCGAACCCGGACCCTCGCGCAGCCAGCGTTGAAGTCGAAAGCGTTGATGCGCCGGAACGGGAATCGCCGCTGCGCATCACGCTCATCCAATCGCTGGCGCGCGGCGAAAAAATGGACTGGATCATCCAGAAAGCGACCGAGCTGGGCGTCGCGCGGATATGCCCCGTGGCGAGCCAGCGCAGCGAAGTGCGTCTGGACGGCACCCGCGGCGGGAAACGGCTGGATCACTGGCGTGCGGTCGCCATCGCGGCGTGCGAGCAATGCGGGCGCAACGTGCTGCCGGAAATCAGTGCGCCCGAAGCCCTGGCGGTGACACTGGCCGCGCAGCCGGCAAGCGATACGGAAGCCCGCTGGATGCTGCATCCCGGCGGAACCACGCGCCTGCGGAATGCCGTACCGGCAACCACGAAGCTGATATTGGCAGTAGGACCGGAAGGTGGTTTCGGCGATGACGATCTGGACGCATTGCGACAGGCGGGTTTCCGCGCGCTCGCACTGGGTCCGCGCGTGTTGCGGACGGAAACCGCCGGACTGGCTGCGGTGGCTGTATTGCAAGCCAGCTACGGCGACTTCTGACTGGAAGAGAGAACGCGCAGCGGCGAAAGAATGATCAGGCCGCCGTCGCGAGTGCGCCGACGACGAGGCTTTCGATGGCGCCGAGATCGGGAATCCAGGCAGGTTCGTCGTGCACGCGTACCTGCTCGCGTACGCCGGCGGGAGCGGCGCCCGCTTGTTCATCGGGAACCAGCGTGTCTTCCGAAATCAGCGTCAGGCGCGGAAAGCCCTGGCAGAGGACGCCGAAATACGGCAACCGCGCGTGCCCGTTCAGGGCCTTCAGGATGGCGACGCGTGTATTGTCGGTGGGCTCGTGTTCGGCAACACCGGCCAGCACGGAGAAGGCCAGCACCGGCAGACCCCAGCCGCGCCATGCCAGCCGGCCCAGCAACCAAGTCGGCGCGTCGGCGATCGCCGCCGGCCGCGCGTAGGTGATCACTTCGGCCATCGTGGTATTGGGCACGAGTACGCGCCCACCCGTCACCGGCAACATGACGCCGCGGATTTCACGCGGCAAAGCCTGGGCTGAGCTCATGCGCGCTCTCCTCCGGATTTTGCGGATGACGACTGCGCGTGGTCGGCTGCCTTGCCCTTGTCTCCGCCTACATCGTGCATCCAGCGTTCGACGGGTTCGGAATTCAACATGACGGGCACGATCGTTTCCACCGGCACCAATTCCAGGCCTGCGAGATCGATGGAGAGAGCAGGCAGCTCACGCTCGTCACGCTTCGGGCTTACGGCCGCCGCCGGAACTTCCGGATCCACCAGTTGCCAGTCGTCCAGTGAAGGCAACGCCTTCAACACATCGGCGTCGTCGACCGGCGCCGTGTCCGCGATAACGGGTTCGGCTTCCGTTGGCTCCGCCAGCGGCGTGAGATCGACCGCCGAAGCGGTGCCTGCTTCGATCAGGCGCCAGACTTCAGGCGATTCCGGCTCAGGTTCGCCCTCTGCAGCCGCCAGACGCGCATCGATCATCGCGGACAGCGCCTCGGTATCGACATCGAGTGCATCGGTATCACCGTGTTCGAAGGGCGTGTCCGGCATCGGCGAGGCGACCACCGCATCCATCACGTCCACGGCCGGCCGCGCTTCCATTCCGGACCCCGCGCCTGCAAGCAGGGATTCCGTGTTCCCTGCTTCGTCCATCAGGGAAATCGGCGCAGTCGTTGCGTCGACGTCTGCGGAACTTTCCACCGGCTCCTGCATTGCGCCGAAATCCGCCGTCATCGATTCGATCTCGGCGGGCGAGAGCGGCCGTTCCACGACCCGCGGCGCTTCATCGACGACGGGCGTTTCGTTCTGCGGGAACTGTTCCACGGTGGACGCTGTTTCGGCAACGGCGGGCGCTGCCTGCGCGATGGCCGGCCGCGGCGGGTCGAAGTCGCTGCTGCCGCTCAATTTGGCGGTCAGGTGCCGCAGCCAGCGCGCCTGGGCCCATCCTTCGAGATTGCTGGAAATCTCGGGATCATTGAAAACCACCGCGATGCCCGTTTCCTGCAGCCGTGCTTCGACAGTATCCAGCGATTCGCAATCGTCCAGGTTCACCAGCGCCGCGGTGGCCTGCGATCCGGCCACGCGCGACACGTCGAAGTCCGCCGCCGACGTTTCATAGACGATCTCGACCTGGCTCGACACCGCTTCGCGAAGATGACGTACGGAATCGGCGTCGCCGAATACCAGCGCCACGCGAGGCTGTGCGGGGATCTTCTGGTCAAGCACGGCGCGCCTCCAGGATCTCGCTGACGTTGTGCAGCAGGTCGGCTTCGCTGTACGGCTTGCCGAGGTAACGATCCACGCCGATCTCGAACGCGCGCTGGCGATGCTTTTCGCCCGTGCGCGAGGTGATCATGATGATGGGCACGTGCCGGAAACGCGCGTCGTTCTTCATGTGCGTGGCCAGTTCGAAGCCATCCATCCGCGGCATCTCGATGTCGAGCAACATGACGTCTGGCACGTGTTCCTGCAGCTTCTCCAGTGCATCCACGCCGTCTTTCGCAGTGATGACTTCCAGTTGTTCGCGTTCGAGCACGCGGGTCGTCACCTTGCGCATCGTGATCGAGTCGTCCACCACCATCACGACGCGCGGGCCCTCCGCTTCCGCCTGCACGATCGCAACCGGCGCTTCCGGCATTTCCACGCTTTCGCCGGCGGCGGCCCTGACGGCCGACTGCTTGGCCTCGAAGTGGCGCACCAGCGGTGCGAGGTCGAGGATGAGCATCACCGAGCCGTCGCCCAAAATGGTGGCGCCGAACATGCCGGGCACGTTGCTGATCTGCGGGCCGATCGGCTTCACCACGATTTCGCGCGAGCCGATGACGGTATCGATGCGGATCGCGGCACGGAGGTCGCCCGCGCGCACCATCAGCAGCGGCAGCTGCCCCGCACCTTCTTCGGGAACGCTGGCCGCACCGAAGCCCAGCAGCTCCGACAAGTCGTGCAGCGTGTAATCCTCGCCGGCGTAGCTGACCGTGCGCTCGCCGGACGCGAGGCGGTCGGCCATTTCCTGGCGGCGGATGCGCGATACCGCCTGCACCGACGTCATGGGAATCGCGAACGTCGTTTCGCCGGCGCGGACGGTAATGGCCTGGGTGACCGCCAGCGTGAACGGCAGGCGGATGTTGAACGTGGTGCCCTTGCCGCGTTCGGATTCGATCGCCAACGAACCGCCGAGCTGGCGGATTTCGTTGGCCACCACGTCCATGCCCACGCCGCGGCCGGCCAATTGGCTGACTTCGCCCGCGGTGGAGAAGCCCGTCTGCAGCACGAAGCCGAACAGCTCGCTGTCGGAAACCGGGACATCCGGTTTCAGCAGGCCGCGTTCGATCGCCTTGGCACGGATCGCGTCGCGATCGAAGCCCGCACCGTCGTCCGAAACGCGCACCAGCACTTCGGTACCCTGGCGGCCGACCTCGATGGTGACCGTACCTTCCATGGGCTTGCCGCGCGCGACGCGTTCGGCCGGCGCTTCGATGCCGTGCGTCAACGCGTTGCGCACCATGTGCTCGAACGGCGCCTTCATGCGTTCCAGCACGCTGCGGTCCATTTCGCCCTGTGCGCCTTCCACGCGCAACTGCGCGCGCTTGCCGAGTTCGTCGGCTGCGCCGCGCAGCGTGCGGCGCAGGTTCGGCACCATCGACTCGAACGGCACCATGCGCGTGCGCATCAGGCCGTCCTGCAAATCGGAGTTGACGCGCGACTGCTGCAGCAGCAGCGTTTCCGACTGGCGCGTCTGGTCGTCCAGGATGTCCTGGATCGAGGCCAGGTCGGACACCGATTCGGCCAGCGCGCGCGAGTACTGCTGCAGGTTGGAGAAGCGGTCGAGTTCCAGCGGGTCGAACGTCGCGCCTTCGCCGGCTTCGTTCTCGCGCTGGTAGCGCGACAGGATCTGGGTTTCGGTTTCGATTTCGAGCTTGCGCAACTGCTCGCGCAGGCGCGAGACCGTCTGGTTGAGTTCGACCAGGTTGAAGCGGAAGTTGCCGACCTGCTGTTCCAGGCGTGCGCGGTAGATCGACGCTTCGCCCGCCGCGTTGACCAGCGAATCGAGCAGGTCGGAACGCACGCGGATCATCTCCGCGGCCGCGTGGACCTCGGTCTCGACCAGTCGCGGCGCTTCGCGCGGGGCCGGCGCCGGCGCGGCGCTTTCGGCCGGCCTTTTCGCCTTCTCCTCGCGGGCCGCGGGCTTGGCGCCGGCAACGATGGAGCGCCCATCCGCAAGCGCGTTGAACCGTTCGATGGCATTGAGCGGCGCCGCCACGGCGCGGCCCTGACGGATGCGCTCGACCATGTCGTGCAGGCGATCGAAGCCGCGCTCCAGCGAGTCCACTTCGACAGGTTCGAGCGTACGCCTGGCGTCACCGACCTTTTCGAGCAGCGTTTCCATCGCGTGCGCGAGGTCGCCTACGGATGCGATGCCAACCACGCGCGCTCCGCCCTTGAGGGTGTGCAGGTTGCGCTGCAGCGAGCGCACCGCTTCGGCGTCGCCGGGCTCGACGCGAAGCGCCGTCAACGCGCCGTCGCTGGAATCCAGCAGCTCGCTGCCTTCTTCCGTGAAAAGTTCGACCAGCTCGGGATCGAGCCCGGGAATGTCCAGGTCGCCTTCCGGCTGGACGTCGTCGGGGAACGGCGGCAATGCCGAGGCGGCGATTTCCTTCTCGGCCTTCGCCCGGGCGACCGCGAGGCGCGCCTGCTCGGCTTCTTCGGCGGCGATCCGGTCGCGCTCGGCTTGTTCTGCTGCAAGGCGCGCACGTTCGGCCTGCTCCGCCGCCAGGCGTGCTTGTTCGGCCTGTTCGGCGGCAATGCGTTCGCGCTCGACTTGCTCTGCAGCGACCCGTTCGGCTTCCGCCCTTTCAGCAGCGAGACGCTCCTGTTCGGCCTGCTCCGCCGCGATGCGTGCCTGTTCGGCCTGTTCGGCGGCAATGCGTTCGCGCTCGGCCTGCTCTGCAGCGACCCGTTCGGCTTCCGCTCGTTCTGCAGCGAGACGCGCCTGTTCGGCCTGCTCCGCCGCGATGCGTGCCTGTTCGGCGGCAATGCGGTCGCGCTCGGCCTGCTCCGCAGCGATCCGTTCGGCTTCCGCCCTTTCCGCTGCGAGACGGTCCTGCTCGGCCCGCTCCGCCGCAAGTCGTTCGCGCTCGGCCTGTTCGGCCGCGATGCGTTCCTGCTCGGCCCGTTCCGCGGCAAGACGTTCGCGTTCGGCCTGCTCCGCGGCCAGGCGTTCCTGTTCCGCCTGTTCGGCGGCAATACGTTCCTGCTCGGCGCGTTCGGCCGCTTCGCGCGCGGCGAGCGCGGTGGCATCGTCTTCTGTAGGCAGCGTGGATGCCGATTCCAGCCCCACGGCGGCAACCCCGGAATCTTCGGATTCTTCTTCGAAGGGTGCGGCGGCCGGCGCGCGGGTTTCCGCCACGTGCCGCGGTCCGCCCAGCGGCGAAGCTTCGGGCCAGCGGTTGCGCAACGCTTCCAGGCGCTCGGTCAAGGCCGTGGCATCGGGCACGTCCGGCACCGGCGCATCGAACTGTGCCATCACGTGCTCGGTGAACGCGATCGCGTCACGCAGCGCATCGCAGGCCTCGCGATCGAGCGCCGCATCGGCGCTGCGCACGCGGCGGATCCAGACTTCCAGCGGCGCCAGCATCGTCGCGAGTGCGTCGACACCGACCATCGCGATGGCGCCATGCAGCGTGTGCACCGAACGCACCAGCTCGTCATCGACGACGGCATCGAAGGCCGCATCGCGCGCCAGGTAAGCGCGCATGCCGTCGAGATGCTGGCCCACTTCCGTGCGCAAGACATCGAGCAGGATCGGATCGACGATCGGCAAGCCGGAAACCGGTGAGGTGATGACCGGTTCGAGCGGCTCGGCCCCAGCCGCTTCGCTCGCGTAACCGGGTTCGGCCAGCGGCACCCAGCGGCGCACCTGGCGCACCACCTTGCGATAACCCTGCGCGAGATCCTCCACCCGCGCCGGCTCTCCGGCGGCGAGCTTGTCGGCGGTCTGCATGATCGCGTCGAGCGGCGGATCGATCGTCACGCTCGCGCCTTGCAAACCCGAATGCAGCTTGGGCAGTGCCGCCACCGCGGTGTCGACCAGCGCCTGCACGTTCGCATCGGGTTTGATGGTCTGGTCGAGCACGCGATTGAGCATGTTCTCGACCTTCCAGCTGAACTCGCCCAGCGCCGCGGCGCCCACCAGCCGCCCGGAACCCTTGAGCGTGTGGAAGGAACGCCGCACGTTCTTCAGCGCGTCCAGGTCTTCCGGGTTGGATTTCCATGCCGGCAGGTTGACGTTGATGTTGGCAATTTCCTCGCCGACTTCCTCGACGAAAACCTCCCGGATTTCCTCGTCGATGCCGGCCGCGTCCTGGAACGATGTATCCACCGGGGCGCCTTCGCCGGCGATCGGTTCCAGGACCTCTTCTTCGACGTCGATCCATTTGCCCGGGCCCGTGCCGGGGACCGTGAGCGCCTCGGCTGCCGGTGGCGCGGCTTGCACGAACGCGACGGGTACCGCAATTTCGACGGGCGCAACCGTTTCCGCCTGAACAGGCGTCGGCGACACTGCTTCCGGCTGGTGCGGCGCTTGCGCCTGCGGTTCGATGGTCTCGGCGGCCTGCGCCGGTTCGCGCCTGTCGGGCACCGGCCAGTAGTGCAGGAGTTCGAGGCTGCGGCGGGCGCCCTCGAGGATACGGCTGTCGCTGGCGTTCGCGTCGTGCCCCAGTTCGAGGTAGTACTCGACGCCCGCGACGGCGTCGGCAAGCTGGTCCATCTCGTCGACCGTCGGAACCCGGCGGTCGCCGATCAATTCGTTGCCGATGTAGCGATCGATGCCCTCGACCAGTTGCGCGGGGTGCTCCAGGTTGAGGATGCGCAATGCGCCGCCGACTTCGGTCAGCAGGCGCGGCACTTCGGCCAGTTGATCGTGCGACCACGACGACTCGATGAACGCGGTGACGTGTTCCTTGACCTTGCCGAGGTTCGCGCCGGCTTCGTGCATCAGTGCGCGCATGATCTTGCGCGCTTCGCTGCGCGGCAGGGCATCGTCCGCCTGGCCGTCTGCGCCGATATGCTCGATGTGCTCGTCCAGCGAAGCATCGACGTACAGCAGCGCGCTCGCCACATCCAGGATCGTTTCCGGCTTGGCGTCGCGCTTGCCGTCGATCATCTCGACGATGATCTGCCGCTGCTCGCCGATCATTTTGGCCGGCGCATCGAGCCCCAGGACGCCCAGGGTGTCGCCGATCCGATGGAGTACTTCGACCTGCGGCGCAAGCTGCTGCGGGTTGCGGTCGTCGCGGCGAAGGAAGATGTCGAGACCTTCCTTGACTCGCAAGAGGTCTTCGCGGACGGCCTTGGCGACGGTGTCGAGCAACGCGCGGTTGCGCCCGGACATCGCCGCACGCGCGCGGTCGAGTTCCGCTTCGGTCGGAACCATCCGGTCCAGCGCAAAGCATTGCGAAATGGCTTCGCTGCGGCCGGGGCCGGGCGTGGCCTGTGCGATGTAATACAAGAGCGTGCGGGTGAGTTCGCGCGCGTCCTCGTCGCCGCACACTTCCTCGCCCTGATCCTGCATGTGGCGGATGGTGCGGTCGAGCTGCCCGAACTGTTGCCGCAAGCTCGAAAGATGATGATCAAGCCGGCCCTGCTGCAGGGTCTCCAGCACGCCGCCCGCGATCCACCACAAGCGCCGCGCGGACTCCGCATGGCAGACCGCGCGCAGCTCGTCCATGCAATCGCGCATTTCCGCGAAGTTAGGCTGCTTGCCCTGCGTCCACGCCAGCAACTGCACCTGGAAGCGGGCGCGAATCTGGGTGACGCGCTGGCGCAAGTCCGCGAATGGATAGGCCGCGCGCGCGCCGGCCGCATCGGGCGGCAGCGGGCGATCGAGATCGGGATGGAACAGCACGCGCTGGTCGGCAGGTTCCTCGCCGTACGCATCGCGCAACTCGTTGAGCAGCGGCAGCAGGACGATCGGGATGTCCTTGTGGCCGCTCTCGATCAGATCCAGGTAATCGGGCAACTGCACGAGGCCGCGCATCAGGGCGCCCATGGCCTCTTCGCGGTCGGCGACTTTTCCGTCGAGCACGGCCTGCGCGAGGTGCTCCATCTCCTGGTCGAGTTCGGCGGCACCATACAGTTCGACGATGCGCAAGGTGCCGAGCACCTGGTGCAGCAGGCCGACGCAACTCTGCATCGCGCGCACGTCGTCGGAGTCTTCGGCGAACGCCTCGAGTGCCTGGCGCGCTTCCGAAAGCAGTTCATCGATCTGCGGCTTGACCCAGCCCAGGGTCGAGAAGTCGATGTGTTCTTCAAGTCGCATCGTCGGTTTCCGGTCAGCACCGCCCGCCTGCTCCGCTGCATATCCCGCGGGCGCGTCGGCAGCCACGCCGGCGGAACCGGTTGCCGTGGATACCATGTCGTCGCCCGCGGTCATGTGCGTTCCCGCCGTTATGCCGGCAGCTTGAAGTCAGCCACCGAACGACGCAGCTCCTGCGCGAGTTGCGCGAGGTTGCCGATCGATTCGGCCGTCTGGTTGGCGCCCACCGAAGTCTGCGCCGTGATCTGCTGAATCGAGTTCATCGTCGACGAGATGTTGGTGGCCGCCGCGGACTGCTGTTTCGCGGCGCTGGAGATGCCCTGAATCAATCCGGCGAGGTTGTTCGAGACCTTTTCGATTTCGCCCAGTGCGGTGCCGGCGTCCTCGGCCAGGCGTGCACCGTTCACCACCTGCGTGGTGGTCTGTTCCATCGAACTGACCGCTTCGTTGGTGTCGGTCTGAATGGTCTGCACCAGCGTCTCGATTCGCTTCGTCGCGCCCGTCGCGCGTTCCGCCAGTCGCTGCACCTCGTCCGCGACCACCGCGAAGCCCCGGCCCGCCTCGCCCGCCGATGCGGCCTGAATGGCCGCGTTCAGCGCCAGAATGTTGGTCTGCTCGGCGATGTCGTTGATGAGCTCGACGATCGAACCGATTTCCTGCGAGGACTCGCCGAGGCGCTTGATGCGCTTGGACGTCTCCTGGATCTGCTCGCGGATCGAATCCATGCCGCTGATCGTCTGGCGCACGATCTGCGCACCATTCGACGCGATCTGCACCGAGCGCTGCGCCACCTCGGCGCTGTCGGCGGAGTTCTTCGACACCTGGTCGATGGACACCGCCATCTCGTTGATCTTCGATGAAGCCGAAGTGATCTGTTCGGCCTGCTGGTTGGCCGCGTCTGCCAGGTGCTTGGCGGTCGCCTGGGTTTCCTGCGCGGCGGACGACACCCGCACGGCGGTCTCGTTGATGGTGGTCACCAGTGAGCGCAGCGCCTCGACCGCGAAGTTCACCGAATCCGCGATCGCGCCGGTGATGTCTTCGGTCACGGTCGCTTTCACCGTCAAATCGCCTTCGGCCAGCGTGCCCATTTCGTCCAGCAAGCGCATGATGGCCTGCTGGTTGCGTTCATTGAGCTTGCGGCTTTCGGCGGCGCGCTTGCGCTCGGCACCGATGAAGCTGAAAGCGAGCACGACGGCGAACACGACCGCCACCACCGCGCCCAGGAGGCCCCACCACACGTTCGGGAACGGCCGCGTTTGCGGCAACTTGCCGAGCGCGTTGGAAACGCTGTTGGCCTTCAGCAGCACGTCCTGCGAATCCACCGAAGCCTGGGTAGCCGCGGTCTTCACCGTCACCAGCGTCGGCGCGGCGGCGATCACCTTCTGCACGGGCGCTTCGAGTCCGGCCCACGATTTCTGCACCCCGGCCAGGATCTTGGCGGCTTCACCCGATGAGTCGTCGGAAAGCTGCTTCAGCGTGGCGCCGTAGTTGGTGGAGTCCAGGGCCAGGCCGTTGGCAGCGGACGCGGAATCCGCGCCGCCCTGCAACACGTCGCCCACGCGACGGATCAGGCGGTCCCCGGAAACCAGCAGCTGGGAGGCGGTATAGATCTGCGAGGAGGACCCCTTCGACTGCAGGATGCTGATGACCTGGTTGATCTTGGAGTTCAGGTCAGGCATCTGCTGGTTGAACGCGGCGGCTTGCGAGGCCGAATCCAGCACCGCGTCCTTGTTGGCTTCGATGGCGCCAAGATCCTTGCTCAACTGGTCCCACGATTTCGAGAGCGCGCCCATCGGGTCGCGTACCCCGATTGCATCGCCGTAGGCGGGCAGCCCCGTCGCCGGATCACCGGCATTCAGGTGCTGCACTGCCGCGGCAATCGTGGCGCGCGTGCTGCTGAGCTCCTTGAAGGCGTCGATGTTGCCGTTGGCCGATTGCAAGGCGAAGTTCGCCACCTGCTGCGAGTTCACCTGGATCTGCGTGGTGAGCTGCGCCGCCGATCGGTCCTGGCTGTCGTGCCGGTTCAGCAGGAAGAAGTCCACGCCCGCCAGCACGATCGCCAGCAGCAGGATGACGATAAGCCAGGTCTGCAGGGACGCGCCCTTGCGGACCGCACCGGAATTCGCGCTCATGATTGCCACCTCATTGCCATATCCGCAGTTGATTCGGAGTGGTCATTGTTGAAAGTCAGGACAGGCATGTCCGTTCTGGTATTCATCGTCTGCGACCCCTCCGATACCCCAAAACCCCCAAAGAAACCGCGATCACGGACGATCGCATGCAAATCCCTAGATCCCCGCGTGCTGGAATTCCGGCGTACGCGTCAATTCCACCATGCTGAAACGACCCAGCCGCGTCGCGCCCACGTTGACATTCTCGGTCACGAACCGTGCAAGGCCCGGATCGGCCTCGCCTTCCGCGTCCGCGCGGTCGGCATCGGTCAGGTTGCGCTGGCCAAGCAATTCGTCGACCAGCAGGCCGACATTGCCGCCCGCCTGCTTGACCACCAGCACGCGCGCGCGACCGGTGACGTGGGTGCGCTGTTCGAACAGGAACTGCTTCAAGTCGACCAGCGCGATCAGGTTGCCGCGCACGTTCGCCACGCCCATCAGCCATGAACGCGTCGAAGGGATGCTGGTCACCGGTGGCGGCGACATCAGGATTTCGCTGATCTCGTCGATGCCGCTGACGAAGTGGTGCTCGCCGACCCGAAAACCGATTGCGCGCCACAAACCGGGCGCTTCGATCTGCTCGGGGACACCCGGATCGTGCGCAAGGCTGCGCCGCTCGTAGTTCGCCAGCAGCGCGTACGCGCCCTTCGGCAACGCCTCCACGGCCACTTCCGCCCCCGCCGCTTCGGGGCGCGCGGAAGCATGTTTGCGCGAATCCGGGCCGTGGCGGGAGTGCTTCTTGTTCATGGCCGTCTTCAGCCGCCTGCAGGAAGATGCTTGTTGACGTGGGCCACCAGGTCCTTTTCGCTGACCGGCTTCACCAGCACTTCCTTGGCACCCTGTCGCATGCCCCACATGCGATCGGTTTCCATGCTCTTGGTGGTGACGATCAGCACCGGGATCGCGCTGGTTTCCGGATCCTTGGTAAGGCTGCGGGTGGCCTGGAAGCCGTTCATGCCCGGCATGATCACATCCATCAGCACCAGGTCGGGCTTGGTCTTGTGCGCGGCATCGATGCCGGCCTCGGCGGTCGCCACCGAAGTGACCTTGTGACCCGCCCGCTCCAGCGCGCCGGAAAAAATCTTCACGTCGGTGGGCGAATCGTCGATGATCAGGATGTTTGCCATTGTTTCCCCGTGTGGATGCAGCGAACCGCTTGCGTTACTTGACGGTCGCGACGTGCTGCCGGATCGCGTCCAGCAGTTCGTCGCGGGTGAAAGGTTTGGTGAGGTACTGCTCGGAACCCACGATGCGCCCGCGCGCCTTGTCGAACAGGCCATCCTTCGACGACAGCATGATCACCGGTGTCGAACGGAACACGTGGTTGTTCTTGATCAGCGCACAGGTCTGATACCCATCCAGCCGCGGCATCATGATGTCGACGAAGATGATGTCCGGCCGCAGGTCGGAAATCTTGGCCAGCGCTTCGAAGCCGTCGACGGCGGTCAGCACTTCCGCGCCCTCCTTTTTCAGCAGGGTTTCGGCGGTGCGGCGGATGGTCTTCGAATCGTCGATGACCATGACCTTCAGTCCGGTCAGGCCATCGTGGTTGGCGTTGTCATTCACGGTCAGGATTCCACCTCTTGAGGAGGCGGTGAGAACCCATGCAACATGGATGCCACACCGCAGGTGATTGTGATGGCCGTCAATAAAGCCCCGCCATCCGTCCCCCTGCAAGACGGATTTCAGGCACCTTCCCTGGGCCCCCTCACGGCCGCGTGTGCCAAGATACATCATGACAGGCCTGTGCGAATGCGGGATGTTGGGATCCCCGTCGCGGGCCTGTTTCGCCACCACTTCCGGCGGCGTTGCAGTGCGACGGCCGCTCCGCTCCCTTGACTCGACGGGCATCTTTCCCGCGTTTCCGATCGGTAACATGAACCCATGACTCTCACTGTCGCGGTGCTGATGGACCCCATCGGCACGATCCACCCCGAAAAGGACACCACCCTCGCCCTGATGCTGGAAGCGCAACGGCGCGGGCACGCGCTGCGCTACATGCTGCAGCGCGACCTCGCCGTGCGCGATGGCATCGCGTGGGCACGGCTGGCATCCGTGGAAGTGCGTGACAACACCACCGACTGGTTCACGCTGGGCGAAGCGCGCTGGCAACCGCTCGCGGACGGCGTCGACATCGTGCTGGCGCGCAAGGATCCGCCGTTCGATGTGCAGTTCCTGTACGACACGCTGGTGCTGGACCTGGCCGCGCGTGCGGGCGTGCGGGTGATCAATGCGCCGCAGGCGCTGCGTGACTTCAACGAGAAACTCGCGGCGCAGTGGTTTCCGCAATGCTGCGCGCCGGCACTGGTGGCTCGCGAGCGCGGCGAACTCCGGCGTTTCGCGCGCGAGCACGGCGAAGTGGTGCTGAAGCCGCTGGACGGCATGGGCGGACGCGGCATCTTCCGTTCGCGCGGCGACGATCCCAACCTCAACTCCATCCTGGAAACCCTGGCCGGTGACGATCGCCGCTTCGTCATGGCGCAGAAGTTCATCCCAGAAATCACCAAGGGCGACAAACGGATCCTCATCGTGAACGGTGAACCCATCCCCTACGCCCTCGCGCGCATTCCGCAGGGTACCGATTTCCGCGGCAATCTTGCGGTGGGCGGACGCGGCGTCGGGCAGCCGCTGTCCGACCGCGACCGCTGGATCGCGGCGGAAGTGGGCCCGGAACTGGCGCGGCGCGGCATCGTGCTGGCGGGGCTGGACGTGATCGGCGACTACCTCACCGAAGTCAACGTCACTTCGCCGACCTGCGCGCGCGAACTCGATGCGCAATTCGGGCTCAATATCGCGGGCACGTTCTTCGATGCCGTCGAGGCCACCTGCGCGGCATGAATGCGGTAGCGTCCAGTGAAGCGACGGACTTCGGCGCCAGCCATTTCGGCGCAGCGCTGGTGTTCTCGTTGATGCTGCACGCGATCCTGATCCTCGGCATCGGTTTCCATTTCGCGAAACCCGCACCCAGCCTGCCGACGCTGGACGTCACCCTCGTCAACACGTCCAATGCCGAAGCCCCGGCCAAGGCGGATTTCCTCGCGCAGGCCAACAATGCCGGGGGCGGCAACAGCGACAAGGCGCATCGTCCGGGCGCGCCTTTCTCGGGGCCGCTGCCCGTGACCCAGTCGGGCGTCGCGCCGACGGAAATGTTGCCGGCCGCACCCGCGCAGCAAACCGCCAGCGGCCCGCACCTGATCACCACCAGGGGCCGCGCGGAAGCAACCGTCGCACAGCAACGCGACACCCGCGCCGAACCGCAGCCGCAGGAACAAGTGGCGCCGGTTCCCGTGCAGCAGCGGCTCGAAATGGCACGCCTGACACAGGAAGTCCGCGACGAGCAGGAAGCCTACGCACGTCGCCCGCGACGCAAATACGTTTCGGCCAATACGCGAAGCGTGGCCGATGCCGCGTACCAGGTCGCCTGGGTGCATCGGATCGAGCGCATCGGCAACCTCAACTATCCCGATGCCGCGCGGCGCCGGCACCTGCACGGCGACGTCGTCCTCAGCGTGACGATCACGGCAGACGGACAGGTTCGCGACGTCAGCGTGTACACCAGCTCGGGCTACCGCGTGCTGGACGATGCCGCGATCCGCATCGTGCATCTTGCCGCGCCCTTCCCCCCGATCCCGCGCGAGAAGGACGCACAAGGCCATCGCATCACCGAGCTGGTGATCACGCGCACCTGGCAATTCCTGCCCGGCGACCGGCTGCAGACGCGCGGAACCGGTTCAGAATAGCCCGCGTTGCCCGGCATACAATCGACGCATGACGAAATCACCACGCAAAGAGGATGAACCCGGGAAGCCGAACCTGCGCGATCCGGAATCGAAGAAGCCGGCCGCCGTGCGCCGCAAGGCATCTTCGCGCAAGGGTGACAGCCATCGGGTCGGCGAACCGAAACCCATGGAGCCCGGCACGCCTTCGCTGGCCGGCCATTTCCTCATTGCGATGCCGGGCATGGGCGATCCCAATTTCGCGCGCGGCATCACCTTCATTTGCCAGCACGACGAAGATGGCGCGATGGGCCTGGTGGTCAATCGCCTCTCCGACTACAAGCTTGGCGACGTGCTGCAGCAGATGCACATGCCTTGCGAACGCGCGGAAGTCGCCGCCACGCCGGTCTTGACGGGCGGCCCGGTGCAGCCCGAACGCGGCTTCGTGCTGCATGCGTCCGGCGAGCGCGAATGGGAGTCGAGCTACCGCGTCAATGACATGCTGGCCGTCACCACCTCGCGCGACATCCTCGCTGCGATGGCCGACGGCGACGGTCCGCAACGCGCGCTCATCACGCTTGGCTACGCAGGCTGGGGCGCGGGGCAGCTCGAACAGGAATTGCGCGAGAACGCATGGCTGACGGTGCGCGCCGACCAACGGATCCTTTTCGACACTCCGCTGGACGACCGCTGGAATGCCGCGATTGCGCTGGTGGGAATCAATCCGGCCAACCTGACTTCGTACTCCGGCCGGGCATGAGGATTCATTGGTGCGATCGTCGCTGATCGCTGCTTCGTCAGCCCACGTCCGGACGACGGCCTTTCGAACCCATGATTACCAGAACGGCCTTCCATGGCCTGGCTTTTCACAACAGCCGCCCTGATCGGAAGTTGTCCGGGTCATGACCGGCTGTGTACTGGGTTTCGATTACGGCGCCCGCTGCATCGGCATCGCCAGCGGCAACCGCATCAGCCGCTCCGCGCGCCCACTGGCGGCGCTCAACGCGCGTGCCGGCCAACCCGACTGGCCGCGCATCGACGCGTTGCTGGCGGAATGGAAACCCGATGCCCTGGTCGTAGGACTTCCGTTGACGCTGGACGGCGGCGAACAAAGCGTCACGCGCCGCGCGCGCGCATTCGCCGATGCCCTGGCGGAGCGCAGCAAGTTGCCCGTGCACCTGGTGGACGAACGCCACACCTCGCAGGAAGCCGCGCGCCGGTTTGCAGCGCAACGCGCGGCAGGGTCCGCGCGCCGCCGCGACGCCGCGAACAACGACTCCCTGGCCGCCGCGGTTATCCTAGAGGGCTGGCTGACCCAGACACACCTCGAACGCGGATGAATCCGGCCAGTCCGG
>DASZTT010000057.1:0-13341 GCA_035547895.1 Rhodanobacteraceae bacterium
GCGCGCGCTGAGCGAAGCGGACCAGTTCGGCACCTGGTTCGGCGTGCGCTTCGACGGGCCGTTCGTCGAGGGTCTGCGGCTGACCGGCAAGATCGTGCCCACGCAAGTGGATGACGAAGTCGCCGCGATGCAAACGCCCTACGAGGGCATGCCGTTCGAATGGCAGGTCGAGAAGATCGAACCGATGCGGCGCATCGCGTTCCGCTGGCACCCGTTCGGCATCGACAAGACCATCGACTACTCGCACGAGCCGATGACGCTGATCGTGTTCGAACTGCACGACGCGCCGGAAGGCATACTGCTCACCGTCACCGAATCCGGCTTCGACAAGCTGCCGCCGGAACGCCGCGCCAAGGCGCTCGCCGCCAACGAAGGCGGCTGGGCGCACCAGATGAAGCTGATCGCAAAATATCTGGCCCTCCACTGAACCCGGATCGATGCGCAGACCACGTCCGCCCACTTCCCTGCAGAAGTCCGCACCGGTATTCGCGGCACTCGGCGATCCGACACGCCTGCGCCTGATCGCCGCGCTGTGTGCGGGCGGCGCGCTGTCCATTGCACAGCTCACCGCGGGCACCGCGATTACGCGCCAGGCCGTCACCAAACATCTTGAAGTGCTGGCCGGCGCGGGACTCGTGCGGGATGTTCGCCAGGGCCGCGAACGCCTGTGGGAGCTGGAACCCGCGCGCATCGGCGAGGCGCGCGAGTCGCTCGAAACGATTGCCGCGCAATGGGACCGTGCGTTGCTGCGGCTGAAGAATTTCGTCGAAACCTGATCGGGTGCACCCACCGCGATGGTGGCGCACCCGGATCATCCCTCAGGGTTTGCGTGCGGTGTCCTTCGCCGTCTTGCGCGCAAGCGCCAGCGCGGTCTCGAGCGCGGCGGAAGATGCCGCCGGAACATCGGGTTTCACGCCATGATCTTCCCAGTTGGCATGCGTGAACGGATTGACCGGTGATCCGGTGGGGACGAACACACTGAAGCCGTCCGGGGTGGCGATGAACCTGCCGGGATTGGCCGCGCCACCACTCGTCTCGCCCACGATGACTGCGCGCCGGGCGCCCTGCAGCGTATAGGCGAAGGATTCCGCCGCGGAACCGGTGTGGCCATCGATCAGCACGTACAGGGGAACGCCGGCGCGAGGGTGCGGGTAGGCCTGTGCGGGCGCCTCACTGCGCGTGCCGTCACGGCTATGGAAAATGTTGTAGACATTGTCGCTCGGCGCGACGAACGCGCTCACCAGATAACCGACCATGTGCGGCGAACCGCCGCGGTTGCCACGCACGTCGATGATCATCGCCGCGGTATCCGACAGTTGATGCAATGCCGCGTCGATGGCGCGACGCGCCGGCGCATCGGCATCACCGAACTCGAAATCGACGAATGCTCCCAGCGAGAGATAGCCGATGTTGCCGGGCAGCACCTCGACGTCGCGGATGCCCGTGTCATTGCCCGCGTGCGGCGGAACGCGCCGCGGTATCGGACCGCCCATGCCCGCTATCGGCACCGCCGCACCGCCGGGCGACCAGCGCACCCTGAAATGGTGGTCGAGCGGCCTCAACCGGCGCGTCAGGGCATCGGCGAGCGTCGCGGGGTCGGTATCACCATCGAAAGCACCGGCGATGGCCGCCTCGCGCAGGCCATCGGCAATTTCCCGGCCGCGCGCCGCGTCGAAATAATTGCCCTCGATCGCCCGCGCGATGCCCTCCACTTCGGTACGCGGCGAATCGTGGGCGAAGGCGGCGACTGCAAACAGGCAAAGGCTGGCCAGAAGGCCGGCTACCCATGGGCGTGGCATCGACATGAAAAACCCCCGTCAAGGGTCGTCCACACAAGGATGCCCTTCGACGCAAAAGGGTCGCAGCGATCTCCACGAGCTGCAGTTCGCGCCAACTCAGCGCAACTGGCTGTCCTTGCTGCCGCGCCGGTTGTAACCGCTGAACACGCCTTCTTCCCGGTCGTGTTCGGCCTGGCAGTTCACGCACAGGCGCACGCCCGGCACGGCCTTGCGCCGTGCTTCGGGAATGGCTGCACCGCATTCTTCGCAATGCTCGAGGCCCGGACCCTTGCGCTGTTTGCTGCGCGCACGCGCGACCGCATCCGCGACCGTCGCGTCGATCTGGTCCTGCACCGCATCGTCGTTGACAAAACCCTTGGCCATGTTGACAACGTAAGGCCACCCGGCGCGGCTTGCAACCTGCGCGCCTGCACGCATTCAGGCAGCGGGCGCCTGCGCCTGCACGCAATTGCGGCCGCGCGCCTTGGCGGCATACATCGCGGCGTCGGCGGCCGCGACCAGCGCATCCGGTGACGCGCCGGCATCGCGTGGACACGCCGCGCCCACGCCGATGCTGACGGTGACGCAATCCCCGGCGGGCGAATCGGGGTGGGGCAAAGCCAGTTCCTCGACATGGCCGCGCAAGGTTTCGGCGACCCGCAGCGCTTCGGCCAGTCCGCAGCGGGGAAGCAGGATCACGATCTCCTCGCCGCCATAACGCGCGGCGAGGTCGCTGCCATCGCGCACGTGCGCAGCGCACAACTGCGCCAGTTCGCGCAGGCATTCGTCGCCCTGCAAGTGTCCGCTGCGATCGTTCAGGGCCTTGAAGCAATCGACGTCCACCATCAGCAATGCCAGCGATGCACCGTCGTTCGCATGGCGCCGCCACTCCTCGGCCATGCGCGCGTCGAAGCAGCGGCGGTTGGCGATGCCGGTCAATCCGTCGCGCATCGACAAATCGCGGAGCTTGCGGTTCGCCGCTTCCAGTTCGCGCAGCAGGCGCGCCACGTGGATCGCGCCCGCGATCTGTTCCGCGATCGCGTCGAATACCGTGCACACTTCCGGCGTGAAGAAATCCGCGCGCGTGCTTTCCAGGTTCAGTACGCCGTGCATGCGTCCCTGATGCCGGATCGGCACCAGGTATTCCGAACTCACGTCGTGGTTGCCGGGTACGTAATCCGGGTCGTTGCGCGAATCGGTGATCAGCTGGCGCTCGCCGGTTCGCGCACAGCGTCCCGCCGCGCCCATCTCCACCGGCCAAGGCATCCCGCCAGGCAGCTCCAGCTCGACGCGTCCCGACCAGACTTCCTGCACGAAATGCGTGCGCTCCTCGTTGAGCAGGATGATGCTGGCGATCGTCACCGGCAGGCGCCGGGTGATGCAATCCACGATCGCATGCAGCACCGCCTCCAGCGTGTCGCCCTGCAGGGCCTCGTGCGACACTTGCGCCAGGATTTCCGTGAGCATGGCGCGCCGGCCGACCGCGTCGCGTTCGTCCCACAATGGATGCTGGCTGCGGATGTCGGCCGGCTGGGCCATGGGCTGCGCCATCACGATCCCCTACCCCTGCCAGTGTATCGGGGGCGGTGGGCGCGGTGTCGATCTGGAACCGTCCCGATCGTCGCAGGCATGACCACGACACCGGAGCTTCCATGCAACTCTACGGCCATCACTTTTCGTCATATACCCAGAAGGCACTGATCGCGTTCTACGAACAGGACGTTCCCTTCGAATTCCTGAACCTGTCGCCGGACAACCCCGGCGTCTATGCCGAATTCGAGCGGCGCTGGCCGATCCGGCGATTCCCGCTGCTGGTGGACGGCGACCGGCAGGTCATGGAAGCCACCAGCATCATCGAATACCTCGAGGTCCACCATCCCGGCCCGACGCGGTTGATCCCCACCGACGGCGACGCGGCGGTCGAAGTGCGCATGCTGGACCGCGTCTTCGACAACTACATCAGCACACCGCAGCAGCGGATCGTGTTCAACCAGCTGCGGCCGGAAGCCGACCGCGACCCCTACGGCGTCACCGAAGCGCGCACCGCACTCGAGACGGCGTATGCGTGGCTCGACCAGCGCATGGCCGGCCGCGAGTGGGCCGCAGGCGGAACTTTCAGCCTCGCGGACTGCGCGGCTGCGCCGGCGCTGTTCTACGCCGACTGGACGCATCGCATCGACGAAAAATTCGGCAACCTGCACGCGTATCGTGCGCGCCTGCTGGGACGTCCATCGTTCGCGCGCTGCGTGGACGGCGGGCGCCCGTATCGCTCGCTGTTTCCGCTGGGGGCTCCCGATCGCGACTGAACGGCCCGTTTCGATCCGTTGAGCGCACCGGCGCGCCGTGGCACGATCCGGCGATGGCCAACAAACCTGCGCCCACTATGCTCCGCGATCTCGCCCGGCTGCGTCGCGTGCGCGATCGCATCGACCGCGAGTACGCCAGGCCGCTCAACGTCGATGATCTCGCCCGCGGCGTACACATGTCGTCCGGGCACCTGAGCCGCGAGTTCAAGCGCGCATTCGGCGAGTCGCCCTATTCCTATTTGATGACGCGGCGCATCGAACGCGCGATGGCGCTGCTGCGCCGCGGCGATCTCAGCGTCACCGAAACCTGCTTCGCCGTCGGCTGCGCCTCGATGGGCACCTTCAGCACGCGCTTCACCGAACTGGTCGGCGTGCCGCCCAGCGTGTACCGGCAACAGGCGGCGCGCGCCACCGAAGGCATGCCCTCGTGCGTGGCGCGACAAGTCACCAAACCGGTCAGGAATCGAGAAGCGTCTGCGGCCGCGCCCGGCCTAGCATGACGGCTCCTTTCGCAAAGAGTGAAACCCGCATGGACATCACCATCCATTCGAGCATGCTTCCCCACAACGACCCCGACGCCTCGCTGGCGTTCTATCGTGACGTGCTGGGATTCGAAGTCCGCAACGACGTCGGCTACAACGGCCTGCGCTGGATCACCGTCGGTCCGCCCGGCCAGCCCGATACCAGCATCGTGCTGTTTCCACCCTCGGCCAGTCCCGGCGTCACCGACGCGGAAAAGCGCACCATTGCCGAAATGATGGCCAAGGGTACGTACGCGATGATGTTGCTGGCCACCAGGAATCTTGACGCAGCGTTCGAAAAAATCCAGGCCAGCGGCGCCGAAATCGTGGAAGAGCCGACCGAGCAGCCTTACGGCGTGCGTGACTGCGCCGTCCGCGATCCCGCCGGCAACCTGCTGCGCGTGCAGGAACGGCGCTGATCCTCTACCAACACTCAAACGGGAAACAATCATGGCAACCCAGACTGGCAAATCATCCGGCTTTAGCGCCGAAGAACGGGCCGCGATGAAGGAACGCGCACGCGAAATGAAAAACGCCAAGCGCGGCGCGGACGGCGAAAAGGACGTGCTGGCCGCGATCGCCAAGATGCCCGAACCCGACCGCACGTTGTCCGAACGCCTGCACAAGCTCATTCGCGCCGCTGCCCCGGCGCTGCTGCCCAAGACCTGGTACGGCATGCCCGCCTATGCCAACGCGGACGAGAAAGTCGTCGTGTTCTTCAAACCCGCGTCCAAGTTCAAGGATCGCTACCTCACCCTCGGTTTCAATGACGCGGCGAAGCTCGACGATGGTGCGATGTGGGCGACGTCGTTCGCGCTGGTGAAGCTCACCGCGACGGAGGAAAAGCGCATCCGCGAACTGGTGAAGAAGGCCGCCGGCTGAACGGCCCTGGTTTGACTTGTCATTCCGGTGCAGGCGGGGATCCGGTGGCTTTCGCGCAACGTACAAAATCAAGTCACTGGGTCCCGGATCTCGCTGCGCAACCAGATTTGCAGGATTGCAAACGCGAACATCGAAGTCAGCGCGTAGCGCGGGCGCCATGGATGGCGCGGGATTCCGGGGTGATGCGCAAAATCACTTTTAGTGGCGAGATGCTGCCGCCGCAAAAACCGCCGACTGGGCCTCGAAGGCGCGCCGGTATGCGGGCCGCGCTTCGCCACGTGCGACATACGCCGCGAGCGTCGGAAATTCGTCCAGGATGCCCGATGGCCTCAACCGCAGCAGCGCGTGCACCATCATCAGGTCGCCCGCGCTGAAGGCTCCGTCGAGCCAGTCGGCATCGCCGAGGCGAGTGGAAAGCTGCTTCAGCCGGTTGCGGATGCGCTCCTGGACCAGGGGCAGGCGCTCCTTGCTCCAGGGCTTGTCGCCCTCCACGATCCTGACAATCACGAGTTCGAGGATCGGCGGTTCCACGGTGTTGAGCGCAGCAAACATCCATGCGATCGCCCGCGCCCTGGCATTGGCATCGTCAGGCAACAAGCCGGCACGGCGCTCCGCCAGGTGCAACACGATCGCGCCCGATTCGAACAGCGCGAGATCGCCCTCTTCATAAGTCGGAATCTGTCCGAACGGATGCAGCGCAAGATGCGCCGGTTGCTTCATCGCCGCAAATGAAACCAGGCGAACGTCGTAGGGCTGGCCCACTTCTTCGAGCGCCCAGCGCACGCGCATGTCGCGCGACAGTCCCTTGCCGCGATCAGGCGATTGTTCGAACGCCGTGATGGTGGGAATCATCGGAAGCCTCCGGGTAAAGAGCCGTCATGAAGCCGGCTCGCACGCCGGATCGATCTGCCGCAACTCGCATTCGACTTCCCATTCGTCGCCGTGCACGTCCAGGAAGCGTTTCGTCAACTGCAATGCGTGTTCCATCGAATCGGCCTTGAGCAACGCGTAGCCGCCGATCACTTCCTTGGCCTCGGTGAAGGGACCGTCCGAAATCGATTGCTTGCCGTAGGACAAGCGCACGCGCTTGCCTTCGGAGCTCGGCCGCAGGCCCGCGGTATCGAGCAAGGTGCCGTCCGCCGTCATCTCGGTGATCAGTTGGCCCATGTCCGCCATCAGCTTTTCGCTGGGCTTCTGGCCGGTGTTCTCGCGCACCCGGATCAGGGAAAGAAATCGCATCGTCATGTCTCCTCGTGGTGGACGGAGCGAGCTACCTCGCCCTACCATGACGACGAATGGAAACTGCCAGAATCGACAACTCGCAGCGATTCAATGAGCAGATGAACCCTGCTGAGCCTTGAAGACCTTCCGTGTCGCGGGGTCCAGCGCCTCGATCTGCCGTCTCGGCTGCATGAAAGCGCGTTGCCCTTCCGGCAACTGACAATTGCGGGAAACCGCGTCCGCGCCCTCGGAAGTCGTGGCCGTCACGTCCTGCACGTTCACCACCACGCCCATCGTGTCGCCCAACGGCGCAAGCGCATCGCAAATACGATCGACCATGTCCATGTTGCGGTAGGGCGCACCACCGACCATGACCAGAAGGTTGTCGTGATCGATCCAGACCACGGAGCGCACGCCTGCCAGCGGCTGGACGGCCGCGCGCGCCGCTTCGTGATTGATGGGCCGGGATGGGTCGGGGATATGCGCGTCGTGCAGCACGTCCTTCGCCATGCCTTGCACGTCTTGCTGGACGTCCCCTTGATCGCCCAGCAAGGCCGCTGAGCGCACCGCTGCGACGTGCCTGGCCACGGACATCGGCGTGACGCGCTGATCCTGCTGCGCCTGTTCAGGCGTAGCATCTCCTATTTTCGATTGGCAACCGGCAGCGCACCCATAGGCGAGCAAGACCAACACGCGTGCGCTAGTGACAAGCATGTTGCAGTGACTCATCCGTGCTCTCCCCTGTGGGTTCTGATGGCGATGGAAGCCGCGAAATCCGACAGTGGCAGATAGCGCGGTAACTCGGGCATTGGTAAGGCCGTGGAGATAATCGCACGCCTGCGCCTGGACGCGATCGAGGTTTGAACTCTCCGCCGGCGTGTGCGCAATGCCGCAGTCTGCCCGACGTGACTGTCGCCATCGGAGATCGTCCGCGTTCGCGTTATTGAGCATGCGCAGCTTGCAACCGGTAGCGTCCGGGGCATTGGCGGTCCACCCCGGGAGCCACCAACCTTGTTGCCTGCTCAGGTACTACCGGAGAAGCACCGCACAATTCCGTGTGCCCGCAAGGCTTTTCGTTCACGTTGCGGTTCCCATCCGGTGCGATTGGGGGTACGCTCGGGCTCCCCTGACCCGAACCGGAGCACTGCCATGGCCCTGTGGAAAGAACCCGTCAAGTCCCCGTCATCCCCGTTGCAGGATCCACCCGACCTGGCGCGGTTCGATGTGCCCGATCCGGCCGAAGCGCCGGTTGCCGTCAAGCCGGTATCCGCGAGCGCGGCGCCCGCACCGGCGCGCTCCGCCGCGGAGTCGCACATCTCGCCCGACCTGGTCATCGAGGGCAAGATCGAAGGCGCGGGACACGTCCGCATCGCCGGCCGCTTCAAGGGCGACATCAACGTGCGCGGCGACCTGACCATCGAGAACGGTGCCAAGGTCAACGGCAGCGTACGCGCGGAACGCGTCACGGTGGCCGGTGAACTGACCGGCAACATCGAGAATGCCCAGCACGTCGAGCTGCTGCAAAGCGGCGCGCTCACCGGCGACGTGAAGTCGCGGACCTTCAGCGTCGCCAAGGGGTCGCGCGTGCGCGGCCACGCCGAGTTCGGCTGGGAAGACGACAAGGCCGGCGTCACCGACATTTCGAAGAGCAACGGGCACGTCAACGGTAACGGTCACGGCAAATGACCGCGCCACGCGCGGGTTCAGCAGGCGCGACACGCGCCTGCCCGCATTGCCGCGAGACGATCCTGGAAAGCGCCGCGATATGTCCCGCCTGCAACCACAAGTTGCGGTACGGCGGGCCCGCCAGTGAACTGGCGGCGCCCGCCGCGCTGACGCCGCTGAAAGTGGAAGGCAGCTTCCGCAATCCGGCCGACAGCGGGGCGTGGGAATACTCGATGGTGCTGGTGATCCGCAACGAGCGCGGCGAGGAAATCGCGCGTCGGCTGGTCGGCGTCGGGGCGATGCAGCCCGGCGAGCAGCGCTCGTTCTCGCTCAGCGTCGAAATGAATCTTGGCGGGAAGCAGCCGCGCACGCGGCATTGATCTGCCGGCGTTCTCGATGCAGCCAGGTCTCGCAAAAGACGTGGGGTTCAGGCCTGCAACTGGCGCAGCTCGGCCGCCACCGCGAACACGTGCGGATCATCGGCGCCGAGTTCGCGCAGCGCATCGGCCAGCCTGAGCACGTAATCACTGTTGCGTCCGCTGGGGCCGCTCGAGCCCGCGACGTGCCGGGCGATGTCCGCCTCGCTCGCCGCGCCCAGCCATGCCGCGTTGCCGGGCTCGGCGATGTACACCAATCCTTCCGCATGTTCGCCGCCGCCGAAATCCAGCGTGACGGCATGCCGCAGGTAACCGTTCTTTTCGCGGAAGTCGACGTACTCGAAGGTCGCGGGAGCGACGCGATACGCCATGCCCGCGCATACGGCGCCGGGCTCGGCGACCAGCGTCGCCACGCGGCCGGGGTGTTCGGGCGTGCCGCGATGATCGTGCGAACCTTGCCACAACCGCCGCGACCAATCGCGGATCGTCGCGAAGCGGCGTTCGATGAAGGGAAAGTCCGCCTTGTAGATCAGCGAGCCGTAACCGAACAGCCATACGCTTTCCACGCCAGTGAAATCATGGCGCGTGCGGTTGACGCCGGTGGTGTCGTGGCCCGCAGGCAGAGCGTCGACGGCGGGCGGAACGATGGTAGCCATGGGTCGGGTAATCTTTTTTGACAGCTTGCATTATCGTGGGCAAGGCGAGCGCCATGCATGCGCAACGGAGGCTGCCATGACCCGCTACACCGCCGACCGCGCGAGCATCGGCGCGCAACCCATCGTGGTATTGGCCAGCGATGCCGGCCCGCGCGCGCGCATCGCCTGCCATGGCGCCGCGTTGTTGAGCCTTGAGTTGCCGCGCAACGGGACGCTTTTCGACATCGCGTGGGGTTACCGCGACGCGGATGAAATCCTCGCGCGTTCCGGCTCGCACTTCGCCATCCTGGCGCCGTTCGGCGGACGCGTGGGCGATGCGCGCTACCGCTTTGATGGCCAGTCCTTCGATCTCGAGCCCGGCGTCACCGGCGCCGCGCGCGAGTTCCGCCATGGTTTCGTGCGGGACGCGGACTTCGCGATCGCCGAGCTGGCCGCCTGCGATGTTTCGGCCAGCGCGACGCTCGCCACCGACGCGATACGCCCGCGCCCGGGCTATCCGTTCTCCATCGATCTCGCTATCCGCTTCACGCTGGATGCCCATGGCCTGTCGCTCGAAGCGCGCATGCGCAACGTGGGCAATCGCGCTGCGCCGTGTTTCTTCGGCTGGCATGCGTACTTCCGCGCGGGTGACGGCATGGCCGACGACTGGGTGCTCGAGATTCCGGCGCGTACCACGATCCGCACCGACGCGCGCCTGATTCCATTGCCCGGCGAGGCCGCCTGCGTGCCGCTGGAACAGGCAGCCGCGCTGGATTTCCGTGCCGCGCGCCGCATCGGCGCCACCGTGCTCGACAACGGTTACGCCGGTCTTTCGGCGGATCGCGACGGGCGCATCCGCACGCGCCTCGGCGATCCATCGTCGCCGTTTTCGCTGGGCGTCTGGCAGGAGCGCGGCGTGATGCACGCGTTCACGGGCGACACACTGGGCAGGGGCGCACGCAGCGCGATCGCGCTGGAACCGATGGAATGCATGGCCGACGCTTTCAATCGCCCGGATTGCGCGAGTGCCATCCGGCTGGAACCGGGCGCCGAACGCGTGTTCCAGTGCGGCGTGGAATGTCCCCCACCCGCCAAACCGGACTGATTCAATTGCGGACCGGCGGCACCAGTTTGAGTTTCGTGCTGCCCGCCTGGCGCTTGGGCCGCAGCATGCGCTCGAGCGCGGCCGGCGGCAGCGGATACGAATAAAGGTAGCCCTGCCCTTCGGTGCAGCCCGCCTGCAGCAGGAACTGGTGCTGCGCTTCGGTCTCGATGCCTTCGGCGATGGTAATCAGGCCGAGGCTTCCGGCCATGGCCAGCATCGCGCCGGTGATCGCGGCATCGTTGGCGCTGCCCGGCAGGCCTGTGACGAACGAACGGTCGATCTTGAGGTACGTCACCGCCGGCAGCTTCAGGTACGCCATCGACGCGTAGCCCGTGCCGAAGTCGTCGATCGCGACGGCGATGCCCAGCGCCTGCAGGGCGCGCATCGTGCGCTCGGTCTCTTCGCCGAGCCGCAGCATCGCGCCCTCGGTGATTTCCAGCACGATGCGTTCGGGTGCCACCACGTTGGTCAGCAATGCGTGATAGACGCTGTCGACGAAGCCGGGATGGCCGAACCAGCGCGCCGACACGTTGATCGCCACGCGGATCTGCGGCATGTGCGCCTCGTCCCAGGCATGGATTTGCGCGCACGCCGCGTGCATCACCCACTCGTCGATGCGGTGGATCAAGCCGATGCTCTCGGCGACCGGAATGAATTCGCCCGGCATCACTTCGCCGCGTTGCGGGTGCTTCCAGCGCAGCAGCGCTTCGACCGCGACGATGCGGCCGGTGTGCAACTCGACGCTCGGCTGGAAGGCCAGATGGAACTCGTCCTCGATCAGCGCTTGGCGCAGTTCGGTCGCCAGCAGCATCCGCTGCCGTGCATCGGCCTGCATCATCGGCACGTAGAAGCGCGAAGCGTTGCGCTCCTCCGACTTGGCCGCGTACATGGCAGCGTCGGCATTGGCGATCAGGGTCTGCGCATCGTTGCCGTCCAGCGGATAACCGGCGATGCCGATACTGGCACTGACCACGAGTTCGTAGTCGTCGACGTGGAAAGGTTCCGACAGCACCGCGAGCAGCCTGTTGGCCAGCGCCGCGGCGTCCTCGCGCAGGCTGAGGTGCTGCATCAGCACCGTGAATTCGTCGCCGCCGATGCGTCCGGCGATGTCGCCTTCACGCAACTGCTGCTGGATGCGCTCGCTGACCAGTTTCAGCAGGCGATCTCCGACCGCGTGGCTGTAGCTGTCGTTGACGAACTTGAAGGCGTCGAGATCGATGAACAGCACGGCCACGGCGCTGCGGTTCTTCGCTGCGCGTTCGATGGCCTGTTCGCAATGGCGCTGGAACTGCGCGCGGTTGACCATGCCGGTCAGCACGTCGTGCGCAGCGAGGTGTTCGAGGCGGTAACGGTCCGCCTTCGCGGCGGAAATGTCGCTGAATACCGCGACGTAGTGCTGCACGCGGTTTTCCGCGTCGCGGATGGTACTGATGTCGAGTTTTTCGGCGTACACCCTGCCGTCCAGGCGGCGGCTCTGCACTTCGCCCGACCAGTGGTGCGTGGCAACCACTTCGTCCCAGATCGTGGCCGGAAGCGGGCCGCCGTCGGCGAGCGTGCGCGTGGCATCCAGGCGCGTGCCGGCCAGGTTTTCCGCCGTGAAGCCGGTGAGCCGCGTCGCAGCCGCGTTCACCGAGAGAACCTTGCGATCCGCGTCCGCGATGATCACGCCTTCCGCGATGCTGGCCAGTGCCTCGGCAGCCACCCGGCGCACGCGATCACTTTCCACGCGCTCGGAAATGTCGCGGATGATGGCCTGGCGCACGACCTGTTCGCCCCAGACCGTCATGCTGCTCTGCGTCTCGACGGGCCGCTTGGTTCCGTGACTGCCGCGCAATTCGCCGCTGCCCGACGAGCCCTTGCGGACGATGCCGTCTTCGAACAGCCCCATGTAATCAGCGCCGACCAGATCCTTCGGCGCGCGCCCGGTCCACGCACTCGCAGTGCGGTTGGCATCGATGATGGTGCCGCTGCCCTCGTCCACCATCACGATCGCGTCGGGCGCACTGTCGAACAACAGGCGGTAGCGTTCTTCGGTGCGCCGGATGCGTGTCAGCACGCGCCGAGCCATCCACAGCCAGAGACCGATCGCGATGGCGGCGGAAAACATGATGCCGGCGAACAGCACGCGGCCGGTCCACACGGCGCCGCGGGCGATGCTCAACGAAAAACGGTTCGAGCGCGGCTCGATGAATGCGTTGATGGCGCTGATGCGGCTGCGTTGGCGCACCACCTCCGCCGGCGTCATGGCCTTGGCGGCGAAGGTGCGATGCAGGCTGTCCGCGATCACCCCCAGTTCCGCGATCGCGCCGTCGGTGGACTGCCATTCGCGCAGCGCGTCGCTCATGTAGGGCGCACCCGCAAAATGGTGCAGGATGAACACCGCACCGGGAATCGCCACCGTCATGGCATGCCCGCGGCGCATCTCGTCCTCGACGGACTGATAGTCGAAATGCCCCGACAAGACCATGTCGCGCGCCTTGCGCAGCGACTTGAGGACGGCGTAATTCTCCTGGAAGCCGGCGTAATCCGCGGGGTCGCCCGTGGCAACGTAGTGGAGCAGGTCGACGGTCGCCTGCTTCTGCGCCTTGGACC
The DNA here is from genome assembly GCA_035547895.1 of Rhodanobacteraceae bacterium. Classification (GTDB taxonomy): domain Bacteria; phylum Pseudomonadota; class Gammaproteobacteria; order Xanthomonadales; family Rhodanobacteraceae; genus 66-474. The sequence continues at coordinate 13,083 of DASZTT010000057.1, forward strand.
AGATGCTCTCGCCGTTGAGGTAACCGGCGAGGGCGATCTGGGCCTGCACGGTGAGCCACGTGAGCAGCAGGATCAGCACCACCACCGCCACGAGCGCGTAGACGAGGGGCAGCAGGCGCCTGTTCATGGGCTTCTGCAGGAGCTGGGCGGAGCCACGGCGCATGGGCAACGCGGGCCTTCACATCGGCATAGGTGTCTCCTTTTCAAGCATTTTTCGTACCAAGTTGCGGCATTACGCTGCCGCAACTTCGTAGGCCTC
>DASZTT010000058.1:0-2263 GCA_035547895.1 Rhodanobacteraceae bacterium
AAGAAGGGCTACAGCGGCGTCGCGATCTACGCGAAGCGCGAACCCGACGAGGTGCTCACCCGGATCGGCTGGCAGCCGCTCGACGACGAGGGCCGCTACATCGAAGCGCGCTTCGGCAACCTGAGCGTGGTATCCCTGTACGTGCCGTCGGGGACTTCCGGCGAGCTGCGGCAGCAGTTCAAGTTCGAGGCGATGAAGAAACTGCGCACGATCTTCGATGACTGGCTCGCCAGCGGCCGCGATTACGTGTTGTGCGGCGACTGGAACATCGTGCGCAGCGAGCGCGACATCCGCAACTGGAAATCCAACCAGAAGAATTCCGGCTGCCTTCCGCAAGAGCGCGCGTGGTTGAACGCCCTGATCGCCGATCCCCACGGCGACGGTGCGCCCGCGCCCGAACACGGCTGGCTGGACAGCTTCCGCGTGGTCAAGCCGGACGCCGAGGAATACACCTGGTGGTCCAACCGCGGCGCCGCCCGCGCCAACAACGTCGGTTGGCGGATCGATTACCAGATCACGACGCCCGGCATCGGCAAACGCGCCCGCGCCTGTGCGATCGCACGCGAGCCGCGGTTTTCCGACCACGCGCCATACCTGGTCGAGTATGGCGACTGAAGCCGCAGCCGACGATCCGGTTCCGGACGTGCGGGGACGTAACTGGCGCATCCTCAGCATCGGTTTGCTGGGGTTTTCATCCGGGCTGCCGCTGGCCCTGTCCGGGGCAACGCTGCAGGCGTGGTTCACCACGGCGGGCATGAGCCTCAAGGACATCGGCTGGATCACGGTGATCGGCCAGGCCTACGTGTTCAAGTTCCTGTGGGCGCCGTTGCTCGACCGCGTGCGCCTGCCGTGGCTCGGACGCCGCCGGGGCTGGGTGCTGCTGATGCAGGCTATCTGCGGCGCGGCCCTGGTCGCGATGAGTTTCGAAACCCCGCAGGGCGCCGCGGTACTGCTGGCGTTCTTCGCAGTGCTGCTGGCGTTCGCGTCGGCCACCCAGGACATCGCCTACGACGCCCACCGCACCGACCTGTTGCGCCCGGCCGAGCGTGGCTGGGGCATCGGCTTCATGCAGGGCGGCTACCGGATCGCAATGCTGGTTTCCGGCGCCTTCGCGTTGATCCTCGCCGACCACGCCGGCTGGGCCTTCACCTACCGGGCGATGGGCGTATTGATGTGGGCGGCGATGATCGTGACGGTGGCATCTCCCGACGCTCCCGACGAACGGCCCGCACGCACGTTCGTCTCGGCGGTGGTCGAACCATTCGCCGATTTCTTCCGGCGCTACGGCAAACTCGCGATCGCCTGGCTGGTGTTGATGGTGCTCTACAAGCTCTGCGACGCCTTCGCCTTGTCGCTTTCCACCACGTTCCTGTTGCGGGTGCCGCAATTCTCGTTGACCCAGATCGGGACGGTCAGCAAGACCTTCGGGCTCGCGGCCGGGCTGCTGGGCGCGGTCAGCGGCGGCTGGGTAGTGACCAGGATGCGGCTGTTCCCGGCTTTGCTGGTGCTGGGCACGTGCCAGGCGCTCGTGAACCTTGGCTACATCTGGCTGGTCCACAGCGGGCCCGATGTATCGGCGATGGCAACGGTGGTGTCGCTGGAATATTTCTTCAGCGGCCTGGGCAGCACCGCATTCGTGGTGCTGGTGACGGGTCTGTGCAATGTGCGGTTTTCGGCCACGCAGTTCGCGCTGTTGTCGGCGCTGGCCGCGGTGGGACGCGTATTCCTCGGTCCGGTAGCGGCCTGGCTGGTTCCGCAGGTCGGCTGGTCGAACTTTTTCGCCATCACTGCCCTTTCGGCGGCACCGGGCCTGTTGCTGGTGATCGGTTTGCGCCGCGCCATCCACGACGTGGAAGGCGCGCGGCCGACTTAGCTGCGCGCGGATATGTCCGCGGCGTTCCCCGGATCGTGCCGCGCGTCAGGCCTGCGGACGATGTCCGACCTGTGCGCCGGTTCCCTCGTCGGCGTCGCAGTGGCGGACGAACGGCGCGTAGATGGCGCCGAGCACGCGCGGCCCCCGTGCGCCGGTGACGCTGGGCAGATTGCCGGGCATACCTTCCAGGCGCGCGCGCGCGAGCCAGGCAAAGCCGGCGGCCTCGACGAAATCGGGGTCGAGGCCGAGCGCGACCGTGGTGGCGACGGTCGCACCCGGAAGCGCCGCGCGCAGCGCCGCCATCAACGCGTCGTTGTGGACTCCACCACCGCAGGCGTACAGCTCCCGCACATCCGGCGCATTCTGGCGCAATGCATCCGCGATGCTGCG
>DASZTT010000059.1:0-6754 GCA_035547895.1 Rhodanobacteraceae bacterium
CGATTTGCAATGGCACCTGGGATTACGAAGACTACGACAAGACCCATCCCTCGTTCACCGCCGGTGCCAACTACGAATTCAACGATCACATGAGCGCGTACGTCCGTGCCAACACCGGCGGCCATTTCGATGACTTCGACAATGGCATCCGCGGCACCGGCGGCAATTTCGCGCCGATGCAGAAGATCAAGAACCTGGAAGCCGGCTTCAAGTACGGTTCGCCCACGCTGTTCGTGGACGTCAGCATCTATCACCGGCTGTTCACCGGCTTGCCCTACCAGGAAAGCATCAATGGCACGCCGGTGGGACCGATCGAGAACTACGGCGCCAACACCCACGGGCTGGATCTCAATGCGACATGGTCGCCGGTCGAGAACCTGCACCTGAAGCTGGTCGCCGATTACATGGATGGGCACTACACGCACCACAACGGCTGCGCAACGTATGTGGACATCAACGGCAATACCCAATGCGTCAGCTTCGACGGGCAGCCGTTGCAGCGCCAGCCCAAGGTCCGTTACCTGTTCATGCCCAGCTACACCCTGCCGACCAGCTGGGGCAGCATCACCGGATTCCTGACCTGGGAGCATGCCGGCCAGCGTTTCGAGGACCAGACCGGATTGCAGCCGCTGGGCACCTACCACACGCTCGGCGCGGGGCTGGTGGCCGACGTCGGTCCCGACTGGCAGTTCCGCCTGCAGGGCACCAACCTGACCAATGCGATCGGGCTGACCGAAGGCAACGCGCGCATCACGGGCGCCAGCGCCGGCATCGGCGGCGTGCTGATGGCGCGCCCGCTGACCGGCCGCGAGGTGTACGTCCAGGCGAAGTACCGGTTCTGAAGCACCGGCTTCGTTCCAGGCCTGAACCGGATCGCGCGCCATGCCGATCCGGTTCGTGGCGTCCGTGGCCGCCGCGGATCCGCCATCGCGCCGCTCCCACGAGAGGCGCAACGATCGGAGCTTGACCATGAGATTCCGCGCGCTGCAGTTTTTCTGCTTCCTGTTGCTCATGCCCTGCGCGCGGGGATGGGCGCAAGCGCCCGCCGTCGATTCGAGTTTCCTGCTGACCGCCACGGCCAGGGATTTCGATGCGTACTTCCCGTCGTATCTCGCCAACGGCTACTTCTCGACCATGACCTCGGTGCGCGGCACCGAACCCGACCGGGCCTACATGGTCGCCTTCATGGATTACACCCGGGGCGACATCTCGCGCCCGGCCGCGATTCCGGGCTGGAGCGAGATCGACTACAACCCCGGCACCGGCTGGATGAATTCGACGCGGCTCGATCCGTCGATCTTCGCCAACTATTCGCAAACGTTGAACATGCACGACGGTACGCTGACCACGCGCTACCGCTTCGCGTACGTCAAGAATCCCACCGACGTGCAGGTGACGACCTTCGTCAGCCAGGCCGATCCGCACCTCGCCGCGACGCGGATTTCGATCACGCCACGCTTCGACGGCAAGGTGCAACTGGAGTTTCCGTTCCGCCTGTGGGCCGGCCACCAGCCTCGCTTTCCGATCGACAGCATGACCGGGGACCAGATGATTGACGCAGTCATCGCGAGCGGCCAGAACCTGAACGACAAGCCGGTGCCGACACCGGATCGCGCGCCGGTCTGGTATCCGGGGACAACCGTCGTCACCCATGACGGCGGCGACGCGAAGCAATTGACGCTGTGGCTCGACGGCCAGGCCGTGAATGGTTTGAAGATGGCCGAAGCCGCGGCCATCGCGTTGCCGCGCGATCTGAAAATCGAAAGCACGAAACTCGAGCAGACATCCGACAAATTGTCCTTGAGCATCATCGCCAATGTTCGCAAGGGCGAAACCTACACCTTCACCAAGTACATCGCCGCGTCACGGCAGGATTGGGGTGGCGACGCCCAGGCCGATCTTGCGCTCGCAACGCGCGCGCGCACCACTGGCTTCGACGCATTGCTCGCGCGCCACGTCGCCGCGTGGCACCGGCTGTGGAAAGCCGACATCGTCGTCGACCACGACGAAGCGGTGCAGCGCGCGCTGCATTCCGATCTCTATTACATCCTGTCCAACAGCACCGCGAACACCGCCTGGGCGATGGGCGCCTGCGCGCTGACGCCGAACTACGCGGGCCACGTGTTCTGGGATTCCGACTCGTGGGTGTTCCCGGCCTTGCTGCTGCTGCATCCGGAACGCGCGAAATCGATCGTGATGTTTCGAAACCGGACGATGCAGGGTGCGCGTGACCGCGCCGCGCAGTACGGCGCGAAGGGCTTGATGTATCCCTGGGAATCGGACCCGCAGAAAGGCATCGACGTGACGCCGCACTTCGCCTACGGCGTCTATCGCGAAATCCACGTCAACGCGGACATCGCGATCGCGCAATGGCAGTACTACCTTGCGACCGGTGATCGCGAATGGCTGAAGCAGTACGGCTGGCCCGTCATCGAAGGCATCGCGACGTTCTGGAAGAGCCGCGTCACCTACGACAAGGCGAAGGACCGCTACGAAATCCTGCACGTCACCTCGCCCGACGAGGCCTATGACGACGTGCCCAACGACACGTTCACCAACGCCGCCGCACGCAAGACGCTGGAAATCGCGGCGAAGGCCGCCGCGCTGGTCGGCGCGAAGGCCGATCCCGCATGGGCCGAAATTGCATCGAAGATGTACATCCCGTTCGATGCAGAGGCGCAACGCCATTACGACTTCGATCCTTCGGTGCCGCACGACAAGATCACCTGGTTCGGCTCGACATTGGCGTGGCTGATGTATCCCAATCTGGACATGCCGATGTCGCCCGAGGTGCGCCGCAACGATTTCGCTTTCCAGTTGCAGGCGCTGAAGACCCACGGCGACAGTCCCAACGAGATGATGATGGTGATGCTCACCGTGGGCGCCGCCGAACTGGGCGAGGCCAAAGCCGTGGGCGACTGGATCCACCGCAACCTGGTCGGGTACCTGAAGGCGCCGTTCAACGTCCGCAGCGAAACCGCGGACAACAACAACGGCTACATCCTCGCGACGTCGGCGGGTTTCGTGCAGAGTTTCATCTACGGACTGTCCGGGTTGCGCATCGACGGCAATGGCCTCGACGCCAAGTACGCCCCGGTGCTGCCTCCCGGCTGGAAATCGGTGACGCTGAAAAACCTCACCTTCCGCGGCAAGCATTACGACGTCACGATCGAGCGCGGTGCCGACGGCAAGGCCACGCTGGTCCGCAAGGAGCTGTGACGTGCGCGGGTTCGGGCGCGCCACCGGAAAAGCGTTTTGCGTGGCGTGCCTCGCGCTGTCGTGCGCCGCGCCCGCGGCCGCGGGCGACTCGAGCTTCCTGCTCAGCGCAACGTCGAAGGATTTCGATAGCTATTTTCCGGGCCAGCTGGCGAACGGCTACCTCTCCACCTTCACCTCGCCGCGCGGCACCGAAACCAATCTGTCGTACCTCATCGCGCTGATGGATTACGGCAAGGATGACATCGCGCGACCCGCGGCGATTCCGGGCTGGAGCGGCATCGACTATCGCGCGGATGCGACCGGCGCGTGGCTGAACCTGGCGCCGCTGGAACCCGCGGTGTTCCAGGACTACCGGCAAGTCCTGGATCTGCACGACGCGACGCTCACGACGCGCTACCGCTACGTCGATCGCGCCAAGGCGACGCGCGTCGAAGTGATGGAATTTGCCAGCGAAGCATCGTCGCACCTCGCGGCCATCCGCTTCTCGATCACGCCGGAATTCACCGGCACGATCGAGTTGTCGTTCCCGCTGGTGTTGTGGGCGCCCTACCAGCCCCGCCTTGCACTGGCGAAATTGCCGGGCGACACCGGGCTGGCCGGCGACCGCTTCCGGCAGGCTCTGCACGCGCACGGCCTTTCATTGACGCCACGGCCGCCGGCGACGGCCGATCGCGCGGCGATCTGGTACCACGGCGACACGCACGTGCTGGATGCGCAAGGTGACACGTCCAATCTGACGTTGCGGCTGGATGGGCGGGCGACGAACGGCGCACGGATGGGCGAGGCCGTTGCCGTGCAATTGCCCGACGGCGTGCGGCCCGTCGAAGCGAAACTGGACCGCACCGACGACCGGCTGTCGCTGAACCTGCGCGTCAAGGTGCAGAAGGGCTCGACATACGCCTTCGCCAAGTACATCGCGGTGTCGCGCGACGGCTGGGGCGGCGACTCGAGCGCCGACCTGGCGCTGGCCGAGTCGGCACGCACGCACGGCTTCGACGACATGCTGGCGGCGCAGCGCGTGGCATGGGCGAAGTTGTGGCGATCGGACATCCGCATCGACGGTGATCCCCACGCGCAACGCGCGGTGCATTCCGACTTGTACTACCTGCTCGCCAATGCGCCGCCGGACGTGGCCTGGGGCGTGGGTGCGTGCGCGTTGACCACCGGTTACGCCGGCCATATCTTCTGGGACAGCGATTCCTGGATTTTCCCGGCGCTGCTGCTGTTGCATCCGCAGCGCGCGCGCTCGATCGTGATGTTCCGCGACCGCACGCTGCAGGCCGCGCAGCAACGGGCGCGCGAAGCCGGCTTCGCCGGCGCCAAATACCCATGGGAAGCCGATCCGGAAAACGGCAGCGAGCAGATCATGTTCGCCGCGCATCGCCTGAGCGTCGGCGAGATCCACGTCAACGCCGACATCGCGATCGCGCAGTGGCAATACTGGCTGGCGACGCACGATCTCGACTGGCTGCGCAAGGACGGCTGGCCGGTGATCCGCCAGCTTGCGGCGTTCTGGACCAGCCGCGCGACCTACGATCCGGCAAAGGATCGCTACGGGATCCGCGACGTCGTCTCGGTGATGGAACCCTACCCGCATGTCGACGATGACACCTTCACCAACGCCTCGGCGGCCAAGGCGCTACGGATCGCCACGGCTGCGGCGAAGGTGGTGGGCGCGCAAGCCGACCCGCGCTGGACGCAGATCGCCGGCAAGCTCGACATTCCGTTTTCGACGTCGGGCGAGCACCATCTCGTTTTCGGTCCGGGCACGCCGCTGCACGAACCCGGCGACAACGATCTGGCCTTCCTGATGTTCCCTTCGCTGGACCTGGAGATGGATGCCGCGACGCGGCGCAACGATTACCGGATCGCGGCCGCGCGGCTGCAGCAACCGGGCGCCACGCCGACCTCGATGGGGCTCGCGCCGCTCACCATCGCCGCCGCGACGACGGGCGAGGCGGCGGACGCGACGCGCTGGCTCGCGGACAACATCGACGCCGCGATGTTGAAGGCGCCGTTCAACGTCCGCACGGAAACGCCGGACAACAACACCGGCTATTTCCTCACCGGCTCGGCGGGCTTCGTGCAGAGCCTGGTTTACGGACTCACCGGATTGCGCATCGAGGATGCCGGCTTGGTGCAGGCCTATCCGCCCGTGCTGCCATCCGGATGGAAATCGCTGACGCTGACCAACGTGACCTTCCGCGGCCGGCGCTTCGACATCACGATCGACCGTGACGCAAGCGGCAAGCCGCGTTTGCAACGAACGCCCGCCTCGAAGGGAGACACCCCATGAACCTGAGTGTTTGCAGCGCGCGCTGGTGTGTCGCAACCCTGGCCAGTGCCCTCGCATGCGCGCCGGCCCTGGCGGCAGTGACGCACGTCGACGCGCAGGACAGCGTGCATGCGCCGGCCTTCACCATTCCGTTTTCCAGCTACGCGTCACCCGAGGCACGCAAGCTGTTCCGGCGCATGCTCGAACAGGGCCGCAACGCACCGCCGCTCGATGGCCCCGTCGCCGCCAGCCGCGCGTACTACGACAAGATCAATACCGCGCGCGCCCGATTGATGAAGCGGCTGTATCCGGTGACGATCAGGCAGCGCAGCATCGGCGGCGTGCCGACGCAGGTGGTGACACCGAAACAAGGCATCGCGCCGGCGCAGCAGCATCGCGTGCTGATCAATCTGCACGGCGGCGCGTTCCTGTGGGGCGCAGGTGCCGGCGGGCTCGTCGAAGCCATCCCGGTCGCCAGCCTCGGCGGCATCGAGGTCATCACCGTGGATTACCGGCAAGGACCCGAGCACGTCTTCCCGGCCGCCAGCGAAGATGTCGCCGCGGTCTATCGCGCGCTGCTCAAGCATTACCCGGCGAAGAACATCGGCATCTACGGCTGTTCGGCCGGTGGCGTGCTGACCGGCGAAGCCGTGGCCTGGTTCATCCATGAACACCTGCCGGTGCCGGGTGCAATCGGGATGTACTGCGGGGCCGTGGCCGACTTGAGCGGTGATTCGGCGTGGCTCGCCCCGGTGCTCGACGGCGACGCGCCGCCGACGTCGCCCCTGAAGTTCGCCGACCTGCCGTACTTCAAGGACGCGCAAGCCAGCGATCCGTTGGTGTTCTCGGCCAATGCACCGCGGCTGCTGGCGAAATTCCCGCCCACGCTGCTGATCACCGGCACCCGCGACTTCACGATGAGTTCGGAAATCCAGAGCCAGCGGCTGCTGACGAACGCCGGCGTCGACGCGGAGCTGCACATCTGGGACGGCATGTGGCATTCGTTCTTTTCCGATCCGGAGATGCCGGAATCGAAGGAAGCCTATGCGGTGATGGTGCGTTTCTTCGATCGCCATCTCGGCCGTTAGCGCGGTGACGGATTCGAAACGTGGCCGCGAATCCCCTCCACGCAGCGATGCAGCGCGTCAACGGCCTGTTGCAGGCCGGCGAGCTCGGCGCGGCGCGCGATGCGCTGCGGGACATCGTCGAAGCACATCCCGCCTACGCCGAGGCGCAGCGACTGCTCGGCGGCGTGACGCT
>DASZTT010000060.1:0-6112 GCA_035547895.1 Rhodanobacteraceae bacterium
TGCACTGCGTCCGCATCCAGGCCAGATCGCCGCCGCGGAGCACGTGCGCGAACTGCTTGATGGTTCGACGCTGGTCGACATTCCCTATCACCTGGTCCCGCGCTTCCGCACCTGGACCGCGCAGGCCTGGAGTTCGCCGGAAGACCAGGCGTTGTCGTTCGACATCCGCTGGGAATGGGTGCCGGCCGACAAGCGCCATGGACGCGAAGCGTTCTACCAGCGCTTCCTGCCGTTCAAGGGCGGCAAGAAACACCAGCCGCAGGATGCCTACTGCCTGCGCTGCATGCCGCAGGTGCACGGCGCGGTGCGCGACGCATGGGCGCAGGCGTGCCGCATCATCGACATCGAGTTGAACGCGGTCACCGACAACCCGCTGATCTTCCCCGACAACGGCGACGCGCGGCACATCGAAGAGCAGGTGATTTCCGCGGGCCATTTCCACGGCATGCCGCTGGCGCTGGCGATGAGTTACGTGAAGGCGGCGATCCCGGTGCTGGCATCGATCTCCGAGCGTCGCCTCAACAAGCTGGTCGATCCCGCCACCAACGACGGCCTGCCGGCGTTCCTCACCGGCAACGAGGACGGCACCGATTCCGGTTTCATGATCGTGCAGTACACCGCGGCGGCGCTGGTGAACGACCTGGCGACGCGGGCACATCCGGCCAGCGTGTATTCGATCCCGACCAGCGCCAACGCCGAGGACCACGTGTCGATGGGCGCCAACGAGGCGCGCCAGGTGCTGGACATGATGCGCGACCTGTCCGACGTGCTGGCGTTGGAGCTTTACACCGCGGCGCAGGCGCTGGATTACCGCAACGACATGCTCGACGCGGCGCGCAGGCTTGCCGCGAAGGGCGGCTGGCAGGCCCTGGTGGCGAAGATCGACAACGCGCCGCCCGCGGGGGACGCGCAACGCCTGCAATTCGAATCCGAGTTGCAGGCGCTCGCTGCACAACTGGCTAAGGCCGATGAATTCAGGCCGGGCGGTGCCGTTGGTGCGGCGCGTGCGCGCCTGCGCGAGTCGATCGCGTTCATGCATCGCGACCGCGCGATGCAACATGACCTGGCCGAAGCCTGCCGGCTGGTCCGCGAGCGGGTCTTCGCGGCCTGATCGTCTGCCGGTTTTGATGCAGCACCGCGTGCGGTCGCGCGCCACGCGTGCCCGCTCTTTCAGGCTGCGCCCGCGGGCGTACGGTAACATCTCGAAAGTCCGCCGCGGGGGTGGCGGCTTTGGAATGTCCCGGGGTGCTGCGTGGGTTTTCAGGTGATCCCTGCCATCGACCTGCGTGGCGGCCGTGTCGTGCGGCCGCAGGGTGGCTGCGCGCGGGAAACGGCATTGCCGGACGATCCGGTCGAACTCGCGCGAGGGTATGCCGATGCGGGGGCGCAATGGTTGCAAGTGGCCGATCTGGATGGCGCCCGTTCGGGGCGCTTTGCAAACCTTGCCGTCATCGAGGCCATCGCGCGGACCGGCGCGTTGAAGGTTCAGGCGGGTGGAGGGGTGCGCACCACCGATGATCTGCGTCGCCTGTATTCCGCAGGTGTCGCGCGCGTGGTGGTGGGCCGTGTGGCGGCGCAGAACCCCTACGCGACGGCAATCTGGATCAGTCAGTTCGAACCCCACCGGTTGGTGCTGGCGCTGAAGGTGTGCTGGCAGGCGGGTGCATGGCGACTGCCGGTGCAGGGCTTGTCCGAGAAATCCTGCGTGCAGCTCGACACCCTGGCAGCCCACTATGTCCGTGCCGGCGCGCGCCACGTGCTGTGCACCGACATCGGCCGTGATGGCAGGCTGGCGGGGTTCAATCTCGATCTTTATCGCGACCTGTCCAGCTTCGCACCGGATTTTGAAATCCAGGCTTCGGGGAATGCGTGCTCGCTGGATGACGTGCGCAGAGTACGCGGGGCTGGGGTGCGCAGCGTGGTTCTCGGTCCCGCGTTGCTGGAACACAAGTTCACGTTGAAGGAAGCGCTGAAATGCTGAGTTTCCGCCCGGAGTGAAGGCGGGAAGTGGCCTCAAGCGTACGGCGAATCAACCTGAGCCCGGCACCAGCGCCTGCAATGCATCCTGTTGCGCGGTGAGCGCCGCGTACAACGCGAACTGGTTGCGCGCCCGCTCCAGGTTGTGCAGCGGATGTGCGACCCGGAAGTAACGATCACCGTCGAGGTAATCGGTGAGGAAGCGCAGCCCGATCACGCCGGTGACCATGCGCGCGGCGAACACCAGGTTGTCGCGTTCCAGCGGCGTGAGCAGGTCGCCGCAGCCTTCGATGTAACCACGCGCCAGCGCAGCGAAGTGCTCGCGGCGCACGCCGACGCGATCCAGATCAGCGGAATCCTCCGGCACCGGGCTCAACATCGTGCGGCCCATGTCGCCGAAATCGAACAGCAGGGTGCCGGGCATCACGGTGTCGAGATCGACCACGCAGATGGCATGGCCGCCGGCATCGAACAGCAGGTTGTTCAACTTGCAGTCGTTGTGGGTGACGCGCCACGGCAACCCGGCATCGAGCAGCGACTGCCAGTGCGCCAGCACGTCCATGAAGGCCAGCGCGGCATTGCATTCCCGTGACGTCTGCACGACCCGGCCGACACGGTCGGCCGCATGTGCGGCGCGGAATGCGTCGAAGCGTCTGACCGGATCGTGGAAGTGCGGGATCACCTCGCCCACGGCGTCGGGGCCGAGACCCGCCAGCGCGGCGGCGAAGGCGCCGAAACCGCGCGCGGCTTCGAAGCTGAGCGCCGGCGTGTCGGCCGTGTCGTGGGTGCGCGTGTCCGGCACGTGGTCGTACATGCGCCACCACGTGCCGTCGTCCAGCACCGCGGCGGGCTTGCCCGCGAGCGTCGGCACCAGCTCCAGCACCGAATAGTCGTAGCGTCCCGCCGCGCGCTCGCGGCCCAGGTGCGCGGTCACCGTGTGGCAGTTGCGCATCACCAGCGCGGGATCGCGGAACACGTGGACATTGAGGCATTGCAACACGCGGCGGCGCCCATCATCGGTGACGAGAAGCGTCCTGTTGATCAGGCCGTTGCCGAGTGGGGCGAAACGCGCGCGCGGCGACAGGCCCCAGGCTTCAGCCAGGCCGTTGCGTGTGGCGGCGTCGAGCACTTCGTTCATGCGCGCGGCCACAGCGGCGTCGGATACGCGCCTTGCGCGTGCAGCGCCGCCATGGCCGTGACCACGCGCGAACGGTCGTCGGGATGGGTCAGGCCCATCCACGCATCCCTGGTCGGCAGCACGGTGAGCGACTGATGATGCTTCGCGAGATGCGTCGCGATCGCGTGCGGCAGGAAATATTCGTCCTTCGCACCCGCATGGGGCAGGAATTCGCGAAGGCCCGCTTCCAGATCCGGAAGCAGGTCGGGCAGCAGGCCCCAGCAATTCAGCGACACCACCGTGTCGGGCGCCAATGTCGTGCGCGCACCACCGGGCGCGGTTCCGGTGAGGGCGCCTTCACGCAGGGCAATGTCGATGACCTCGGTGACGTTCTCGAGCTGGCCATCGGCATCGACGCGGCACACGCCGCGGTTGACGCCTCCGTGGCTGGACAGCGTCGCGTCCAGCCGGTAGCCGACCATCGCAGGTCTTGTGCTGTTGCGGAAATGCGCGGCCAGCAGGTGGAACGCATCCCGGCCGTAATAGTCGTCGGCGTTGATCACGGCGAACGGACCGCGAAGCAGCGGCGCGCAGCACCACAGCGCGTGGCCGGTGCCGAGCGGCCTGGAGCGGCCGTCCGGTGCGTCGCATCCGGCAGGAATCTTGTCCACGGTTTGTTCGACGAACAGCAACGCGGCGCGCCCTTGCAGGTGCGGAGCGAGGCGCGCCTGCAGCGCTTCGCGCAGCTCGGCGCGGATCACCAGGACAATCTGCGTAAAGCCGGCCGCGAGCGCGTCGTGGATGGCGTATTCCAGCAGCCATTCGCCGTCCGGTCCGACACCCGCGATCTGCTTGCTGTCGCCGTAGCGGCTGCCGAGACCCGCGGCAAGCACGACCAGCGCGGGTCCGCTCATTGCGCGGAGCCGGTTGAGCCCGCCGGCGCCGGCGCGAACGGCACTGCCGCGCTTGGCGTGAAGCCCTTGCGCCACTTCGCAAGTTGCGCCGCGATGCCGTCGCCTGCGGAAATCTGCGGTTCGGAGGGTCGGTAGTTGTCGCGCTTCTCCCAGGCCGCGACTTCCGTGCGCGCCAGCCGGAATGCCTGCCGGAAATCGTCGGTCTTGTTCAGCGCGTCGACCAGGAACGCGTGCCCGAACCAGGTGAGCTCCGACTGTTCGCCGCAACCGAACGAGGAACGGTCCGCCCGCGCGGCGGTAATGATCATGGTGTTCGAATCCTTGAGCGGCGGAATGAACCCGCCGGAGTAGCAGGCATTCACGATCACGACCTTGTATTGGAACGGGTGCTCGGCAAGGATGCCGGGCAGGTCGCTCGCGCCGATCTGGTCGAGCGGCAGCGGATCCATATCCACCAGAAGCGTGTGGTCTTCGCTGCCGTGCGTCGTGAAGTACAGCAGCAGGATGTCCTGCCGCGGGTCCATCTTCGCCGCGACGGCATCGAGCGCGTCTTCGAGATTGCTCCACGTCGCGAGCGGACGCGTGGTCAGCGAAGCAGGGTCGTTTTCGAGCACGACCACGTGGCCAGCGGCACCGAGGCGCTTCGAGAACAGCTTGTCGAAATATTCGGCTTCGTTGCGAAAGACGTTCTGGCTGCCGTCGCCCGCGAACACGATGGCGTACAGGTTCACCTTGCCGGGCGTGCGCGGCTTCAGGCGCGCGGTTTCGCGATCCAGCAGCTTGCGCTGCGCGTAGATCACCTGCTCGGGCGAGGGCGCGTTGTCGGGCCAGCCAGCGTCGGACAGCAGGCCGGACGGGGTGCCGTCGTCGGCACTGCTGGATGTTTCGGCGGGCGATTCGGGCGATGGAGCGAACGTGGGTGCGCCGTCGAGTGCGGGCGCCGGCCCGGCAAGTACGCGCCGCGCCTGCATCCCGTGCCAGCCCGCCACCGTCGCGGCGCCGGCGGCGAATGCAAGCAAAGGCAGCAGGATCAGCGCGAACCGTTTCATGCGATCGTGATGGCGTCGAAATCCGCGACGCAGGGATGCGTGCCCGCCTCGGGGCATGGTTCGGGCGGGCGGCACACGTGGACTACCTGCATGCCGGTGCCGTGCGCGGCTTCGAGCTCGGCGCCGATGTCGGACAGGAACACAATTGCGGGCGGGGGCAGGCCGATTGCCTCGGCGATGCGCAGGTACGATCCGCGTTCGCGCTTGCCACCGACTTCGGTGTCGAACCAGCCGTCGAACAGCGGCGCGAGGTCGCCCGCCGCGGTGTGCCCGAAGAACAGTTTCTGCGCAGGCACCGAACCCGACGAATAGACGTACAGCTTCAGGCCCCGCGCTTTCCACGCCTGCAGCCTGGCCGGCACTTCGGGGTAGATGTGCGCCTTGTAGTCACCGGCTTCGTAGCCGGCCTTCCAGATCATGCCCTGCAATGCCTTCAGCGGCGTGGCCTTGCGATCTTCGTCGATCCAGCGCAACAGGGTGTCGATGACGCGCCGCGACTTCGGATCGTCGATGCCTGCCTCGCGCGCGGTGGCGTCGAGCCAGCGCGCGACGTCCGGGTTGTTTCGATGCCTTTCGATGAAGCGGGGCAGGCGCTCGCGCGCGTAGGGAAACAGCACGTCCTTGACGAACGCGATCGAGCTGGTGGTGCCTTCGATGTCGGTGAGCACGGCGCGCACGCCGGCGACGTGTGCCGCGTTCATGCCATGGCGCCGGGTTGCTGCGTTTCGATGTGGGCGGAATAGGCGCTCTCGATGTCGCGCTTCACTTCCACCGGATGCGCGATGCGGTCGAGCACCATGGCGGTCTCGCCGCGGCCGGTGATTTCGACATTGCCGTAGCCGAAGATGCGACCCCAGAAGCTCTGGCGCAGGTCCACGGTCTCGATCGAAGCAAGCCGCAGTTCGGTGGTCATGCGCGACACGATGCCGGTCTTGCGCACCACGCGACGGTTGGTGACGCCTTGCTCGATCGCGCGCAGCCACAGCCACTGGTAGCCGGCGATGATCAGCGCGAGCACGCCCGCCGCCAGGGCCGCCCACGGGATCTGCGCGACC
>DASZTT010000061.1:0-14782 GCA_035547895.1 Rhodanobacteraceae bacterium
CTGGCGCGCGCTGCTGCGCGGCGACGTTGCAATCGAACGCGTCGAAGTGGAAGACCCGCGCATCGACCTGCCCGTATTGAAAGCCCTGCTGATGCGACTGCCCAGCCACAAGGGACCGCCACGGCTGCCGACCATCGTGGCGGGCGTGCACATGACGCAAGGCACGCTGACCGACGGCGGCGCGCCCCTGCTGTTCGAACTGAGCGTCGACACCGGCGAACTGGTCCCCGGCCGTCCCTTCCGCATGGACGCGTCCGCGCGCAGCGCCGACGGCCGCGAAATCAGAGGCAGCCTCGACACCGTACCGTCCTCTCCGCACGATGGCACGATCGACTTCAATCCGATCCGGATCGATTTCGGCAAGCAGGACGGCGCGTCGCTGCAACTGCAAGGCCAGGGGGAATGGCGCGGCGGCGAGGCCATTGCCCTGCATCTGCATGGCGACCTGCACTATCCGTCGCTCGCGCCGCCAGCCGCATCGAACAGTGCACCCGCGGGCGGATCGACCCCTTCCAGCCTGCCCGCCCCCCGCAGCAGCGCGATGACCGTGGACAAGATCGCGCTGGAGGTGCTGCCGCCCTCCGGAAAGACGCCGCTCGGCATCATCGTGAATACCCACGGCGACAATTCGCGCGCCAGTTTCCGATTGCAGCCGACCGAATTCGGAAACTGGTGGCAGCGGCTGCTCGCCGCCTCGCCGCAGCATCCGCCCGGGCCGCTGCCGTTCACCGGCGAAGCCACGGTGCAGAAGCTCGACCTCGGTTGGCTGAAAGCCACCGGCCTCGAATTCAACGCCGGCCCCGATTTGAAGCCGGCGGCGGGTGCGAGTGCTGCGCCCGCGGCCGCCTCGTCCGCCCCCGCGTCATCCGCAGTCCATTGAATGGACGGTTTCGCGCATCGGCTGCTGCACTGGTACGACCGCCACGGCCGCCACGAGCTGCCCTGGCAGCAGCCGCGCACGCCCTATCGCGTCTGGGTTTCCGAGGTGATGCTGCAGCAGACGCAGGTCGCCACGGTGGTGCGCTATTTCGAACGCTTCGTGCGGGCGCTCCCGGATGTTGCCGCGCTGGCCGCGGCACCCGAAGACCAGGTGATGGGGCTGTGGTCGGGACTCGGCTACTACCGTCGCGCGCGGCATCTGCACGCGGCAGCCCAGCGCTGCGTCGCTCGGCATGGGGGCGAGCTGCCCCGCGATTTCGAATCGCTCGCGGCGCTGCCTGGCATCGGGCGTTCCACCGCCGCGGCGATCCTGGCGCAGGCGCACGGGCAGCGCCACGCGATCCTGGACGGCAACGTCAAGCGCGTGCTGGCGCGTTTCCATGGCATCCGCGGCTGGCCCGGCGAACGCAGCGTCGAGCAGGCCTTGTGGTCGCAAGCCGAAGCACACACGCCGGCGGAGCGCGTCGCGGATTACACGCAAGCGATCATGGATCTCGGCGCGACCGTGTGCACGCGCTCCAATCCGCGCTGCGGCGAGTGCCCGCAGTCACGCGAATGCGTTGCGCACCGCGACGGCCTTACCCAGGCGATTCCGGCGCCACGGCCGGCGCGCGCATTGCCGGAAAAGCACATCGTGTTCGTGATATTGCGGGACGAACTCGGTCGCGTGTTGCTGCAGCGCCGCCCGCCGCAAGGCGTGTGGCCGCGGCTCTGGAGTTTCCCGGAAGCGAACGACGCGGATGCGGCCAGCCCGCTGGCGGCGCGCCTTGCGCGGCTCGACGCCACGACCGCCGAAGCGCTGCCCGGCATCCGGCACACGTTCACGCATTTCCGTTTGCACGCGGTGCCGCTCGAATGGCGCGGCGTGCGCGCCAATGCGGCGCTTGCGGACGATCCCGATTCGCGCTGGTGCGCGGCCGCGGAAATCGCCACACTGGGCGTTCCCGCTCCGATAAGAAAGATACTGTCGCGATGACCCGCACCGTGTTCTGCCAGAAACTCCAATGCGAAACGGAAGGGCTGGATCGGCCGCCGTGGCCGGGCGAACTCGGGCAGCGCATCTACGAACACATCGGGCGCGAGGCGTGGCAGCAGTGGCTCGCGTACCAGACGATGCTGATCAACGAGCACCGGCTGTCGCCGCGCGACCCCGCCACGCGCGCGATGCTGGCGAACGAAATGCGGCGCTTCCTGTTCGGCGAGTCGGGCGACTAACCGCTGGACGCGGGCGCGCCTGCCTGTTTCTCCCTGGCGCGGTCCTGCTTCATCTTCAACTCGTTCACCGGCTCGATCTTCGTGATCTTGCAGCGCTGGTGATCGAACGTCACGAAATCGAAGTTCGCGTAGAGCGTCTGGTTCTTCGCGGTCAGTCCGATCCCCTTCGCGAACGCGAGGTTGGTGCACGGGGTCTGCACGGTCAGCAGGTACAGCTTGTTCACTCCGAACCAGATCGCCACCTTGTCCGGCGCGAGGTACTCATAGCCGTTGATCTGGAAATACTTGACGTTGTCCACCGGCGCCCCGGCGTATTGCTGGTAGCGCGCCAGGTCGGCGCGTTCCGAAGCGGTCTGCTGCGCGATCGCAGGCGCCGCTGCAGCAGCCAGCAGCATCGCCAAGCCCGCGACTTTCCGGAACTTTTTCATGTCGAGCCACCTCATGCCGCTATTTGGGTTTCTCACTATACTTGGCGCGCGGTCGGACGGCTGATCAGGCGCTGATCGCCGGTCACCTGCGACCGCCCCTATCCGAAGGAGCCGGCCCTGACCGTGTCGAACCGGGTTACCGCCAGTCGTGACGCATCCGCCAGGCCGGCGAGGCGATTGCCCGCACCGCTGGAATGGATTGCGCGCCCGCTTGCGCGCCTTTCCACCAGCCATTTCAACCTGCGCGCCGGACTCATCAGCGATTGCCTGATCAGCATCGTGCTGGTCGCGGCCGGCATCGGGTACGGCGACATGCGCTGGCTGCCCGCGGCGGTGACGGTGCTCTGCGGCCTGTTCGCTTTCACCTTCATCGAATACGCCGCGCACCGCTGGCTGTTCCACGGCAACACCGGTCCGTTCGAGGCCGGGCACACGCGCCACCATGTGGACCCGCTCGGCTACGACGCGCTGCCATTCTTCATGCCGCCGCTTTTCATGTGTGCGCTGGGTGCGCTGTTCGCGCTGGTGATTCCGCTGGGCTATGCGCTGCTGCTGGCGGGCGTCATCGCCGCCGGTTACGCGACCTACGGATCCAGCCACGTCGTGATCCACATGCATCGCTTCAAGAGTCCGCTGATGCGCCGCTGGGCCGGTTTCCACAACATCCATCATTACCATCCCGACGCGAATTTCGGCGTGACCACCGGCCTGTGGGACTTCATCCTCGGCACGCGTTACCACCGGCAGCCGCGGCCTGCGACCAGGGCCTGATTCCCCTTCCCTGCACTTCAATCCGGAGACCGCCGGCCGCCGACTGCCGGCGCGCCATCGCGGCTCCGACACAATCGCGTATAATTCTCATTTGCGTTGTCAGCGGGAGATCCATGGATCGTCGTGACTTCCTGAAAACCGCAGGTCTGTCCGCGCTCGCCGCGGGCATGCTGCCGGCCGCCGGCGCCGCGGCAGCCGAAATGGGTCATGCAATGCCTCCGGCGCCGTCCACGCCCCTCGACGGCAAGGCCGAGTACACCTTGCGCATCGCCACCGGCGTACTGGAGCTCGCGCCAGAGAGGTTCGTGTCGACCACGCTGTACAACGGCGATTTCCCCGGCCCGCTGCTGCGCCTGAAGCAAGGGCGACCGACTTCGGTCGACGTGTTCAACGACACCGACCACCACGAGCAGGTGCATTTCCACGGGCAATACCTGCCGGACAACGTGGACGGCGCCGACGAGGAACGCACGCCGCCCGTGCCCGCGCACGGCCATCGCCGCATCGTGTTCACGCCGAAGCCCGCGGGCCTGCGCTTCTATCACACGCACGTCCGCGCAGGCGCGGATCTTTCGCTCGGCCTCTACAACGGACTCGCGGGGCCGGTGTACATCGATCCGCAGCACGATCCCGGCGCGTATGACCGCGAGGTTTTCCTCACGCTGAAGGAATTCATGCCGTACCTCACGCGGGTCGACATGGACATGGCGTTCATGCAGCCGTCCGGCATGGAGCTCGATCTCGTCACCATCGCGGCGAATGCCGATCCGAATGCCGGCAAGGTGCCGCCCGGTTACGAACTTGCCTACGACGCATTCGCGATCAACGGGAAGTCGCTGGGCCACGGCGAACCAATCCGGGTGAAACGCGGCGAGCGCGTGATGCTGCACGTGGTCAATGCCAGCGCCACCGAGAACCGCAGCCTCGCGTTGCCCGGCCATACCTTCAAGGTCGTCGCGCTGGACGGCAATCCGGTGCCGCACCCTGCCGAAGTGCCGGTGCTGTGGATCGGCACCGCCGAACGCGTCTCCGCGATCGTCGAGATGAATCATCCGGGCGTATGGGTGCTCGGTGACACCATCGATGCCGATCGCGAAGCCGGCATGGGCATCGTGGTCGAATACGCGGGCGCGGCCGGCAAGCCGCAATGGCAGGCACCGCCGCAATCCATGTGGGACTACCGCCTGTTCACCGATCCGAAGCGCAAGCCACCGCAGCCCGACGAGGTGATCGACATGCTGATCACCGCGCGCCAGAGCGGCGACGAAGGCTTCGACGTCTATGCGATCAACGGCGTGCCGTTCGACATGCAGACCATGCCGGTCATGCGCACGCTGAAACTCGGGCGCCGCTACCGCCTGCGCTTCCGCAATGCCAGCGGCGACATCCATCCGCTGCACCTGCATCGCCACAGCTTCGAGTTGACACGGCTGCACGGCCAGCCTACCGCGGGCGTGATGAAGGACGTGGTTCTGGTGCCGCCGTTCCAGACCGCCGAAGTCGATTTCACCGCCGACATGCCGGGCCTCACCCTGTTCCATTGCCACATGCAACAGCACATGGATTACGGTTTCATGGCGCTGTTCGACACGGTCTGAACCGGCGCGCCACGCTACACGCGCTGCTTACATTTTTGCGCGTACGATTCGCCTTCCACACACTCGGCTGGAGGCAGCAATGAACAAGTTGCTCGTTGTCGGCACCACCCTGGCGCTCGGCGTGTCCGCATGTGCCGCGAACGCACAGACCTCGTCCGCGCAAACCGAGATCAGTACCGCGCACGCCCACGCGCTGATGGCGCAGAGCGCCACCTCGGTCGCGATGGCGCACACCCATCTGCACCACGTCATCAACTGCCTCGTCGGTCCCGGCGGCAACGGCTTCGAGGCCGCCGCGGGCAATCCCTGCAAGGGCCAGGGCAAAGGCGCGATGACCGACGCATCGAGCGACCACGCGTTGCATGCGAAGCTCGAGAGCGCACTTGGCGACGCACAAGCCGGCCTGAAATCGGAATCGCTCGCAGCGGTGCAACAGGACGCCGGCAAGGCCGCTGCCGGATTGCAGGACGCCTCCACAGCAAAAGCCGGCAGTTCCTCGTGGTGATCCGGCGCAGATGAATCATTGCACGGCCGCGGTTCGCGCCGCGGCTGCGCCTTGCGCATTGCGATTCCAGCGGATAGCAGAAGGAAATGGTGGCCAGGGGCGGAATCGAACCACCGACACGGGGATTTTCAGTCCCCTGCTCTACCAACTGAGCTACCTGGCCGAACCAGCGCGATCGGTTGCGATGTCCGCGTTGCGCGGATGGCGATCACGAACCGTCTATTAGACCGGCCGGCGCGCAAACCGTCAAGCATCGGGACTCAATCGAGGCTCCACAAAGCCCGGTCCAGATCGTGGTCGAGCCCGAACGCCCGCATCGGGACGCGGCCGTCGCGCACGTCCACGCCCTCGGCGCGCAGGCGCTTCGCCTGTTCGCGGAATCCGCGACTGCCGCGCGGCAGCGCGATGGTGCCATTGGAATGCAGCACGCGGAACCACGGCAAATCCATGCCGTCCGGCGTATCACGCAAGGCTGCGCCGACCAGCCGTGCGCGACCCGGCAAGCCTGCACGCGCGGCGATCTGGCCGTAGCTGGCCACACGTCCCGCGGGAATCGCGGCGATCGCGGCATAGATGCGTTGGTAGCGTTTGTCCATCGATCCATTCCCGTGCGGCCACGCAAGGATAGCCGCGCCGGCCGCGCGGGCGGCGTATGCTGCGCGCGGCCATCCAAGGAGCACGTCCATGCACTTCGACCGCGCCTGCCATCCCGACGCACCGCACAAAAAGTTGCACACGCCGAACTGGTTCGTGTCCAGCCTGATGCTGGATCGCGCGCTCGACGCCATCCTGCGCCGCGTGAAGAAGCTCGACCGCAGCCACGATGTTCCCTACCTCGCCGGTTACAGCATGGATGGCAAGACCATCTACATCGATCGCCATTTGCCGACCCACTTCGAGTATCGCGGGCGCACCATCGAAGTCGACCGGTTCCTGATCATGCACGAGGAAGTGGAGAAGACGCTGATCGACCAGCTCGGGCTGCATTATCTGCACGCGCACCAGATCGCGACCCGCGCCGAGGAAGCCGCGGTGCGCGCGGAACGCATTTCGTGGCGCGCCTACGACCGCTTCATGCAGAAGTATGTCAAGAGCGTGGGCGATGAAGGGCTGAAGAAGGTGCCGCGGGATCTGGACTTGAAGCCGTACCGCGATTACCACGACTGGGACCTGATGCAGCGCATGGAACAGGCGATCGATGCGGGCAGGCTCAAACCTGCTTCGAAAACGCTGCGCAACGAGCTTGCGGCGTACAAATCCGCGTTCCGCGAACAGCGCCGCGACGCGACGCGCAAGGCGCGGCCCAAAGAAGCCGGGCGCGCGCCGCAAAAACGGCGCTAGAGGTTCCACAGGCGCGCTTCGACACGCTCAGGGCGATCAACCAGGATCCGTCACCCCGGCGCAGGCCGGGGTCCATTTTGCCTTGGTTTCATCCAAGGTCTGAACTTCCCTGGACCGGCTACTGCACCCGGATCCGCCGCGCCACCACGATGCCGTAGATGCTGATCGCCAGCCACACGACTTCGAGCAGGAACGCGGGCAGGTTGAACTTGCCGAACAGCAGCGACAAGGCCACGCCGAGCGCGCCGAGAGCATTCATCAGCTGGTAGACCAGCCCGTTGCCGTGCAGCTTCTGCGCCTGCAACAGGAAGTAGGCGAGCAGCGTCACGATCATGCCGACGAGGCCGACGACGACCGTCCAGTCGATGGTGATGTTCACGCTCATGTTTTCGCCCCCCTCTGCCTGACCGCCTCGAACAACGCGATGCCTGTCGCCACCGAAACGTTGAGGCTCTCCATCGCACCCGGCATCGGGATGTGCGCCAGATGATCGCACGCTTCGCGCGTGAGCCGGCGCATGCCCTCGCCCTCGCCGCCCATCACCAGCGCAGCCTTGCCCTCGAGATCGACATCGTAAAGCGACGCCTCCGCTTCGCCGGCAAGACCGGTCAGCCAGACGCCGGCATCCTTCATTTCGCGCAGGGCACGCGCGAGGTTGGTCACTTCGATCAACGGCACGCGGTCGACCGCCCCCGCCGAAGCGCGCCGCACCACCGGCGTGATCCCCACGGCGCGATCCTTGGGCACGATCACCGCGGTCGCACCGGCCGCCGCCGCGCTGCGCAGGCAGGCACCGAGGTTGTGCGGATCGGTGACGCCGTCCAGCACGAGGAACAGCGCGTTGTCGGTTTCGAGCAGCTCGGCGAGATCGTGTTCGGATCTGGCCGCGGGCACTTCGTAACTGGCTGCAACACCCTGGTGGCGCGCGTGGCCGGAAACCTTGTCGAGCATCGCGCGCGGGCGGCTGTGCACGCGCACGCCCAAGCGCTTGGCTTCGTTCACGAGCTCCGCGACGCGCGGGTTGTGCGTGCCCTGCTCGACCAGCACTTCGCGCACGCGCGATGGATCGTTGGCCAGCGCGCCTTCGACCGGGTTGATGCCGACGATCCAGGTTTCGCTCATGTGCCTTTAGCCCACGTCAAACCGCTTATTCATTCCCGGAGCCGTTCGCAGCTCCATTGCGAACGGAACCCGCGGCTTCACCGCGTCCGGAATGAGGAAGAAAACATGTTCAACGACGCCGACGTTTTTTTTCGTCCAACACCCGCGTCTTCTCATCCCGTCCCGACACCATCCGGAAATCGATCTTGCGATCTTCCATGCTGGCGCGCAGCACCTGCACGCGCACCGCGTCGCCCAGCCGGAACACCTGGCCGGTGCGCTCGCCGCGGAGTTCGTGCCGGCGCGCGTCGAAATGGTAGTAGTCGTTGCGCAACTGGCTGATGTGCACCAGCCCCGACACCTTCGATTCGGTCAATTCCACGAACAGGCCGAACGAGGTGACGCCGGTGACGATGCCGTCGAACTCGGCGCCGACGTGCTGCTCCATCCACGCGCACTTGTAGCGTTCGTCGACGTCGCGTTCGGCTTCCTCGGCGCGCCGCTCGGTGCGCGAGCAATGCGCGGCCAGCGTGGCCATCTTGCTCTCGGTGTAGAGGTAGGCGGCCGGCTTGCCACCCGCCAACGCATAGCGGATCGCGCGATGCACCAGCAAATCGGGATAGCGGCGGATCGGCGATGTGAAGTGCGCGTAGGCGTCCAGCGCCAGCCCGAAATGCCCGTGGTTGGCGGGCTGGTAGCTGGCCAGGCTTTGCGCGCGCAGCAGCACCGTGCGGAACAACTCCGCGTCGGCACGATCGGCCACGCGCTTCAGCAGCGCCGCGAAATCGCGGGGTTTCACCTCGGCCAGCGGCGGCAATTTCAATTTGTATTCGCGCAGGAACGCCAGCAGGTCTTCGTATTTGTCGGCCGGTGGCGGCGCGTGCACGCGGAATGGTGCCGGAATCTTCTTTTTCGCGAGGAACTTCGCGGCCTGCACGTTGGCCGCAATCATGCATTCCTCGATCAGCTTGTGCGCGTCGTTGCGAGCGTGCGCGCCCAGCGACACGACATTGCCCTTGTCGTCCAGCCGGTAATCGACTTCACCGGTCTCGAATTCGATGGTGCCGCGCCGCTTGCGCGCGCCGTCGAAGGCCTTGTACAGCGCGTGCAGATGATCGACGTGCGGCAGCAGCCTGCCCATGCTTCGCCGCGCTTCCGCATCGCGTACGCCGATGACCTGCCAGACCGCGTCGTAGGTCAGTCGCGCGTGCGAGCGCATTACCGCCGGATAGAACTTCGCGCGCGTGACCTCGCCATCGCTGCTTACCCGCATCTCGCAGGCCATGCACAGGCGGTCGACCTCGGGGTTGAGCGAACAGATCCCGTTGGACAGTGTTTCCGGCAGCATCGGCACCACGAAGCCCGGGAAATAAACAGACGTCCCGCGTTTGAAGGCTTCACCGTCGAGCGCGGTTTCCGGTTGCACGTAGTGCGACACGTCGGCGATCGCGACGATCAGGCGGAAGCCGCCGCCGCGCACCGGCTCGGCGTACACCGCATCGTCGAAGTCGCGCGAATCGGCGCCGTCGATGGTGACCAGCGGCAACTTGCGCAGGTCCACGCGGCCTTCGCGTTCGGATTGCGTCACGCGCGGCTCGACGTCCTCGGCGGCGCGCGTCACCTCAATGGGCCATTCGTGCGGCAGGCCATGGCTTTCGATCGCCATTTCGACAATCAATGACGGCTGCAACCGTTCACCGAGCACGCTGACGATGCGGCCGATCGGGCCGCGCTGCGGCGTCGGCGGATCGGTGATTTCCGCCACCACGATCTGCCCCGCGCGCGCGCCGTTGCGGGCGTCGGGCGGAATCAGCACGTCCTGGTGCAGGCGGCGGTCATCGGGATCGACCACCACCACGCCGTGTTCCTCGACCACGCGGCCGACCAGCCGCGGCGCACGCCGTTCCAGCACCTCGCGGATCGCGCCTTGCTGGCGGCCGCGGCGATCCACGCCGACCACCGAGGCGAGCACGCGATCGCCGTGCAGCACCTGCCGCATCTGCGCGGGCGACAGATACAAATCATCGCCGCCTTCATCCGGACGCAGAAACCCGTAGCCTTCCGCGTTGGCCAGCACCGTGCCCGCGATCAGGCCGATGCGTTCGGCAGGCGCCAGACCGCCGCGGCGGCTTTCCAGCAACTGGCCGTCGCGCAGCATCGCGCGCAGGCGTTTGTCCAGCGCCTCGCGGCGGATTTCGTCGCGGATGCCCAGCGCCTCGGCGATGGCGTCCGCGCGCAACAGGCTACCGCGTTCGGCCAGCAATGCGAGGATGGCTTCGCGGCTTGGAATCGGATGCTCGTAACGCTGCGCTTCGCGTTCGGCATGCGGGTCGGCGAAGCCGCCGTGCGCGTGCCGCGTGTCGGGCTTGCGGGCGGACGATTTGCTCTTCGCCTCGCTGCGCGGCAGGGTTTCGCGCTTGCGCCGCGCGGGCTTCCTTTCCGCATGAGATGTGCGCGCGGCGCGGGGCGGCGGACGGTTGCGTCTTGGCATTGCGCCAGCGTCGCGGAGCGGCGCCGCGAAAGCAAGTCCGCGCCGTTCGCAGCTTGGGGCAAGACCTGCGTTTACAACGCAGACAGGAATGCCACCAGGTCGCTCTTCTGCTGCTCGGTCATGCCGATGTGGAAGCGTGTGTCGTAAAAATCGACCACGTCGCGAAGGGTCGCGGCCGAGCCGTTGTGGAAGTACGGTGCGCGCGCGGCGAGGCCGCGCAGATTCGGGCCCTTGAACTTGCCGATGTCGGCCCACTTGCCGGTCAGCATCGCGAGGCCTGGATCGGTGGTGCGGACCACCTCGCCCGTCCTGATGTTGGTCAGCGTGTACAGCGGCATGTCCGGCGTGCGCCGGCTTGCGTCGGAGATGCCGATATCGAGCGGCGCGCCCACCGAATGGTTGCCGATGTTCGGCGAGTCGTGGCAGGTGCCGCACGTGCCTGTGATCACCCGTTTGCCTGCCGCATCGTTCAAGCCGGCCACGCCGCTGATCCGGATCGGCAGCGAATCGAACAATTCCTGTCCACGTGCAATCGCCGCGCGCGCCATCACACGCGGATCGAAACGTCGCGCCGGATCGGGCGTGCGCCAATGGTCGAACAGCCGCATCACCTTCGGATCGAACGGATCGAGCGTCGGATCGTTGCCCAGCGCGTCGTTGATGCCCACCCAGAACTTCTGCTGCGCGAGGATCTCGGGGCCGCCCATGCCGCCCACATCATTGAGCTGCCCGGCCAGGTCGTCGCGGATTTGCGCGGTCACCAGCGACAATTCGAACGCGACGATCCGATCGAGGATGGACTGGCTGGGCGCCGACGCTGCCTGCTCGTGGCCGAGTACGGCATCTTTTGCCTGCGACGCAAGGCTGAGGCGAAGGTCGCCGACGTTGATGCCGGCGTCCATGGGTGGCTGGAATGGAAGATTCGTTTCGCGGCCGTCCCACATCACCGCGGTGTCCCAGATCAGGTTGGTCGCCGGCAGCGGACGACGGAACAATGAAAGCGCCTGCGCGCTGGCATAGCCATAGGGATCATCGACCGCGGTCAATTTGAATTCCGCGTTCGCGGGTATCGGCAGGCTCACCCGGATCACGCCATGGTCGAGCAGCATCGAATACGCGGCTTCGCGTGCCGCCAGGGTCGACACATCCGCAAGCGGGGAATTGGCGCCATCGACCAGGCGGAAGATCGGATCGGTGCCGCCGGTCGCCACGAAGCGGCGTTGCACGTCGGCGGCGGAGATCGTCCAGCCATCCTGTTGCTGATGGCAGGAACTGCACGAGCGCCCGTTGCTGCCGAGGCTCTGGAAAAACGGGCTGCCCTTGTCGATGCGGCCGCTCGGCGTGACGGTCTGCAAGAAACCCGAAGGGTCGCGCGTGATCAGCGCGTCCGGGCGGGCGCCGCAACCTGCTGCGCGGCGCTTCCGCCGGCGGTCGCGAGCAGAATGAATACGACGAAAAGACGGACCCGAGATTGCGGCCGGTGTCGATGGAGCATCGTGCTCTCCCGATGCGGGTGGACATCAGGGAGAACACCGTCCCGGAAAGAATTGCGACACGCTGCCTAATGCATCAGCACGCCGCAGGATCCCACTGGCCGGCGCAGCGCCGCCTGTGCGCCGGCGAGCTCCGGATGCGCCGCGAGGCCATCGGCATCGATGATCGTGCTTGCCGCCTGCACCTGCGCCGTGGCGTTCGCGCAATCTCCCGCCTGCGCCGCAGCCGCAGCCAGCCACAGTTGCGCGGCGAGGCGGCGTGGATGGGAGGACTGCAATTCGCGCGCCGCACGCGGGATGGCATCGGTCAGCCACGCGCGCGCGCGGGCCGGCTGGTGCTGCAGCAAGGCCACCTGCGCGAGCAGCGTGTGAACCCACAACAGCATTGGATCGTCGCGGCCCGAGACTTCGGCGAGATGCTTTTCGACGGTCGTCTGCAGGTCTTGCGGACACTGCGGTCCCGGCGATCGCGTGCAGGCGAGCAGCAATCGCGCTTCGGCGAGCAGCGGCGGGATCTTCCAGCCGCGCGTGCGCAGATCGGAAATCGCGCCGGGCAGCAACCCGCGTGCCTGCGCGGGCTGGCCTTGCAGCAATGCGATGCCGGCCAGTTCGCTGTCCGCGCGGCCGACGCGCATGCGGTTGGCGGGGTCATCGCCATACAGTTTGCGCGCCTGCCCGAGCAAGGCCTTCGCACGCTCGAGATCGCCCGCTTCGATCTCGCCCAGCGCGGCCGCTTCCAGCGAATCGCCATGCAGCGGCGTGTCGGCGCCGAATCCTTCGCTCGACAGCTTCTGCGCCATTGCGCAATCCCGCGCCGCCGACGCGCGGTCGGCGCGGGTGCCGTCCAGCACGCACGCCTTCTGCGCCGCATAAACCTGCGTCACCTGGGGCTTGCCTCCTATGCGCCGATAGCGGGCAAGCGCCCGCGTGAACAACCCGTGCGCCTCCGCCCAGTGGCCGGCACGCCACTCCGAAGAAGCCCAGCCTCCCAGCGCGAGCGTGGTTTCGTTGCTGTCGGGACCGAAGTGCGCGAGTTCGAACCGGTAGGTCTTCTGCCACATCGGGATGGCTTCTTCGTAACGCTCCAGGCCTTCCAGTGCGGATGCGACATCGTTGTAGCCGATGCCGACGCGAGGATCGTCCCGCCCCCACGTCGCGATGCGTTCCTGCAGCGCCTCGCGCGTCAGCTGCAACGCGGCCTCGCCGTGGCCCTCGATGTTCTCGACCGCGGCGAGCGGTTCGAGCAAATCGATCAACGGCTCGCCGCGGATCCCCTGCGCAAGCATGCGCTGGTGCGCAAGTCGCAGATCGGCGCCCCCGGCCGCGTAATCCTCGTCGCGCACCGCGGCATAACCGCGCGCGGTGAGGGCGCGAATCGCATTGATGTCCGTGGGCGGCAGCGTGCGATCCGACAGCGCCACCGCCTGCCTTGCCAGTTTGCGCGACTG
The DNA here is from genome assembly GCA_035547895.1 of Rhodanobacteraceae bacterium. GTDB lineage: Bacteria > Pseudomonadota > Gammaproteobacteria > Xanthomonadales > Rhodanobacteraceae > 66-474. Next base: position 13,331 of record DASZTT010000061.1, read on the forward strand.
CGGGATCTCGCCAAGGTTCTCGTACAACCGCGAGAACATTGCCAGCAGGTCCACGCGTTCGCCGGAACCGAGCTGCGGCGAGTGCTCCAGTTTTGCGACGCCGCGCGCCAGCAGTTCCTCGAGGCTCGGCTGCTTGGAGGCAGCGATGCCGTAGCGGACCGGCGCAAACAGGCTCTCGATGAAGTCGCGCACCGCATTCGCGCGGGCCGCCTGCTGGCGCGCCACGTGCGCCTGCCACAGCGCGATCGACAACGAGGCGAAAATGGCCAACACCAGAACCGCGGTGACCGCAACGCCGCCGCGATGGCGTGCCACGAACCGGCTGGTGCGATACCAGCGCGATGGCGGATGCGCGCGCACCGGCAGGCAATCCAGGTAGCGTTCGATGTCTTCCGCCAGCGCGCCGCCCGAGCCGTAGCGGCGCTCGGGTTCCGGTGCGGTCGCCTTGGCAACGATGTTGGCGAGATCGCCGGGCAACTTGCGTGCGTGTCTCGACCGGGCTTGTACGACACCTGCCGCGCCCGAGGTCGCTGTGCGCGTCTTCGGGAGCGCATTCCGCTCGCCGGTCAGCAGTTCGCGCAACAGCACGCCCAGCGCGTAGACATCGGTGGCGGTCGTGATGGCACCGGGCGTGAACTGCTCCGGCGCCGCGTAGGCGGGCGTCAGCGCGTGGTGGCGCGTGCGCGTGGCGTCCCCGGTGTCGTCCAGCAGCTTGGCGATGCCGAAATCCAGCAGCTTCATTTCGCCTTCGGCGGTGACCAGCACGTTGGACGGTTTCAGGTCGCGGTGCACGATCAACGCACGATGCGCGGATTCGACTGCCCGGCACACGCGCAGGAACAAGGTCAGCCGCTGGCGTTCGGAAAGCGCGTGCTGCTGCGCATAACGCGTGATCGGAATGCCATCGACCAGTTCCAGCGCAATGTAGGCGAGCCCGTTGTCGGCAACGCCACCCTCGATCAATTGCGCGATGCCCGGATGGCGCAGGCGCGCCAGCGCCTCGCGTTCGTGGTGGAAGCGGCGCCGCGCCTCGGCGGTGTACAGGCCGCGTGCCAGCAGCTTGACCGCGACGAACTGGCGCACGCCGTCCACCTCGCGGCAGCCGCGAAACACCGTGGACGAACCGCCCTCGCCCAGCACTTCCAGCAATTCGAACGGACCGATATGGCTGCCGGGCGGCAACGGTTCGACGACCTCGGTTTCCCCGATCGTCTGCGCCGCGCTGGCCGCATCGCCCGCGGCCAGCCACTCGGCGTCATCCGCGTCGGCCGCCAGCATGCGCTTCAGCTCGGCACGCATCGCCGGGTCGGGGCAACCGTCGGCAAGCAGGCGCGCGCGCGCATCCGGCGGCAGCGTCAGCGCTTCCTCGAACAAGTCGCGCAGCGTGGGTGTCGATTCCACCGTCGCAACTCCCGATCGTGTCCCGTGATAAACCCCGTCTGCGCGCCTTTT
>DASZTT010000062.1:0-17653 GCA_035547895.1 Rhodanobacteraceae bacterium
GAAGGTCGCGACGATGCGCCGCACGTCATCCTGTTCCCCGAACTGGAATTCGACGAGGAACGCTTTCTCGCACGTGTGCGGGAAACGGTGGAACGGGTCGGCTGCTGCGTCGTCGTGGCCAGCGAAGGCATCCGGTACGCCGACGGCAGGTTCGTCGCCGACGCGCACGCCGGCACCGATGCTTTCGGGCATACGCAACTGGGCGGCGTCGCGCCAGCGCTGGCCGGCATGGTGCGCGACAAGTTGAAGCTGAAAACGCATTGGGCCATGCCGGATTACCTGCAACGCTCCGCCCGGCATGTTGCTTCGAAAACCGACCTGGACCAGGCGCTCGCGGTCGGCAAGGCCGCGGTCGAACTCGCGCTGGCGGGACAGAACGCGGTGATGCCGGTGATCACGCGCACGTCCAGTGCGCCATACCGCTGGAAGATCGGGACCGCGAAGCTCGACCAGATCGCCAACCGCGAGAAGAAGCTGCCGCGTTCCTTCATCGCGAAGGATGGCTACGGCATCACCGCGGCCGCGCGCAAATACCTGTCGCCGCTGATCCGCGGCGAGTCGCCGCCGCCCTATGGCAAGGATGGTTTGCCGGAATACGTCGTGCTGAAGAACGCCGCGGTCAGGAAAAAACTGCCGGCGTTCGACGCTTAACCTGTCCGCTGCGCCAGCGCATTCAATTCCGCATGCGTCGCGTTGTCGGCGAAGCCATCGAAACGGCCGTCGGCCAGGCCGCGCGCGGCGCGCAGGAAACCGCCCCACGCGGCACCCGCAAGCGCGCCGCCGACACTCACGCGACGAACGCCGAGCCTGGCCAGGTCGTTCAGCGTGTACGGCGCCGCGCGGCCGACCAGGACATTGACCGGTTTGGGTGCAACCGCCGCGACAATCGCCTCGATCTGATCGGGCTGGCCCGCACCCGGGGCGTACAGGCAATCGGCGCCGGCTTCGGCATAGGCGCGCAGACGCTTCAACGCTTCATTCAACGGATCGGGGTGACCCGTCAGAAAACATTCGGCGCGGCCAATCAGCATCACGTCTTCGCCCGACGCGTCGATCGCCGCGCGCGCCGCGCGCACGCGCGCGATGGCTTCGTCGAAGTCGTACAGCGGCTGTGCCGCATCGCCGGTCGAGTCCTCGATCGACAGACCCGCCACGCCGGTTTCGATGCAACGACGCACGTTCTTCTTCAAGCCGTCGATGTCGCGCGCGTGGCCATCCTCGAAATCCGCGTTCACCGGCAGTTCGGTGGCTTCCACGATTTCGCGGCAATGCGCCAGCACCGCCTCGACGTCCATCGCATTGTCGGGATGCGCGCACGACCATGCGAAGCCGGAACTGGTCGTCGCCAGCGCCTTGAAACCCAGCGCCGCCAGCGCGTGCGCGGAGCCCACGTCCCATGGATTCGGAATCAGGAAGCAACCGGATTCGTGCAACCGGCGAAACGCGGCGCGGCGCGCTGACCACTTCGAGGTATTCATTGCGCCAGCGTAGTTTCAAGCCCCGCGGCGTGCAAGGCGTCGCAATGCCGAACTATTGCGTATACACCACATTGCGCACCCAATACGTCCCGTTGCTCCAGTCGATGCGGTTGCCGTCGCGGCTGAGGTGGCCGTTGATGACGGTGCCGTTCCAGTTGGTACTGATGTCGCGCCTGCGGACGAAGGAACCGTTCGCGGTCTGGCCCGATTCGTTTTGCAGGCTCAGTGATCCTTGCTGCTGGCTGATCGAGCACCGCCGCGAGCGGTCGCCGTTGGCAAACCATGTCCCCGTGAGTTGCGGGAGGTAGCCCGGCCAGCCCGGCCATGCACCGCCGCCGGGGCAACGGGCCCACATCGTGCCGTTCGACCAGTTGATCTGGCTGCCGTCGGGGCTGAGTCGTCCGACCACGAACTGCCACTCGGGCGCGATGATCTGGCCCGGCGCCTGCAGATGGCCATACGAAGTGCTGCCGGCTTCATTGGTCAATGTCAGGAATGCGCCGGTATTGCCGGTGGCGATCGAAGTCTGCTTGGACGGATCGCCCTGCGCACACCAGGTGCCGAGGAAAGCCGCGACATCCTGCGGCCCGTAAGAAGGTGGAACGGGCTGCGTGGCAACGGCGCAACCGGTGAGCAACGCCAGCAGCGCACCCAGCATCAACGGCGCGATGCGTGAAACAAGGAACCCGCGACCGAAACCCGACATGGCCATGCCTCCCGTTTTCCCGGCGCCCTCCGGCACGGGCGCGCGCGCAGCGCAGCATACTCCCGCGCCCGCGCTCCGAGGCATGCCGGCCGACGTGCCCGGTTCCAGCCCTCACTGGCTGGCCGAACGCCGCCATGTCGCTATACTGGCGGGAATGCCCATTGCGGGTGTGCGCTGAAGGGGTTGTCCGATGCTGGAACAGTACGGTATGTGGATCGCGCTGGGTTGCGCGATCATCGCGATTCTTTACGGCGTCTTGTCGACCAGCTGGATCATGAAGCAGCCGGCCGGCAACGACCGGATGCGCCAGATCGCGCTGGCGGTGCAGGAAGGCGCCAAGGCCTACCTCAATCGCCAATATCGCACCATCGCGTTGGCGGGCGTCGTGCTGTTCCTGCTCATCGGCTTTTTGATCAGCTGGCCTGCGGCGGTCGGGTTCGCGGTCGGCGCGATCCTGTCCGGCGCGGCCGGTTACATCGGCATGAACGTTTCGGTGCGCAGCAACGTGCGCACTGCTGAAGCGGCGCGCGGCGGCCTTTCCAAGGCGCTCGGCGTCGCGTTCCGCGGCGGCGCGATCACCGGCATGCTGGTGGTGGGCCTGGCGCTGCTGGGCGTCACCGTGTACTACATCGTCCTGACCCTGGGCTTCGGCTTCGCCCAGGAAGCCGCGCTGCACGCGCTGGTGGGCCTGGCGTTCGGTTCATCGCTGATCTCGATCTTCGCGCGCCTCGGCGGCGGCATCTTCACCAAGGGCGCCGACGTCGGCGCCGACCTCGTGGGCAAGGTCGAAGCCGGCATTCCGGAAGACGACCCGCGCAACCCCGCGGTGATCGCGGACAACGTGGGCGACAACGTCGGTGACTGTGCAGGCATGGCGGCCGACCTGTTCGAAACCTACGTGGTGACGCTGGTCGCGACGATGCTGATGGGCGGCGTGCTGGCGGCCGGCAATCTCACCGCGACCCTCTACCCGCTGGTGCTGGGCGGCGCCTCGATCATCGCTTCGGTGATCGGCACGTATTTCGTGCGGACATCCGGCAAGGGCAAGATCATGAACGCGCTGTACAAGGGCGTGATCGTCTCGGCGATCCTGGCCGCAGTCGCGTTCTGGTTCATCACGCACGCCATGTTCCCGGGCGGCTTTTCGATCAACGACGGCGCGACAATCATCACCGGCGCCAGCCTGTTCGGCGCAGCGCTGACCGGCCTGGTGCTGACCGCGCTGATCGTGGTGATCACCGAGTACTACACCGCCACCGAATACAAGCCGGTGCGGCATGTGGCGCACGCATCCACCACCGGCCACGCCACCAACATCATCGCCGGCCTCGGCGTGTCGATGAAGGCCACCGCGCTGCCGGTGCTCGCCGTTTGCGCGGCGATCTACGCCTCGTACTGGATGGCGGGCCTGTACGGCATCGCGATCGCGGCCACCGCGATGCTGTCGATGACCGGCATGATCGTCGCACTCGATGCCTATGGCCCAATCACCGACAACGCCGGCGGCATCGCCGAGATGGCCGGCCTGCCCGCCGACGTGCGCGGCGTCACCGATCCGCTGGACGCGGTCGGCAACACCACCAAGGCGGTGACCAAGGGTTACGCGATCGGATCGGCCGGCCTCGCCGCGCTGGTGCTGTTCGCGGACTACACGCACAACCTCACGCTGCAGCATCCCGGCTTCACCTTCGACTTCTCGCTGTCCAACCACATGGTGATCATCGGCCTGCTGATCGGCGGCCTGGTGCCGTTCCTGTTCGGCGCGATGGCGATGGAAGCGGTGGGCCGCGCCGCGGGCTCGGTGGTGGAGGAAGTCCGCCGCCAGTTCCGCGAGATCAAGGGCATCATGGAAGGAACCGGCAAGCCCGATTATTCGCGCGCCGTGGACCTGCTGACGAAATCCGCGATCAAGGAAATGATCATCCCGTCCCTGCTGCCCGTGGTGGTACCGATTCTGGTCGGCTTCATCCTCGGTCCGGAGGCGCTGGGCGGCGTGCTGATCGGCACCATCGTCACCGGCCTGTTCGTGGCGATCTCGATGACCACCGGCGGAGGCGCCTGGGACAACGCCAAGAAGTACATCGAGGACGGCAATTTCGGCGGCAAGGGTTCCGAGGCGCACAAGGCCGCGGTCACCGGCGACACGGTCGGCGATCCGTACAAGGACACCGCGGGCCCGGCGGTGAACCCGCTGATCAAGATCATCAACATCGTGGCGCTGCTGATCATCCCGCTGCTGATGGTGCACTGATCGACATTGCGGCATCGAACGAAGAGCCCCGCCACGTGCGGGGCTTTTCGTTTGCGGCACCTCGTGCTGTTCGTCACTTGCAAAGGCCACCCGACGGCACGAGACTCGCCGCTCACCTTCGATGCACTGGGGAGTCGCGCATGAAATCTGTCGGGTTGTTCCTGGCTTTGGGCGTCACGGTCACGGGCATGGCTATGGCAAACCCTCCGTCCAGCGCGCCGGCAACGAGCGCAATGAACGACGATTCCTACCTGTGGCTGGAAGACATCCACGGCACCAGGTCCATGGACTGGGTGCACGCGCAGAACGCAATCACCAGGAAAGCCTTCATGGAATCGCCGGAGTTCGACAAGACCCGCGGCGAAATCCTGGAAGTGCTCGATTCCGAGGCGCGCATTCCCTACGTCAACCGGATGAGCGACTACCTCTACAACTTCTGGCAGGACAAGGCGCATCCGCGCGGCATCTGGCGGCGGACCACGCTGGCCGAGTTCGAGAAGGCGGATCCCAAGTGGGAAACGGTGCTGGACATCGACGCCCTCAACAAGGCCGAAGGCAAGATGTGGGTGTTCAAGGGCGCGCAGTGCATGAAACCCGACTACGTGCATTGCCTGGTCTCGCTGTCGCCGGGCGGCGGTGATGCGGTGGAAGTGCGCGAGTTCGATCTGCCTTCAAGGTCATTCGTGAAAGGCGGCTTTTCCCTGCCGGTCGCGAAAACCGAAATCGGCTGGATCGACGCCGACCATGTCTATGTCGGCACCGATTTCGGGCCGGGTTCGATGACCAAATCCAGCTATCCGCGCATCGTCAAGGAATGGACACGCGGCACGCCGTTGTCGTCGGCGAAGCTGGTGTACGAAGGCAAGCCCGATGATCTTGCGATCGGCGCCTTCCACGACCGCACCAAGGGTTTCGAGCGGGACTTCGTCAACGTGCAGAAGGATTTCTTCCATGGCGACATGTACCAGTCCCGGGACGGCAAGTTGGTGAAGGTGGACGTACCCGAAGACGCCAATACCGATGTGCATCGGCAGTGGCTGCTGGTGCAGACGAAATCCCCGTGGACGGTCGGCGGCAAGACCTGGCCCGCGGGCGCGCTGGTCGCGATGAACTTCGACGACTTCATGGCCGGCAAGCGCGACTTCACCGCGCTGTTCACGCCCGACGCCCACACCGCACTTTCCGATTACAGCTGGACGCAACACCACCTGATCCTCGACGTGCTGGACGACGTGAAAAGCCGCCTCGACGTGCTGACGCCGCCCGCATCCGGCCATGGTGCGTGGACCCGCGAAGCGCTGCCGGGCGCGCCGAAGTTCAGCACCGTCGCCGTGGTCGGCACCGATCCCGACCATTCCGACGAATACTGGCTCACGGTCACTGGCTTCCTCGATCCGCCGTCATTGGAGCGCGGCGTGCTGGGCAGCGAGCCCGCGAAGAAGATCAAGCAGGAACCGGCGTTCTTCGATGCGTCGAAGTTCGAGGTCAGTCAGCACTTCGTCACTTCCAAAGACGGCACCCGCGTTCCGTACTTCGAGATCGCGCCCAAGGACATGAAGCTCGATGGCAAGAACCGCGTGCTCGAATACGGCTACGGCGGTTTCGAGATTTCGCTGCTGCCGCGCTATTCCGGCTCGATCGGACGTGCCTGGCTGCAACGCGGCGGCGTGTACGTGATCGCCAACATCCGCGGCGGCGGCGAGTACGGGCCGGCGTGGCACAAGGCGGCGCTGAAGGCCAACCGTCCGAAGGCATACCAGGATTTCGCCGCGGTCGCGGAAGACCTGATCAAGCGCGGCGTCACCTCACCCGAACACCTCGGCGCCGAAGGCGGCAGCAACGGGGGCCTCCTGATGGGCAACATGCTCACCGAATACCCGCAACTTTACGGTGCGATTTCCTGCGAAGTGCCGCTGCTCGACATGAAGCGCTACATACATCTGTCGGCGGGCGCATCGTGGATCGCCGAATATGGCAACCCGGACGATCCGGAACAGTGGGCCTTCATCAAGACCTTCTCGCCGTACCAGAACGTCAAGGCCGGCACGCACTATCCGGACGTGCTGTTCTACACCACCTCCAGCGACGATCGCGTCGGTCCGGTGCAGGCGCGCAAGATGGCCGCGAAGATGGAAGGCATGGGCTACAAGAACGTATGGTTCTACGAGAACACCGAGGGCGGCCACGGCGCCGGCGCGGACAACGCGCAAGCGGCAACCATGCACGCGCTGGCTTACGATTTCCTGTGGGACAAGCTGCAGTGACGCCTGAACAAGGCTGAACAGAAGCCCCGCCTTGCGCGGGGCTTTCTGTTGCAGGGCGCGGTGATGCTGCCGGCTGGCGTAAAATGGCGCGTTTCGCAAGGACATTTCCATGGGCCTGGACCTCGTCCCCGCCGGCCGCGACGTGCCGGACGACATCAACGTCATCATCGAAATCCCGAAAGACGCCGAACCCGTCAAGTACGAAGTGGACAAGGCTTCGGGCGCGATCTTCGTGGACCGCGTGCTGTCCACGCCGATGCGCTACCCGTGCAACTACGGCTACATCCCGGGCACGTTGTCCGGCGACGGCGACCCGGTCGATGCGCTGGTGCTGCTGCCGCTGCCGCTGATCGCGGGCTCGGTCATCCGCTGCCGTCCGGTCGGCCTGCTCAACATGGACGACGAAGCCGGCCACGACACCAAGCTGATCGTCGTTCCCGGCGACAAGGTGTTCAGGGGTTACACGCACATCCGCGACATCAACGACGCGCCCCAGCACTGGCGCGATCGCATCGCGCACTTCTTCGAGCATTACAAGGATCTCGAACAAGGCAAGTGGGTGAAGGTGTCCGGCTGGGGCGACGTGGCCGCCGCGCGCAAGGAAATCCACGAGTCGGTGGAGCGCTATCGGCAGGCGCCCGAAAGGCCGAAGTTCTGAAAACGCAGCCGGGTTGATCGCGTTCCCTGCAGGGATTTCGTGACACCTTGAGCCCCGCCTTGTGCTAGCGTGGCGGGATGAACAACAAGACCCGCCGCACCAGCATCGTCGCCACACTCGGGCCCGCCACCGACGCGCCGGGGATGCTCGAAAGCATCCTGCGCGAAGGCGTCGCCGTGGTGCGCCTGAACCTCTCGCACGGCAAACCCGAGGATCACCTGCGGCGCGCGCGCGAGGCGCATGCGGCCGCGGCGAGACTCAATCGCGAAGTCGGCGTGCTGGCGGACCTGCAAGGCCCCAAGATCCGCATCGAGAAATTCGCCAACGGGCCCGTGCAGCTCGAACCCGACGCCGCCTTCACGCTCGATTGCCGCGCCGATGCACCGCCCGGCGACGCCACCCGCGTCGGCGTGAACTATCTCGGGCTGCCGCAGGACGTGAAGGAAGGCGACCGGCTGCTGTTGGATGATGGCCTGGTCGAACTCGAAGTCAAAAAGATCGAGGGCGAGCAGATCCATTGCCGCGTCGCGGTCGGCGGCAAGCTGTCCGACCGCAAGGGACTCAACCGCAAGGGTGGTGGCCTGTCGCTGGGTGCGCTGTCCGACAAGGATCGCGCCGACATCAAGCTGGCCGCGCAACTGCGCGCCGACTTCCTCGCGGTGTCGTTCGTGCGCTCCGCAGCCGACATCAACGAGGCGCGCGAACTGCTGCGCGAGGCGGGCGGCAACGCCTGGCTCGTCGCCAAGATCGAGCGCGCCGAGGCGATCGGCAAGCTGGAGGAAATCATCGACGCCTCCGACGCGGTGATGGTGGCCCGCGGTGACCTCGGCGTGGAAATCGGCGACGCCGAACTGCCGGGCCTGCAGAAGAAGATCATCCGTGAATCGCTGGCGCGCAACCGCGCCGTGATCACCGCCACGCAGATGCTGCAATCGATGGTCGAGTCGCCCATCCCAACCCGCGCCGAAGTGCTGGACGTCGCCAACGCGGTGCTGGACGGCAGCGATGCGGTGATGCTGTCGCAGGAATCCGCTGCGGGCAAACACCCCGACCTCGCGGTCGCCGCAATGAGCCGCATCTGCTTCGGCGCCGAGCGCCAATTCGAGCCGACCGAGGACATCTCGAACCTCACCCACCGCCTCGATCGTACCGACCAGGCCATCGCGATGGCCGCGATGTTCCTGGCCACGCAAATGCCGATACGCGCGATCATCGCGCTGACCGAATCCGGCACCACCGCACAATGGCTGTCGCGCTACCGCTCGTCGGTGCCGATCTACGCGTTGACGCCGAGCGCGGAAGCGCGACGCCGCATGCTGTTGCTGCGCGACGTGCGGCCGATCCCGTTCGCCGGCCACGACACCTATCCCGCGCTGGTGGTGCGCGAAGCCGTCCGGCAACTGTTCCAGCGCGGCGACCTGGTCGAGGGCGACCGCGTGCTGCTGACCCACGGCGACCACACCGGCCGCGGCGGCGGCACCAATACGCTGAAACTGCTCAGCGTAGGGGCCGACGGAATTGCCGAGAGCTTGAGGGACTTGTGATGAACCAGGCAAAAAGCCGTTCCCCCGTTTCGCGCGTCCCACGCGTTTGCTTTGCTTGGCCCTTCCAACAGAAAGCGAGAGACAGGAGTTATCGAGGGCTTCCGGCGATCGCCATCATCAACATGCTTGTTGCTTTGGTCGCGCCAGCGACGGCCACCGCCGCCGTCGGCTCGAACGTCCAGGCCGTCCAGCCGGATCATCTGAGCGACTACTGGGTGATGACGAATACGTCGCTCGACGTGGACGTGCCCAACAGCGGGGTGAACCTCAGCAAGCCGACCTGCTCGGCGGTCACCTACATGATCGGATCCGATGGCGTGACCCGCGACATCGTGGTGCGGAACACCATTCCCGCCGGTGACCTGAAGACGGTCGCCGCGAGCGCGGTCAAGGACATGCACTACGTGCCCGGCGCGAACAATGCCGCCCGTTCGCCGGTGTTCACCTACATCGTCATCCCGTTCAACCTGCCCGCCGATCCGGCCGCACGCAAGAAGATCACGGATGCGTGCGTGCTGAAGGATTTCCCCAGCGGCTACAGGTGACCGTGGGGCAAAAACCCCCGTGTTGGCTTATACTTGGCGGTCCATCGACAGCATCGGAACACGGTCATGAGCATCGATCAAATGGAAGCCGTCGCGCAGGCCATGGTTGCGCCCGGCAAGGGCATCATCGCGATCGACGAATCCTCGGGCACCATCAAGAAACGCTTCGATGCCGTCGGCGTGCCGGACTCGGAAGAAAACCGTCGCGCCTACCGCGAAATGCTGCTGACCGCGCCGGGGCTCTCCCAGCACATTTCGGGCGCGATCCTTTACGACGAGACCATCCGCCAGTCCACCAAGGCCGGCGTGCCGTTCACCAAGGTGATGAAGGACGCCGGCATCATTCCCGGCATCAAGGTCGATCTCGGCGCCAAACCCCTGGCCGGTTTTCCGGGCGAGCTGGTCACCGAGGGTCTCGATGGTCTGCGCGAACGCCTCGCCGAATACGTGAAGCTGGGCGCCGAATTCGCCAAGTGGCGCGCGGTGATCACGATCGGCGACGACATGCCGAGTTCCACCTGCATCGACGCCAACACCCATGCGCTGGCCCGCTACGCCGCGCTGTGCCAGGAAGCCGGCATCGTGCCGATGGTCGAGCCCGAGGTGCTGATGGACGGCGACCACGATATCGAGACCTGCTACGAAGTCACCGAAGCCACGCTGCGCTCGCTGTTCTCGGCGCTGTACGAGCACAACGTGATGCTGGAAGGCACGATCCTGAAAGCCAGCATGGTCGTGTCCGGCAAGGATTGCCCGGAACAGGCCGACATCGAGGAAGTCGCCGAGTCGACCATCCTGTGTCTCAAGTCGTCGGTGCCTGCGGTGCTACCGGGCATCGTGTTCCTGTCGGGCGGACAGAGCGACGAGGATGCCACCGCGCATTTGAACGCGATGAACCGCCTCGGCCCGCATCCGTGGCCGCTGTCGTTCTCGTACGGCCGCGCGATGCAGCAAGCCGCGCTGCACCTGTGGGCACAGGACCTGACCGGCAACTTCGCCGCCGCGCAGAAGATCGTGGTCGAACGCGCGCGCGACAACGGCCTGGCCGCGCTGGGGCAGTGGAAGAGGGCGGCGTAATTCCTACGCAGCGGATCCGCGTGAAGATTCGAGCGGATAACGCCCCTCGATGTGGCCCTCGCGCCTGGGTTCGTAATAGACCGCGCCGTGGAGTTCGCGCACCAGGGGCGCCATGCCTGCGTGGCGCCGGTCGAATGGGTACGCCCTTCGTGTCGTGTAGTGGGAAACGATGCTTTTGCGCGTCAGCGCCGGATTCGTGCGCGGCGTGCCGCCATGCACCAGTGCCGAGTGCCAGATCAACACGTCGCCCTTGTGCGGCGTGAACGTCAAACGCATGAGTTCCAAGTCCCGGCAGGTGTTTTCGAGGTAGTCCTCGAACGCGCGCACGTGTGCTCCGTCGCCCTCCGCCAACACGGAGCCGCCTTCGAAAACATACTTGGGCACCAAGCGGTGGGAACGATCCCAGTAAAACAGCGGTCCGGCATCCGGATGCACGTCCTCAAGCGCGACCCACGCACCCATCAGGCAAGGGGGCCTCAAGGAGTGCACGAAGGCGAAATCCTGGTGGCTGCGCTGCTGGGTGCCGTTTTCGAACAGCAGGCTCTGCATCGCGGCAATGCTTTCCCCAAAGCATGCTTCGGCGAACCGCAACACCACCGGCAGCATCGTGATCTCGAGCGCTGCTTCGGACACGTTGTGGAAATCGAGATAACGCATCGAGCTGCTGCGCATGCCCGGCGTTCCGGCCACCTGTTCCATCAACGCCGGGGCTTCCAGGGTGTTGTTGAGTACGAATTGCGGCGGCAAATCGCGCCAAGCCTCATCGATATCTTCCAGCAGCTTGTCGATCAGACGGTGGCTGACGGCACCTTCCATCAATAGATAGCCGTGCTCGCGAAAAAACCCGAGCCTTGCTTCATCCGTGGCATCGATGGCACCCGAGAGCTTCAAGTGCGCAAGGCCTGCTTCGAAATCCTCCTGGCTGCCGTCGATCCATGGACGGTGGCGGGCGAACCGATCCGCCGTCCAGTATTGCGGCCGCGAACGCGGCGAGAGGAGTTTTCGCAACCGATAGCGGGCAGCGCTCCGAATATCCATGCATCATCCCGAAATGTTTACCCGGACGTGCCCCGACAAGCGCGCAAGCCGGACCAAAGCTGCCGATTCTAGTCGTAGCACGTGTGCGCAACATGCGCACCACTTCGCTGTACGCGGGCGGTACGGGGCGCGCCCGCCTCGGTTGCATCCAACCATCATTCTCTCTATCTTGATAGAAAGATATATGGACGGCGGATACCGATGATCCCGATTTCCCTCGAATTCTTCCCGCCCAAGACCGACGAGCAACGTGCGCAACTCGACCGCGCGTTGCCGAGATTGAAGGCGCTGGCACCGGAATTCGTCAGCGTGACGTTCGGTGCGGGCGGCTCGACGCTCACGCACACGCCGCGAACGGTGCGTTATCTGCGCGAGACGCACGCGTTCGAGGTGGCGCCGCACGTGTCGTGCATGGGCGGCTCGCGCGAGGAAATCGGCGCGCTGCTGGCGGACTATCGCGAACTGGGCTGCAAGCGTCTGGTCGCCCTGCGCGGCGACCTGCCCTCGGGCATGGCTTCGCCGGGCGATTTCCGTTACGCCTCCGATCTCGTGGATTTCATCCGTCGCGAACACGATGACTGGTTCCACATCGAAGTCGCATGCTATCCCGAATGCCATCCGCAATCGGATCACGCGCAGGCCGACCTGAAGCATTTCAAGGCCAAGGTGGACGCCGGCGCCAATGGCGCGATCACCCAATACTTCTTCAACGCGGATGCGTATTTCCGTTTCGTCGATGACGCACGCGCGGCCGGCGTCACGATTCCGATCGTGCCGGGCGTGATGCCGATCGCGAACTTCGCGCAATTGCGCCGGTTCTCGGAAATGTGCGGTGCCGAAATCCCGCGCTGGATCGGCAAGCGCATGGCCGCGTATGGCGACGATGCCGACGCGGTTCGCGAATTCGGCGCCGACGTGGTCGCCATGATGTGCCAACGGCTGATCGATGGCGGCGCGCCGGCGCTGCACGTGTACACGCTGAACCGTGCGCGCGCGACGACGGCGGTGCTGCAACGGCTGGACGGCAATAGGACTTGAATCGAAAGCGCCGGCTACACTTCCGGCGATGCGCAACCTGTTCCTGCAATGCCTCGCCGTGATCGCCCTGCTCACCTGTGCACCGCTCGTGCACGCCCAGCACGTCCAGCCGGTCTATCGTTGCATCGGCGCGCACGGTGAACCGGTGTTTTCCGGCCAGCCGTGCGGCACGCCCGCGCCGGCGTCGGCAACGAGCGCGGCGACCCAGGGCAACACTTTCGGCGCGGTGTGCGCCGGATCGCCGCGGGCGCTGCGCCAGGCCATCGCCAGTGCCTTCGCGGTACGCGACGTCAACCAGTTCGCGGGATTGATCCTGTGGAACGGGATGGACCAGAACTCCGCGCGCGCCGCGTTGCGCGCGCTGGCGGCATGGCTGAAGCAACCCCTCACCGGCATCGCCATCGCACGCACGGCGGGACCGCCGCCCACCAACGCCGGAGCGCCGCCCGCGGCCTCGACCGCCGCACCCGCCGGAGCATCGAGCGTCACGGCGTCGCCTCCCACCGGCTTCGACGTTTCCACCGGTGGCGTCGATGGCACGACCCGCGATTTCGGTCTGGTTGAATCCGGCGGCTGCTGGTGGCTCACGTTCTGAAGCTTCGAATCAGGCCACGGTTGCGGCGCAGGCCGCGTGCTAGCATCGCGCCACACGCACCCTGCGCGGCTCCGCTCCACGAAACACCATGCTCAAATTTGCTTGCGCGCTCGTCCTCTGCCTGATTGCGCTGGCCGGCTGCTCTTCTTCCCCGCAGCCGGGCGACGCGAACGCAGCCGCGCTGCCCGCGCCCGCAGCCACGGTCGCGCCCGCGGTGCGCAGCGCCATCGCCGCGGCGGTCGCGCGGATGGCGCCGCGCGCGAAGGTGCAGCAGATCACCCGCACGCCGATTGCCGGTTTGTACCAGACGATCGCGGACGGACAGGTGCTGTACCTGACCGGCGATGGCCGCTACGTGATCCAGGGCGAGGCGTTCGATGTCGCGACCCGCACCCGGCTCAATGCGTTGACGATGAATCGTCTGCGCCGCGACGCGATCGCGAAGCTCCAGCCCGGCCAGATGATCCGCTACGCACCGGTCGACCCGAAGTACACCGTCACCGTGTTCACCGACGTGGACTGTCCCTACTGCCGCGCGTTCCACGCCAACATCGCCGAGATCAACAGGCTCGGCATCGCGGTGGACTATCTGTTCTGGCCACGCACCGGCCTGGGCACGCCGTCGGCGCAAAAGGCGGTGGACGTGTGGTGCGCCTCCGATCGGCAGGCGGCGCTGACGCGCGCCTTCGAAGGGCAGGTGCCGCGCAGTGCAAGCTGCCAGTCGCCGGTCAAGCACGATTTCAACCTGGGCATCGACCTCGGCGTGGACGGGACGCCGACCGTCATCGCGGACAACGGCGTGGTGCTGGGCGGCTACGTCGATCCGCAGGAACTCCTGCACCGCCTGCAGGCCGTGCACGCCTCGTCGGCTGTCCAAACATCGCCATGATCGAAGCGGCTGTTGTGGAAGGTCGGTCCATGAATGGACGCTCTGGTGCCTGCCGACCGGAATATGTCCCGTCCCCGCACGGAATCCGGATGGGCAGCGATCGGGGATGATCGCATCTATAATTGCCGGCTCTCTCAGGCCGTGGTTCCCATCGCCATGATCGTCCTCGACGGGCGTAGCGCCCTGTCGGATTTTCGTCTCGACCGGCTCAACCAGCGCCTCGCCGCGATCGCCAAGGGCATCCGTGTTCGCGGCGCGCGCTTCGTGTACTTCGTGCAATCGGACGCGCCGCTGTCGCCCACGTCGCACAAACGCCTCGCCGAAGTGCTCGACGCCACCGAAGCGCCGCCCGCGGATGCATCGCTCTGGGTGGTGCCGCGGCTGGGCACGCTGTCGCCGTGGTCGTCGAAAGCCACCGACATCGTGCATCACGTCGGCCTCCACGTCGCGCGGGTCGAACGCGGCACCGCGTTCCTGATCGAGAAGCTGCCCGACCCGGGCGATCCTGCATTCACGGCGGTCGCCCACGCGCTGCACGACCCTATGACGCAATCGGTCCTGCTGAGCCTCGCGGAAGCGGCGCAGATTTTTTCGACCGGCACCGCCGGCGCGCTCGGCACCGTCGCACTGGGCGGCGACGCCAGGGCTGCGCTGCAACGCGCGAATTCCGAACTCGGCCTGGCATTGGCTGCAGACGAAATCGACTACCTCGCGAACAATTACGCGAAGCTCGGCCGTGACCCCACCGACGCCGAGCTGGTGATGTTCGCGCAGGCGAACTCCGAGCACTGCCGGCACAAGGTGTTCAACGCCGACTTCACGGTCGATGGCGAAAAGCAGACATCCAGCCTGTTCGGGATGATCCGCCACACCGACGAGGTCTCGCCCGCGCACACGCTGTCGGCCTACAGCGACAACGCGGCGGTGATCGAGGGTTCGCAGGGCGCGCGCTTCTTCGCCGACGCCGATGGCACGTGGCGCGCGCACGTCGAGCCCATTCCCTACGCGATCAAGGTGGAAACCCACAACCATCCGACCGCCATTTCGCCGTGGCCGGGCGCGGCCACGGGTTCCGGCGGCGAGATCCGCGACGAAGGCGCGGTCGGACGTGGCGGCAAGCCCAAGGCGGGTCTGGTGGGTTTTTCCGTGTCGCACCTGCGCATCCCGAACCTGCCGCGGCCGTGGGAAGCGGAACGTCCGCTGCCGCCGCGCGTCGCGAGCGCTTTCGAAATCATGCGCGACGGTCCGCTGGGTGCCGCGGGTTTCAACAACGAATTCGGGCGCCCGTGCCTGGCCGGCTACTTCCGGACGTTCGAACTGGAAACCGGCAAGCCGGGCATGCGCCACGGCTACGACAAGCCGATCATGCTGGCCGGCGGCGTCGCCAACGTGCGGCCGATGCTGGTCAAGAAGAACAGGCTCGAACCCGGCGACGCGATGATCGTGCTGGGCGGGCCGGCGATGCTGATCGGCCTCGGTGGCGGCGCGGCTTCTTCGATGGCGGCCGGCGCATCCAGCGAGGCGCTGGACTTCGCCTCGGTGCAGCGCGACAACCCCGAAATGCAGCGGCGTTGCCAGGAAGTGATCGACGCCTGTTGCGCGGCCGGCGAAGCCAGTCCCATCGTCGCAATCCACGACGTCGGCGCCGGCGGTTTGTCGAACGCGATTCCCGAGCTGCTGCACGATTCCGGCGTCGGCGGCGACATCGATCTCGACGCCGTGCCGCTGGACGATCCGCAACTCTCGCCGATGCAGATCTGGTGCAACGAGTCGCAGGAACGCTACGTGCTGGGCGTGAAGCCGGCGAACCTCGACACCTTCCGCGCGATCTGCGAGCGCGAGCGCTGCCCATTCGCGGTGGTCGGCACGGCAACCGAAGCACAGCGCCTGCACGTCCGCTCGCGACGCGACCCGCGCGTCATCGACATGGAACTCGCGACGCTGCTCGGCAAACCGCCGCGCATGCAGCGCGACGCGACCCGGATCAAGCCGCAGCTCGACATCATCCCCGACCTCACCGGCATCGGACTGCACGACGCGATCGAGCGCGTGCTGCGAATGCCCGCGGTCGCCGACAAGTCGTTCCTGGTCCACATCGGCGACCGCAGCGTCGGCGGCCTGTGCGCGCGCGACCAGCTGGTCGGGCCATGGCAGGTTCCGGTGGCGGACTGCGCGCTGACGCTCGCCGACTTCGAGGGCTACGCCGGCGAAGCGATGGCGATGGGCGAACGCGCGCCGGTCGCGGTGCTGGACGGCGCCGCCTCCGCGCGCATGGCGCTGGGCGAGGCCATCACCAACCTGATCGCCGCGCCGGTGGACAAGCTGGAAGAGATCCGCCTGTCGGCGAACTGGATGGCGGCGATCGGCCACGACGGCGAGGATGCCGCGCTGTTCGACGCGGTGCAGGCGGTATCGATGCAACTGTGTCCCGCGCTCGGCATCTCGATCCCGGTGGGCAAGGATTCGCTGTCGATGCGCACGCTGTGGCGGGACGGCGACCGCGAGCAGCGCACCATCGCGCCGGTTTCGCTGATCGTCAGCGCGTTCGCGCGCGTCGGTGACGTGCGCGGCGCGTTGACGCCGCAGCTTCGCATGGATGCGGGCGACACCGAACTGTGGCTCATCGACCTCGGCGGCGGCCGCGACCGACTCGGCGGTTCGGTGCTGACGCAGGCCTACGAACGCGGCGGCGGCGTGCCGCCCGATTTCGAAAACCCCGAACGCCTGCGCGGTCTGTTCGACACCATCCGCGCCGCGCGCGAAAAGAACCTGCTGCTGGCCTACCACGACCGTTCCGACGGCGGCGTGATCGTGACGCTGCTGGAAATGGCGTTCGCGGGCCACTGCGGACTCGAAGTGTTCCTCGACGGCTGGGCCGACAGCGCGCTGCGCGCGCTGTTCAACGAAGAGCTCGGCGCGGTGGTGCAGGTGCGCGTGGACGACCACGACGCCTTCGCCGCCATCGCGGACGCCCATGGCCTCGCCGCGATGACGCGCGTGATCGCGCGCCCGAAGGCGAAGCTCGGCATCAAGCTGTACGGCGGCGATGAAACCGTCGCCAAGTGGAATTGGCAGAAACTGATCGGCGCGTGGCACGAGACCAGCCACGCGATGCAGCGCCTGCGCGACAATCCGGCCAGCGCCGATGCCGAGCGCGACTGGCGCTGCGACGACAACGATCCGGGCGTGAACGCGAAGCTGACGTTCGATCCGGCCGAAGACATCGCCGCGCCGTACATCGCGAAGGGCGTGCGTCCGCGCGTGGCGGTGCTGCGCGATCAAGGCGTCAACGGCCAGGTCGAAATGGCCGCCGCGTTCACGCGCGCGGGCTTCGACGCGATCGACGTGCACATGAGCGACCTGGTCACCGGGCGCCACACGCTCGAAGGTTTTTCGGGCTTCGCCGCGTGCGGCGGTTTTTCCTACGGAGACGTGCTGGGCGCGGGCCGCGGCTGGGCCGCGTCGATCCTGTACCACGACGACCTGCGCGAACAGTTCGCGGCGTTCTTTGCGGATCCATCGAAGTTCGCGGTCGGCATGTGCAACGGCTGCCAGATGCTTGCGCAGCTC
>DASZTT010000063.1:0-11836 GCA_035547895.1 Rhodanobacteraceae bacterium
AAATCGCCTTATCAGCGAGCACATTCGACTCGGGGAAGTCCCAAGTCATCGGAATCGCTTGCCGCTTATAGGTCTGCATAACTTGCTCGCCGGATGGTTTCCAAGTCGCAATAGAGGAGTTGTAGTCGGCGAGTCTGTCGATCGCGAACGCGAGATACGTCGCCACGGCTTCGGCATAAGCGCTGGCGCCGGTGCCGCCGGCATCGAGACCGATGCCATCGTCGGGCATGCCGACGGCTCGGGCGTCGGTGCGGATGCGCGTGCGGGCCTCGCCTACGAGGTCGCAGAACGTGGTCAGCGCGACCAGTTGGCGCGGAGTGAAATAATCACCAAACGCATTGAAGCCGTACCGGCGGCCTTGCGCATTGCTCGCGAACGTACCGCGGCATAGCGTGTCAGGCTTCCAAGCTGGCTTCGCCGATTCGGCAATTCGTTGCATTTCATCAGTCGGTGGCAAATAAACGCGACCACGATCGCCTTCGGCAACAATGGCCATCAATCGCGCGCTCATTCGACCTGCATTCGCCTCGCTATCAACGTAATCGTATTTGATAGGCGTGTCAGACATCAGGCAGCGGAAAGAGCCTTGCGAAACCTTGGTGCCTTCTTTCGCGCTTTGCGGCGGCTTGCCGTCGCCCGCTGCGGAGGTGCGCACTTCGAAGCGATATGTCTTGCCGTCAACGATCGGTTCGACCCAGGCTTCCTTGCCGGTCTTGGTCGAGAGCAGGAAGGTGGAAGCGAGCGGCACGTGCACATCCGAATACGCCGGGTTGGGGCTGCGCACGGTGCGCGCCCACAGCCAGGCAATCACGGTGAGTTGCTTGCCGACGTAAGGCTTGAGGTCCGCGCGATCCCTGGCCATCGCTTCGGTGATCTTCACCTTGGGATACAGATGTCCGATGCGCTTTTGCGCTTCTTCGCGCATCCAGTGGCCGTAGCGGCGCACGTCCTCGGCCAGCCCCTTGGCGCCGGACCAGTCCTCGTGCATTTGCGCCTGTTTCTCGCCCGCCGGAACCGGCCCGACCGGCTTGCGGCCGGCGAACTTCGGCGGGATTTCGATCATCGCCTTGTTGATCAGCACCGCGACCGGGTTGAGATCCGAGGCGTAGCTTTCCAGGCCGAGACGCTGCGCTTCCAGCGGGATCGCGCCGCCGCCGGCGAACGGATCATGGAAGGCCGGCAGCTTGTCCGGATCGAACAGCTCGGCGGCCTGCGGGTGGTTGCGGTTGAGATGGCAGGTCTCGCGCCAGCTCTTCCTGATTTCCTCGCGCGCCGCGTTCAACACATCCTCGTTGTTGGTGTTCTCCCACTTCACCAGCTCGCGGATGATCTTGAACAGCCGCTCACGCTCGCGAGCGGCATCTTTCTTGTTGACGCCGCGGGTGAACCCTTCACCGCTTTGGTAGCCGGGATCGTTGACCAGTTGCGCGAACAGCACCGCCCGCGCCGCCGCCAGCGGCCGCCGCGCCCACCACTGATGTATGCCGCGAGGGTGTGCTCCGATGCCCGGCATCTTCTCGTGCGCCGCCGCGGCGTTGATGTCGTCCAGCGGCAACGCGACTTCGATGAGCTTGCGTGGGGATTTGATAGGGGTGTTCACAGCGACTTGTACCAGTCAACGAAGGCTTCGAGATGGCCCAGGGTCGGGAATCGCCAGTAGTCTGCGGCATTGCCCTTGTACAGGCGCGGTGCATTGGCTTCCAGCGTGGAGATGCGGGGTTCCGTTGCCGGGTAGTGCCTCTTGCGCATGGGCTGGAAGCGCGCCGGTGCCAGATCCCAGACCGCTTCGGTCCAGACATGGATTCCCTGATTGACGCGGTTCAGCGCCAACTGCCTGCCGTTGCCGGTGCGGAAGCAGCGCAGGTAATGCACGGCGTCATTGCCGATGCGTACCAGTGTCTTGTGCAGGCGATCCTCGGCCTTCAATGCGATTTCGGTGGTCGGCTTTACCGGCTCGGTGTGTTTTGGCATGTCAGGTCCATGAAGCCGGGCGGTGCAGGACATAGCCGTCCGCTTTGACGACGCGGTCGGGAAACTGACTGTCCTGCAGCTTCTTGCGGCCGATGGTGAAGCAAACATGCGCGGCGTTCGCCAGCATCACCGAATGGCGGCGGGGCGGACTGACCACGATGACCCGCTTCGCGGGAAAGCGCGTGCGCAGCGTGAGGACCGGCGGCACCAGATCGCTGTCGGCGGAAATCACGAATGCGAGATCATAAAGGTCATCGAGCGCATCGGCGAGCAGCGAGACGGCAATGTTTACATCCGTCATCTTCTCCTCGGCCTGTTGCCAGGACGCACCGCAGGCGCGGCACTGCTTCGTCTTGGCCAGGTAGTGTCCGTACACGATGCGGGTATCCCCCAGCGTGCCGATGGCCTCCAGATAGGTCTGTTGCCGCAGATGCTTGCCTGGATCGGCCGTGCTGGGCGTGATGCGCGCGGTGAAATAGCGCACGCCCATCAGCTGCTGCCCCGGCCTCAACAGATTGGAGACGAGCGCACTCGGATTCAGCCAGTAGTAACGTCGCCATCCGCTGTCGCGCAAGCCGTAGAACAGATTGAATCCGTCCAGATATGCCATAACTCTTTGCATGCTTGCCCCTGTGCCCTTGACAACCGCCGGAGTGTTGTCAACAATTCACCTACCCCGCCGGAGATAGCATCTCCGGCCCGACGCCCCGAAAGGGGCGTTTCTTTTTTTCGGCGTCAAGTCTGCAAAAACTGCCCCGCCGGAGATCCCATCTCCGGCCCGACGCCCGCCAAAAGCGGGCGTCTCTCTTGTTGCGCTGATTACGGACGCTCCGCCCGTTCCAGCAATTTCGCGATCTCGTAATTCATCGAAGCGACGCCGGGCTCCGGCTCCTGCGCGAACGGCCGGTGCACGTAGTGCGGGCCGTCCACGTGTTCGCCGTCCACCAGCACGATCGCGAGCCAGAACTTGTCGCCTTGATTCAGCGCGGTGCAAATTTCATTGCGGGTGACGGTGATGACGTCGGCGCCTTTGGCGCGTCCCTTGACTTCGATGTGGCGCGATTCGGGCAACACGCCGTCGGCAATGGGTGGTTGCGAAGTGATGTCCCAGCCGCATTTCTCCCGGGACACGTCGGTCACCACGTAACCGCGCGCCTGCTCCGCAGCCATGACCGCTGCCATCGCACGCCGCTCGATTTCGGCCCGTGCAGCGGCATCCACGG
Organism: Rhodanobacteraceae bacterium; assembly: GCA_035547895.1. Lineage (GTDB taxonomy): Bacteria > Pseudomonadota > Gammaproteobacteria > Xanthomonadales > Rhodanobacteraceae > 66-474. The sequence goes on from DASZTT010000063.1 coordinate 3,195, forward strand.
CGAAATTTGCCGGTAACGGCTGCCCGCGCAGCTTTGCCAGCAATCCGGCAGGAATGACGAGCGCACCGCCGCGTACCACGGGCGTGGCGGAAACGATGTGGCGTTGGGTTTCGATCTGGCGCTCGCGCACCTGCAGGCGCGCGGCGAGTTCTTCGGCCCGGCGGCGCAGGTTTTCCGGTTGCTGGCGAGGTTGCCTGCCGGCGGCGACTTGCAGATCCAGTTGCGCAGCGCGTGCGCCGAGGTAGTTGATCTCCTTGGTGAGGCGCTCGCGCACCGCCGCGTGAATCCTGTCCAGACGCTCCACGCGGCGGCGGCGCACTTCCTCGAAATGCTCCGGAACGAGCATTTGCACGGAGTGCGCGATCGCGCGCGATTCGAGATCCGATTGCAGCCAAGGCTCTTCCAGAAGCCTGGCAAGCAATGCCCGGTCGGCATCTGCCAATGGCTCGAGGCCGAGATGTGGCGCGGCATCGGCGGCACGCATCGCGCCGTCGGGGTCCGCCCAGACGAACTGCAGCCTTTGCGACAGCACCCGGGATTCGCTGCCGCTCCCTTCCATCACGCTGTGCTCCAGGATCAGCAACAGCGAAGGCTTGTCGTCCGGATTGGCGGGGTCCACCAGCACCGCGCCTTGCTTCAACAGCGGGCGATCGCTGACAAGGATGGTGTCGATCAGCGCCGCCATCAGCGGGTGCGCGGGATGCACCAGATCGGCATCGGGCGCGCCGTGCACGTGGATCTGATTCTTGTCGAAGCAGATGCGGTCGTAGCGTCGCAAGACCGGCTTGCGCGTGGCGCCGATGCGGCGATCGGCCTCGCGCAGGACCGGCGGCACGTGCGGCAATTCGTAGCGATCGCCCTCGCGGCGACGCGCATCGCCGCCTATGCGCTGGAAAGCCTCGAGGAAAAAGCTGCGCAGGAACCAGGGCTGCAGCTTGCGAGCTTGCGCGCGATCCATTTCATCCTTGATGCGGAACAGTTGGTCCAGCGACATCGCGCTGTCCACGAGCGCGTTGCGCTGCTGGATTTCCTTGAGATGCTCGGTGTCGAGCGCTCCATCAATCACGCGATTAAGCCGCGCGCGGACATCCTCACGATCGCCATACCGGATCGCCTCGATCAGCAGATCCTTCAGCGGTTCACCCTCGAAGGCCTCACCGAGAATGTCGAAGACCTGTCCGCCCAACGCGTCGCGTTCGATCTCGAGCTTCTCGAACAGCCTCTGGAACACCTCGCCTTCGCGTGTTTCCTTGGCGACGAGGTTCCATAGGTGGCAGACCTCGCGCTGGCCGATGCGGTGGATGCGGCCGAAGCGCTGTTCGATGCGGTTGGGATTCCACGGCAGGTCGTAATTGACCATCAGGTTGGCGTTTTGCAGGTTGACGCCTTCGCCGGCCGCGTCGGTGGCGATGAGCACCAGAACGCCCTTGTCCTGCCGGAACATCTCCTGCGCCTTGACGCGATCGTCGCGGTTGACCCCGCCGTGGATGGTGACGACGGCATCCGGCGTGCCGAGCACATCAGTGACACGCTGCTTCAGATAGTTGAGCGTGTCGCGATGTTCGGTGAACACGATCAGCTTGCGGCGCTCGCCACTGGCGTCGCGCATTTGCGGATCGTCCTGGAGCAGCTTCGAGAACTGCTGCCATTTGCTGTCGCTATGGGACGCCACCACGCGGCGGGCCTGCTCCTCGAGGCCTTTCAGGATTTCGATTTCGGCCTCGAGTTCGGCCAGCGTGCGTGCGGCGGTGGCCCGATCAACCACCTGTTCCGAATAATCCTCGTAGTCTTCCGGACTCAGCTCTTCCTCCGCCTCGTCCAGGTTGTCCGGGAGATCAATGGTGCGCGCGACGTAAAGCTCGGCCTCCTCACGTACCCTCTTGCCGCGGCTGGCCAGCCGTTCCTCTTCGAGCCGGTTCTGCAGCTTCTTGTGGCGGCGCTTGAGGGATTGATAGATCGCTTCGGGGCTGGAGGCGAGACGACGCTGCAACTGGGTCAGTGCAAAGCCGACGGTTCCCTGGCTCTTCCTGTCGAGTTTGTCGGCACGGTTCATTTCCTCGCGCACGTAATTGGTGACCGCTTCGTAGAGCGCGGCTTCCAGGGGCGACAACTGGTAGTTGACCGTGTAGGCACGGCGTTCCGGGAAAAGTGGCGTGCCGTCGAACTTCAGCAGCTTTTCCTTGACCATCCGCCGCATCATGTCGCTCACGTCCACCTTGTGCGCGCCTTCGCGGAACTTGCCGTAAAAGCGGTCGCCGTCGAGCAGCGAGAGAAAAAGCTGGAAATCCTCTTCCTTGCCGTTGTGCGGCGTGGCGGTCATCAGCAGGAAATGCCGACATAAGGCGCCGAGCTGCTCGCCCAATTCGAAGCGCTGTGTTTTCTTGACCTCGTTGCCGTAGTAGTGGGCGGCCAGCTTGTGCGCCTCATCCACCACGATGAGATCCCAGTGGGTCTCATCGAGTTTGGCGCGGAAGTCTTCGTTGCGGGCGAGCTGGTCCACGCGGGCGATGATCCGGTCCTGTTCGGCGAAGTAAGTGCCGGTGACCGAACTTTCCTGCTTTTCGCGGCTGAAGATCTGGAAATCGAGTCCGAACTTCTCGTGCAGTTCGTCCTGCCATTGGCCCGCCAGCGAACCCGGCGCGACGATCAGGATCCGTGCGGCGTCCGCGCGCATGATCAGCTCGCGCATCAGCAATCCCGCCATGATGGTCTTGCCGGCGCCGGGATCGTCGGCGAGAACGAAGCGCAGCGGCTGGCGTGGCAGCATCGCTTCGTAAACTGCGGAAATCTGGTGCGGAAGCGGCTCCACATTCGAGGTGTGAACCGCCATCATCGGATCGAACAGATGCGCAAGTTCGATGCGCAATGCTTCCGTCGCGAGTTTGAAATCCTCGCCATTGGCGTCGAAGCTCCAGATCCGGCCAGATGTGGCAGCCGAGAGCCTGGACTCGTCCTCGCGGAACAGCATGCGTTCGGCCAGGCTGCCGTCCGCGCACTTGTAAACGACGGTCACGGCATTGTCGGCCGCGGGAATCACGACCACTACCTGCGCGTGACCGTCCGCTGTGATTCCGGCGACATTGCTCCCTGCCTTGATGTCCTCCAATTTCACGATGATCCCCCTGTCGCACATACCGAGGTCGGCAAGTTTAGCGAGGTCCGAGCTCGAACCTCACCTCTGCGCTTCCAAAGGCGAGGTATATCAGGATGCGATCTCGCCCGGCGAGACTTCGCGTCGCGACTGGAGCCACGCTGCGAGTGATCTAACCCAAGGCGCCATGACCGCATATCCGCCGGGATCACCCACCCGCTTTTGGGGGCCCGCAGCGCTACATCGTATGCGTCGGCTTCTCGCCGCCCTGCAGGCCAGCCAGCAGGGTTTCGATCTTGGTGCGCGCGTTGTCGCCGTCGGCGCTTTCGGTGAATTGCACGCCGATGCCGGCGGGGCGATTGCCCTGCGCCGCGATCGGGGTGATCCAGACCACGCGACCGGTAGTCGCCACGCGTTCGGTTTCCTCGGGCAGCGTCATCAGCAGGAACACTTCGTCGCCGAGGTTGTAGCGCTTGTTGGTGGGCACGAACAAACCACCGCCCTTCACGAACGACATGTAGGACTGGTAGAGCGTGTGTTTGTCCTTGATGACGACCGGCAGGATGCCCTGACTGCCCATGCCGCCTGCACCACCCGCCATTGCCATCGCCATGCTCCTCGTCAACCGGGCGCAAGCTTGCCGCCGGCGCCCATCCCGGTCAAGCCAGCGGCACGCCGAACCGGCACCAGCCCCAGCCGTCGAACACCCATGGCGACGGCAACGGGCAATACAGCTTGACGTAGTACGGCGGCCGCAGCGCGCGCGTGGTGCGTGCGGCGGGACTGCCATCGCGCCAGAACAGATTGGCGTCGCCACGTGGACGCAACGGCACGCGTTCGCCGCCGCTGGCGTCCACCGCCAGCAAGGCGAGCCATGGACGCAACGCGCGCGGCGGCTGCCACGGCAGGTTGGGACCGGCGCGGTCGTGTGAATCGAGGCCCGCGACGAAGGTTTCGGTGGCGGTCGCGAAACGCAGCATGCGCCCGCGGCTGAGCGCGATCTGGCTCGCGTGCGCCTCGATGGCTTCGCGTTTGGATAGCTGTTCCGCCTCGTCCAGCGCGAACACGGCGCGGCACGGCGCGCCGCGTTGCGAACGGCCGTGCAGCAGGTAGCCGAGGCAGGCCGGCTTGACGACGTCCGGCATCGACTGGAACACCATTTCCACCAGCACGTGGATGGCGCTGTGGTCGGGATGGCGATCGACCAGGTCCGGCAACACCAGCACGGTTGGTCGTTCGCGCTCGAGCAGCCCGCGCATCGCGGACAACATCGCGTCGGTGTCGTCCAGCAGCTTCCAGGTCACGCCGCCGTCGGGCCAGCCCAGCCGATGCACGCGCACATCTTCCGCACCGAGCGCGCGCAAGGCGGCATCGGCTTCGCCGCGGCGGCGCGCACCCCACGCGCGCCGATGGCGCGGGCCGATCCACACGCGCCGCTCCAGTACGCGCTGCGGCCAGGGATTGTTCTCGCCGTCGGTGACGAACACCACGCTCACGGATGTGCCGCATTCCAGTGCGCGCTGGATCAGTCCGCCCGCCGCCAGCGATTCATCGTCGGGATGCGGCGCCAGCACCATCAGCCGGGCACCCGGGGGCCTCAGCAGTGCGTCGGGATCAAGCAGGTCTGAAGGCTTTTCCAGGCGCAAGCGATATTCCTTGGCCACCGCGACGGGTGGCGCAACCGGAGCGCGATTGTGCCCGCGCGCGGTTGACCGTGCACTGACCGGGTATGCGCGACAGGCGGGCCGCAAAATCAGCCGCGCGGCAAGCCGTCCAGCCATTCGAACAGGGCGAGGTCGGCGCGCAAGGGTCCATTGAGCAACGCGCGCAGGCGATTGGCGCTGGCAAAGCGTTCGGCCAGCACCTCGTCGTCCCAGCCGGGATCGAAGCGTGCCCTGCCGCCCTGCGCGCGCGCGCGCAGCGCGCCTTCCAGCAAGCGCGCGGCCTGGTCCAGGCGCTGGCCCGGTTCGTCGCCGGCCCAGGCCTTGCCGATCTCGCGCGCGTGCGCACGGCCGGCTGCCAACGCCAGCAGGTCGCGCGCGACTTCCTGGCGGCGCTGCATGCCGCCCTGCTCGGCCAGCAGCCAGGCCTGGCCGGGGTTGCCGCCCGCCGCGGCCAGCACGGCTTCGGCCGATTCGACGCCGCGCGCGGACAGCCATGCCAGTGCTTCGTCATGCGACGGTATGGCAAAGTCGAGACGTTGGCAGCGGCTGCGGATCGTGGCGCTGAGCAGCCATGGCTGATCGGCGACCAGCACGATCAGGCTGGCATCGCCCGGTTCTTCGAGTGTCTTCAACAGCGCATTCTGCGCGGGCGTGTTCATCGCATCGGCCGGATCGATCACCGCGATCTGCCAGCCGCCAAGCTGGCTGGCCATCGCGAGGCGCGAGGACAGATCGCGGATCTGGTCGACCACGATTTCCTTGCGCAGCTTGCCGGTTTTTTCGTTGACTTCCAGTGTCACCAGCATGCGATCCGGATGCGTGCCGGCCGCGAGCAGTTTGCAGGCGCGGCACGCGCCGCAAGCCTGCCCGTCACGCGGCGACTCGCACAGGCGTGCGCGCACGAACGCCTCGGTCAACGCACGCTTGCCCAGACCCGCGGGGCCGCACAGCAACAATGCGTGCGGCAAGGTGCCGTTGGCAGCCCGCGCGGCGAGCACCTCCCACTGTGCGCGGCACCATGCGGGCATCGGATCGCCGGGCGCGATGGCGACGACGACGGCTTCTTCGTCACTCATCGGGATCCCCCGCAATCGCTGAAACCGTCATGCCCGCGCAGGCCGGCATTGCGGAGCGACATGCCTGACGAGCGATGAAAGCACCGATTCATGGGACTGCCTTCGCGCGCAAGGCTTCCATCGCGGCTACTGCCGCAGCCAGCACGTCGGCCGCGGGAAGCGACGCATCGATCACCCGGAAGCGCGCCGGCTCGGCATGCGCACGCGCGCGGTACGTCGCGCGCACGCGTTCGAAGAAATCGTCGCGCTCGGCTTCGATGCGATCGGCGCCGCCGCGCTGGCTGGCACGCGCGCGCCCGGCCGCAACCGGCAAATCCAGCAGCAGGGTCAGGTCGGGTTTCAGGCCCGCCGTCGCGAGGCGTTCCAGTTCGGCGATGCGCGCCATGTCGACGCCACGGCCACCGCCCTGATAAGCGTAGCTCGCGTCGGTGAAGCGGTCGCACAACACCCAGCGTCCGGCCGCGAGTGCCGGCTGCAGCACGTCGCGCACGAGTTGCGCGCGCGCCGCGAACATCAACAGCAATTCGGTTTCCGCGGCGAGGCCGCGATGCGCAGGATCGAGCACCAGCGCGCGCACGGCTTCGCCCACCGCCGTGCCGCCGGGTTCGCGCGTGTAAACGACGTCCACGCCGCTGCGTTCGAGATGTTCGCGCAGCCCCGCCAGCAGCGTGCTCTTGCCCGCGCCCTCGCCGCCTTCCAGCGTGATCAGCCGGCCCTTCACTGATTCTTCTTCCCGAGGATGTACTTCTTCACCGCCGCATTCTGCTCGGCCAGCGTGGCCGAGAACACATGCGTGCCATCGCCCTTCGCCACGAAATACAACGCGTCGCCCTGCGCGGGATGAAGCACTGCATGGATCGCGGCGCGGCTGGGCAGCGCGATCGGCGTGGGCGGCAGGCCGTAGCGCGTGTACGTGTTGTACGGCGTGTCGGTCTGCAGATCGATCTTGTGGATCTTGCCGGCATAGCTCGCGCCCATGCCGTAGATCACGCTCGGGTCGGTTTCGAGTTTCATGCCCAGCTTGAGGCGGCGCTCGAACACGCCCGCGATTTCGGGACGCTCGGCGGGCACCGCGGTTTCCTTCTCGACCAGCGAAGCCAGGATCACTGCCTGGTACGGTTGCTGCGGCCAGATCGACGGATCGCGCCGCGACCATTGCGCGGCAAGGAACGCCTGCATCGCCTTGTGCGCCCGCGCCAGCACATCGAGATCGGACATGCCGAGCACGTAATCATAGGTGTCTGGCATGAACTCTCCTTCCGGCGATTGGCCGGCATCACCCAGCTTCGTCATCACGTTGGCGTCGCCCAGCTTGACGATGTCGTGCGCAAGCTTCGGCGCCTTCTGCAACGCCTGCCGCACCTGCGCGAACGTCCAGCCATCCACCAGCGTCACGCGATGATGCAGCACGCGGCCTGCCGCCATGTTTTCCAGCAACACGGTGGGCGTCATGCCCGGTGCCAGTGCGTATTCGCCGGCGTGCAACCGGTTGGCGACACCGAGCCGCCACGCCAGCGCGCGCCACAGGAGTGGCGGCGCATCCGACAGTTTTTCGCGGCGCAACTGCGCGACGATGCCGCCGAAACCTTCGCCCTTGGCCACCTCCAGCGTCTGCCCTGTCGCGTGGACGCTCAGGGGCGTGCGCGTGAAGTGCACGTAGCTGATGCCGGCCCATGCGATCGCGGCGACGATCGCCAGGACGATCACGATCGACATGCTGCGCACGACCACGTTGCCCCGGCCGAAATGGCTCGCGCGGTGCTGCGATGGCATTACGCCTCTCCTCCCGGCAATCCGAGTGCGTGCCATTGCGCCTGCGCGGCACGCGCATGCCGGCCGATCCGCAGCCCGCGTTCGTCAAGCATGCATACCGGCAGCACGCCGCGCACGCTGGAGGTGAGGAACATTTCATCCGCACGCATCAGGTCTTCCTTCGTCATCGTCTGCTCACGAACATCCGGCAGGGACTCCAGCAACGCGCCGCGCAACACGCCCGCCACGCCGCACGCATCGACCGGCGGCGTCCGCAACACGCCATCGATGGCGACGAACACGTTGGCCGCCGTCGCGGACACCAGCCGGCCGGCCCGGTCGAACAGCAACCCTTCGACCACGTCCGCGTCCGACCATTCCCCGCGCGCGAGCACCTGTTCGAGTCGATTCAGATGCTTGATGCCGGCGAGTCGCGGCTGGACCGCAAGCCGCAACGCGCAACAGCGTACCCGGATTCCATCACGGTACCAATCCGCCGACAGCCGCGGCGCCGGAAGCGCGGCGACGATGCGCGTGGCATTCACCGTTGCCGGCGGCGCGTAGCCGCGCTCGCCCACGCCGCGGGTCAGGATGACCTTCACCACGGCATCCGGCGATCCTTCGACGACGCGCGTGAATTCCTCCGCCAGCGTTTCGGCCCCGGGCGCGGGCAAGCCGAGCCGCGCGCAACCCTCATGCAGGCGCGACATGTGGCGCGCCCACAACGGTGCCGCGCCGTTGATCGCGCGAATCGTTTCGAACAGCCCGTCGCCGTAGGCCAGACCACGATCCAGCGCAGACACGCGATCCTCTTCGACACCATTGACCAGGATGCGCGCCGTCATGCCGCGCCAACTTGCAGGGCGCGCAGCAGGCCGCGCGCTTTCGCGCGCGTCTCGGCGAGTTCGCGTTCGGCTTCGGAATTCACCACGATGCCGGCACCGGCGCGAAAAACCAGACGCTCGTCTTCGAGCGCCATGGTGCGAATGAGGATGTTCGAATCGAGATTGCCATTTCGTGAAAGATAACCCAGCGCGCCGGTGTACGCGCCCCGCGCCA
>DASZTT010000064.1:0-16042 GCA_035547895.1 Rhodanobacteraceae bacterium
CGCGCACGCACCGGCGACGTGCTGGCCACGATTCCAGCCGAGGCTCCGGTCGAGGTCCAGCGCGCAGCGTTCACCAGTGCCTGCGCAGGCATCGACCCGGACGATCGCCGGCTGGTACTGGTGGTGGCGGGCACCTCGGTATTGCAGCGCCGGCTCTTGATGCCGCTGGCGGCCGCGGCCGATCCGCGCAAGGTGGTCGGTTACGAGCTCGACCGGCAAACGCCGTTCAAACCCGAACAAGTTTATTTCGACGTGCGCGTCAGCACGGCGCCCGCGCCCGCGGGCCAGGTAGTGCTCGATTTGTACGCCGCACCCCGCGCCGAACTCGATCCGATGCTGGAACGCCTGGCCGCGATCGGGGTGCATCCCGATTGCGTGGACGTGCAGGCCGGCAACGGCACGCTCGCGGGCGTCGACTTGTTGCCGGCCGGCCGCCGCCCGCGCCGGCCGGACAAGCGGCGGCGCGTCAACTGGATGCTCGCCGCGGCTTGCGTGCTGCTGGTGGTGCTGATCCTGGCGCAGTGGCTGGACAATCGCCGCGCGGCATTGGCGAAGATGCAGGAGGAGGTGGACGCGATGCGCGCGCAGGCGACCCAATCCGAACAGTTGCGTGCGCAACTGACCGCGGCGGTCGCCGCCTCGCAATTCCTGGTGAAGCGCAAGGCCGAGAATCCCCCGCCGCTGGCGGTCCTCGACGAACTGACCCGGCGCATGCCGGCGACGGCGTGGCTGGATGCCATGACGCTGGACGATTCCGGCGGGCTCGACATCAAGGGCGAAGCCGACAAGGCCGCGGCGCTGGTCGACACGCTGGGCGGCTCGAAAGTCCTCGGGGAACCCAAGTTGCAGGGCGTGATCCAGCCCGACCCCGCCACCGGCAAGGAACGCTTCGAACTGACCGCGCGCATCAGGCACCAGGCCCCCGACCATGCGCATTGACGCCCGACGCATGACGCCGATGCAATCGCGCGCGGCCGCCGTCGTGCTGGCGCTGGTCGCGCTGGCGATCGCGTATTTCGTGCTGCTGCACTGGTGGTTCGTCGCGCCGCTGATGGGCGTGGACAGCCAGATGCACGACCTGCAATCGATCCAGGCGAAGTACGCTGCCGCGATCGCCGAACGGCCGCTGTTGCAGAGGCGCGTCGCGGATCTCGAGCGCGGCGGCGCCACGGTCAACGCATTCCTTTCGGCCACCGACCCCAGCACCGCGTCGGCCGACCTGATCCAGCGCGCCTCCGACGTGGTTGCCGCGCACGAGCACGAAGGTGCGGGTTGCAGCATGCCTTCCAAGATGCCGATCGAACAGGACAGCGGCAACGAACCGTTCCGTCGCGTCAGCGTCAGCATCACGCTCGATTGCGGCATGCAGCCGCTGTCCGCGGTGCTGCACGATTTCGATCGCGGCCTGCCGTACCTGTTCGTCGACAACCTGACGATTGCCCGTTCGCCCACCGGACGCATGCAGGCGCAGCTTTCGCTGTCGGGTTACCTGCGTCCGTCGAGTCCGTCGCCATGAACGCCGCCGATCGTCGCCGCCTCACGCCGTCGCTGGGCACCGTGGCCGCAGTGCTGCTGCTGGTCCTGATCGCGCTGTGGCTGGGCCTCGGGCGCGGCCTGCGCTGGCACGACAAGGCCGCGCCCCCCAGGTTGCCGCCGGTCGGAACCAACCTGCCGGCACCCGCGGTGCCGCCGCTGGACGAATACGCCGCGGTCTGGCAGCACCCGCTGTTCAATCCGTCGCGCACGCCGGAAGCCGCGACCGGCAATGGCGACGAGGCGACCGGCGACCTGCAATTGACCGGCGTGATCATGCTGCCGGACCTCAAGATGGCGATCCTGCACGACAAGACCAACAACAGGGATTACCGCGTCATCGAGGGACGGCCCTCGCGCGGCGGTCCGGCGCTGGTCGAACTGCATCCGCGCAGCGCCGTGGTGGATGCCTCGGGCACGCGAGTGAATCTGCAATTGATTCCCGGTCCGGCGCCCGACTCGAGCGCGCCGCCGAACGACAACGACACGCAGCAAAGCGCGGATCAGGGCGCATCTGCTATGGTCTCGCGCCAGGCCCAGAACGATTCGGGGCGGCAGATGCCGATGGGCGTGCCCCGTGAACCCCCATCCGCCGAGGCGCGTGCCCGCCAACTGCGGGCACGCATCGAAGCGGCGCGGCGCCGCGCGGCACGCCAACACGACGGTGGCGGTTGATGCGCTGGGGAGTGAGGCAATCTGCCGGCGCGGGCCATGGATGATGCTGGCGCGTTGAACAAGTGCAGGACACCACTTGTCCGACAACCTGCCGGTCCGGCGTGACCGGCTTCATGCAGTCGATCGTCTGGAGAGCACCACGTGTACAAGAAGCTGGCAACGCTGGGGATCATCTGCACGGTGGGAGTGCTGGCCGGCTGCGCCCCGCAGATCCGGCCCGATACCGATTACACCCTCCAGCGCCAGGCGATCGCCGGCACCCACAAGCCGGTACCCCAGCCGCTGGACGTGGGCACCGCACAGGAAAACCAGACGCTCGCGAACGCCGCCGCGCCGGAGCAGCAATACGGCACCGGCGTGTTCATCAATGCCGCCGCCGCGCACGGCAAATCCGGGGCCGAAGCCAACGCCGGCGGAACGATCACCTTCAACTTCGACAACCAGCCGGTGCAGGCCGCGGTCAAGGCGATCCTCGGTGACGTGTTGCACGCCAACTATTCGATCGCGCCCAGCGTCAAGGGCACCGTGACGTTCGCGACATCACAGCCGGTCACCCAGGACGAGGTGCTGCCGATCCTGCAGATGCTGCTGTCGTGGACCGGCAATGCGCTGATCCGGCAGAACGGGCGCTACCTTGTCGTGCCGATCGATCAGGCCGCGCCCGGCAACCTCGTGCCGGGGTTGGGCGCGGTGCCGCCCGGCATGGGCTACGCCGCACGCCTGTTCCCGCTGCACTACGTATCGGCCGATGCGATGCAGAAGCTGCTGAAGCCGTTCGCGGACCCCAAGGCGTTCCTGCTGGTGGATCCGTTGCGCAACATCCTGGTGATGGGCGGCACGCCCGACGAACTGGGCAACTACCAGCGCATCGTGCGCACCTTCGACGTGGACTGGTTGCGCGGGATGTCGGTGGCGGTGATTCCACTGGAACACGTGCAGGCTTCGGAACTGGTCGGCCAGCTCGAAACGATTTTCAGCGAGCAGGGCGGCGAGGAGAAGAACGAAAACCAGCAGAAGGTGCCGGGCAGCAACGTCACGGTGACGTTCGGCAATTCGGGCGCCACTGCCGCGGGCAACCTGTCCAGCATGGTCCGGCTGATTCCGCTCAAGCAAAGCAATTCGCTGGTGGTGATCACCTCGCAGCCGTCGTACATCGACGAGGTACGGCGACTGGTCACGACCATCGACAACGGCGCGGGCAATGCCTCGGGCCTGTACGTCTACAACGTGCTCAACGTAAAGGCGTCGGATCTTGCCAAGCATCTCAACGAATTGTTCGGCAACAACACCAACGGCAATTCGGAGTCGCAGAACGGCGCCGTGGCACCGGGCTTTTCCCCGCTGGAACAGACCGGCCAGGGCCGGCTCGGCGCGCAGCAGGGATTCGGCTCGTTCGCGCAGGACAGCACATTTGGCGGCACCGAGAACGGCACCGGAGACATGTTCGGCGGCAGCGGAAGCGGCAGCGACAACGGCATGGTGTCCGGTTCCACCCAAAGCCGCCGCCAGCAGCAGGGCAACCAGGGCAGCGTCGCGTTCACGACCAGCGAAGGCGTGCGCATCGCCGCCGTAAACGAGAACAACCAATTGCTGGTCCGCGCGACGCCGAGTGAATGGCAGAAGTTGCTGCCGGTGATCCAGCGGCTCGACGAGAAGCCGTTGCAGGTGCAAATCGAAACCAAGGTGCTGGAGGTCAACCTGACCGGCGAGTTCCAGTTCGGCGTGCAGTATTACCTCGGCGGCCTGATCGGCACGCAGCCGGGTTCGCCGCCGAACACCGACGAGTCGTATCACCGCCACCAGGGCGCCGCGGGACTGGGTGGCGTCAAGTACTCCACGTCGGATGCGTTGTTCTATTCATTCGCCGGCAACAAGCTGCAATTCGCGTTGAGCGCGATGGAGAGCAGCGGCGACGCCAAGGTGCTCTCGGCGCCGTCCACCGTGGTGCTCAACAACCAGGAAACCACCTTCAAGGTGGGCGAGAAGATTCCGATCGTGCAGACCTACCTCGTCCCCGGCATTGGTTCTACCTCGGACAGCGTCAACGCGGGCCAGGTGCAGTACATCGATACCGGCGTGCTGCTGGACGTGGTGCCGCGCGTCAGCCCCGGCGGCCTGGTGTACCTGGACGTGCAGCAGATCGTCAGCAAGCCTTCCGCCACCACCGACAAGAACGGCAACTACACCATTTCCAACCGCGCGCTCTCGACCGAGGTCGCGGTGCAGAGCGGCCAGACGGTCCTGCTGGGCGGCCTGATCCAGCAGACCGACAGCGTCCAGGACAACGGCGTGCCGTTCCTCAACCGCATTCCAGTGCTGGGGCGTCTGTTCGGCACCACCGATCGCAACCGCGACCGCACCGAGCTGATCGTGCTGATCACGCCGCGCATCATCCGCAACCCGGAGGAAGCGCGGCAGAACACCGACGAGTACGAAACCCAGTTCGAATCCCTGAAGCCGATCCTGCCGGCGAGCAGCACCAGCAGCGCAGCAGCTGCCGGAACCGGTGCGGGCGCTTCCACGGCCACGCCTGCGGAAACCGTACCGGCGGATGGCGCATCTTCAGCCGCATCGTCCGGTGGCTGGGCCGTGCAGGTTGCGTCCTTCACCAACAACGCCGATGCAGAAGCCTTGCGTGGCAAGTTGCAGCAAAACGGCTTCGCGAGCTATGTCGAAAACGCGCAGGTGGCCGCGGGTACGACCTGGCGCGTCCGCGCCGGGCCTGTCGTCGACCGAGCCGCCGCCGAGCGCTTGCGCACCGCGATCGCAGGCAGTTTGCGGATCAGCGGCATGACGGTGGTCGAGCGATAGACCAGCGTTTTGTGGTGAAACGCCAGAAATGGAAAATCGCGCTTCTTCCTGGTCGATCCGCAGGATGACAGGAAGCTAGACTGCGCGAATGGCCGCAACACTGACGTCCATCCTCATCGTCGCCGCCGACAGCGGCGCGTCGCTGCGCGAATGCGTGGCGCGTGCGCTGGCGTCGAATGTGCTGGTGGAGGTGATCCTCGTGGACAACGCGTCGCGTGACGGCGTGCCGCAGGCGCTGGCGCGGGCTTATGAGCATGACGAGCGCGTGCGCGTGATCTGCAACCACGCGAACCTTGGCTTCGGACCGGCGGTCAACATCGGTGCACGGCAGGCGCGTGGCGACGCGTTGTTGGTCCTGAACCCCGATTGCCTGCTGGAAAAGGATACGCTCGCGCGCATGCTGGACGTGGTGCGTGCGCATCCCGATGCCGGCGTGGTCGGCGCGGTGGTTTGCGATGCGGCTGGCACGCCCGACCCGGCCTCGCGCCGGCGCGATCCGCTGTTGCGCCGCTCGCTCAACGCGATGACCGGCCGCGCGAAACGCGAAGCCGAAGACGCACGCTGCGAAGGCGTGGACGTGTCGGGACCGATTCCGGAGGCACCGATCCAAGCCGAGAACGTGTCGGGCGCGCTGATGTTGCTGCCGCGCAGCGTGTTCGACCGCCTGCACGGTTTCGACGAAGGCTACTTCCTGCATTGCGAGGATCTGGATCTTTGCAGGCGTGCCCGCGATGCGAGCTATTCGGTGTGGCTCGCGGGCGACGTGCGCGTGCATCATGGCAAGGGCGGGTCCAGCCGGCATCGGCCGGTGTTCGTCAGCTGGCACAAGCATCGTGGGATGTGGCGATGGTTTCGCAAATTCGACCCGGCTGCGCGCGGACCGTTCACGCGCATGCTGGTATGGTGCGGCGTCTGGTTGCACTTTGCCCTGACGGCGCCGGCCTTGTGGCTGCGTCGTGTCGCTTCCGACTGAAAACGGTGTAGCAAGCATGATCCGCGAAATCCTGAAAATGGGCGACCCGCGCCTGCTGCGCGTCGCGCCGCCGGTGCCGGCCTCGATGTTCGGCACCGCCGAATTGAACGACCTGATCACCGACATGTTCGAAACCATGCAGGACGCCGATGGCGTCGGCCTGGCCGCGCCGCAGATCGGCGTGGACCTGCAACTGGTAGTGTTCGGTTTTGAGCATTCCGACCGCTATCCGGACGAACCGGAAGTGCCGCGCACGATCCTGCTGAATCCGCTGATCACGCCACTGTCGCGCGACATGGAGGAAGGCTGGGAAGGTTGCCTGTCGGTACCGGGGCTGCGCGGCGTGGTGAGCCGCCACAGCATGATCCGCTACCAGGGCGTCGATCCCAATGGTGTGCCGATCGACCGCACCGCCGAAGGCTTCCATGCCCGCGTGGTGCAGCACGAGTGCGACCATTTGATCGGACGCCTGTATCCGTCGCGCATCACCGACTTCTCGCGTTTCGGCTTCATCGACGTGCTGTTTCCCGAGGAAGCCGGGCAGTTGGAGTAGCGCGTCAGGCGCCGAGTTTTTCGGCCTGCCCGCGCAGTGCGTCGATCTGCGCATTCCAGTCGGACAAGCGCACGCGTTCCTGCTCGACCACCGCCGCGGGCGCGTGATCGACGAAATTCGCGTTGCCGAGCTTGCCTTCGCATTTCCTGATCTCGCCTTCGATGCGCGCGATTTCCTTTTTGAGGCGGGCACGTTCGGCGTCGAGGTCGATCAGGCCGGCGAGTGGAATCAGTACGCGCAGGTTGCCGACCACTGCCGCGGCCGCCGCAGGTTCTGCCTCGTTCGATGCGAGCCAGCGCGGCGCCTCGCAGCGTGCGAGGAATGCGATCTGGCCCGAAAACTTCTCTGCGCGGCGCCGGTCCTCGGCATCGCCGTCGGCCAGCAGCAACGGAATGGTCTTGCCCGGCGCGATGTTCATTTCCGAACGGATCTTGCGCACGCCGGTCAGCACCGCCTTGAACCATTCGATCTCCGCGCTGGCCGCAGCGTCCGCCGCGAATTCGTCTGCGTGCGGATAGGCGCGTTCGAGAATGCTGGACTCGTCGAGTCCGAGCTGCGGCGCCACCGACTGCCAGATTTCCTCGGTGATGAAGGGAACGATCGGGTGCAGCGCGCGGAGCGCCGTCTCCAGCACCACCAGCAAGGTACGCCGCGTGGATGCCGCGGCTTCGGCATCGCCGCCATTGAGCGCAGGCTTGGAGAGCTCCAGGAACCAGTCGCAGTATTCGTTCCACACGAATTCGTACAGCGCCTGTGCGAGGTGGTCGAAGCGGTACGTCGCGAAATGCCGTTCCACTTCCCCGAGCGTCGCGTGCAGGCGTGTGAGTATCCAGCGCTCCGCTTCGGTTGCTGCTTTTCCTTCTCCCCCAGGGAGAAGGTGGCGCGAAGCGCCGGATGAGGGTTCGGACCTACCGGAACTTTTGGCGGGAGCCGAACCCTCACCCCAACCCCTCTCCCGGGGGGAGAGGGGCTCAATGTTCATCAACACGAACCGCGCGGCGTTCCACAGCTTGTTGCAGAACGCCTTGTAGCCTTCCGCGCGCTTGATGTCGAAGTTGATGGTGCGGCTGTAGCTGGCCAGCGCCGCGAAAGTGAAGCGCAGCGCGTCGGTGCCGATCGCGGTGATGCCCTCGGGGTAATCCTTGCGGATGCGCTTTTCGACCTTTTCGCGCACCTGCGGGATCAACAATGACCTCGTCGATTTTTCGATCAGCGCGGGCAGGGTGATGCCGTCGATCAGGTCCAGCGGGTCCAGGGTGTTGCCCTTGGACTTGGACATCTTCTGGCCTTCGGCGTCGCGCACGATCGCATTGATGTACACCTCGCGGAACGGCACCTGCTTCGTGAAATACAGGGTCGTCATCACCATCCGCGCGACCCAGAAAAAGATGATGTCGAAGCCGGTGACCAGCACCGCACTCGGCAGGAAAATCTTGTCGGCCGGCCAGTTCGCGACGACCTCGCCGCGCTCGTTCTTCACCGGCTCGTTCGAGGGCCAGCCCAGCGTGGAAAACGGCCACAGCGCCGACGAGAACCACGTGTCGAGCACGTCGTCGTCCTGCCGCAACGCACCGACCGGTTGCACGCTCGCGTGCGCGCGCGCATCGGCCTCGTCCTCGCCGACGAAGATGTTGCCGGCTTCGTCGTACCACGCCGGAATGCGGTGGCCCCACCACAACTGGCGCGAAATGCACCAGTCCTGGATGTTGTCGAGCCATTGCGTGTAAGTGGTCGTCCAGTTTTCCGGCACGAACCGGATGTCGCCGTTGCGCACGGCGTCCAGCGCCGGTTGCGTGATCGCGGCGCGGCCCTTCTCCGAGGTGAGGTCCACGAACCACTGGTCGGTCAACATCGGCTCGATCACCGCGTCCGAGCGCTGGCTCACCGGCACCTGGTGCTTGTGCGGTTCGACCTTGATCAGGAATCCCTGCCGTTCCAGATCGGCAACCACCGCCTTGCGCGCTTCGTATCGATCCATGCCGCGGTACGCGGCGGGCGCGCTGTCGTTCATGCGCGCATCCAGCGTCATGATGATGATCATGTCGATGGAATGGCGCTTGGCGACTTCGTAGTCGTTGAAATCGTGCGCGCCGGTGATCTTGACACAGCCGCTGCCGAACTCGCGATCGACGAATGCGTCGGCGATGATCGGGATCTGGCGATTGCAAAGCGGCAGGTCCACGTAGCGCCCCACGAGGTGGCGATAACGTTCGTCTTCGGGATGCACCGCCAGCGCGCCGTCCGCGAGCATGGTTTCCGGTCGCGTGGTGGCGATGGTCATGCCGCGCATGCCGTCGACGGGACCGTCGCTGAAGGGATAGCAGATGTACCACATCGAGCCGTCGCGCTCGACGTTGTTGACTTCGAGGTCCGACACCGCAGTCATCAGCACCGGATCCCAGTTCACCAGCCGGTTGCCGCGATAGATCAGGCCGGCGCGGTACCACTCGACGAAAACCTTGCGCACCGCCGCGGACAAGCCTTCATCCATCGTGAAGCGTTCGCGCGACCAATCGACGCTTGCACCCAGGCGCCGCATCTGCTGGGTAATCGTGGAGCCGGATTCCTGCTTCCACCGCCACACGCGCTCGATGAATTGCTCGCGGCCGAGATCGTGCCGTGTCTTGCCTTCCGCGGCCAACTGGTTCTCGACGATCTTCTGCGTCGCGATGCCGGCGTGGTCGGTGCCGCCCTGCCACAAGGTGTTCTTGCCGGACATCCGCGCGTGCCGGATCAGCGCATCCATGATGGTCTGCTGGAATGCGTGGCCCATGTGCAGCGTGCCGGTGACGTTCGGCGGGGGCAGCAGGATCGAATACGGCGCGCCTTTGCCGGAAGGCCTGAAGCCGCCCGCGTCTTCCCAGCGCGCATACCACTTCGATTCGATCTGCCTGGGGTCGAAACTCTTGTCCATCACCTGGGTCCCGGGGTTCCGCGCGCGGCGCGGTTCGCAAGGCAAACGCGCATTCTAGCGAGTCGCTGCCTGCGCTGGTGCCGCCGGCCCGTCTGCGTGCGGATCATTGCCCTGGATGGAGGGCTGCGATACGGTTCCGTCCATACATTGATTGCGCGTATGGATGGCCATGCCCGAGCCACGGCAAGAGCACGATGATCCATCAGGTCGAGTGCTGTTCGATGCCCATTGCAACATGCCCTTGACCGAAGGCCCGACAGCGCCACGGCATCCAAGGCGCGGCATCGATGTCCTCCCGCCGTTGTTGTTCCTCCCGTTGTGGCTGGTCACGACGTTCGGTTTGAGCGCGCTTGCGATCATGTTGCGCAATGCACTGCATCCCGGACACGTGGGCTTGCCCCTGGCCAACACCAGTGGCGAGGCGGCCATGCTGATGACGTTGCCGCCGATGCTCGCCAGCTGTTTCATCGCGATGTTCGCGACCAATTTCATCCTGTACCACATGACCCGGAAACCGGGATCGTGGAGTCGCGAAGGCCGGGTCTTCCAGGGGGTGGATTACCGGACGGCCCAACGCGCGCTGCGCGACATAGGATCGCCCATCGTCGTGATTGCGTTGCTGTTGGCCCGTTGGGGAGCCGTGCTCGGGTAACTGCGCCGTACCGGTTTCCCAAGCGGTCATTGGGGTTTGGAGTGGGACATGTTGGGGATACAAAAACGCTGCCCGCACTGCGGCTGCTGGATCCGTTTCGGGTACCTGGACCTGTGTCAGTTCTACGGGCGCGGCCTCCCCGGTTGGTCGCGCAAGTGCGGACACTGCAACAATCCCGTGCGCACGCCCTATTTCTGGGACATGATGACCGCGTTGGTGCCGCTGGCCGCAGCATTTGCCGCGTCCATTGCAATGTTTCCGCGGAACACGCATCCATCCAGCTGGGTGATCGGGCTGACGGCTGTTCTGGCCGTGATGGTTGCCTATTTGCTGACAGGCTTATTTCGCCACCTGGTGCTGTCGTACGTGGAATTGGTCGGGCCGTGGGGCCTGTTTTCGGGCGGACCGCGCCAGGCGCCGCGCGCTACGGCGTCCACTTCCTGTGCGCGTGGATCGACATCACCACCCCGAAGCCCGCCAGCAGCGTGATCGCGGAAGTGCCGCCGTAGCTCACCAGCGGCAACGGCACGCCGACCACGGGCAGCAGGCCCGAGATCATGCCGCCATTGACGATCACGTACACCATGAAGGCCAGCGCGAACGCGCCGGCGACCAGGCGCGACCAGGTGTCGCGCGCGTTGGCGGCGATCCACAGGCAGCGCCCGACGATGAACGCGTACACCGCCAGCAGCGCGAGCACGCCGACCAGTCCAAATTCCTCGCCGAGCACCGCGAAGATGAAATCGGTGGTGTGCTCGGGCAGGAATTCCAGCTTCGATTGCGTGCCCTGGTTGAAGCCCTTGCCGAGGATGCCTCCGGAGCCGACCGCGATCATCGACTGCAGGATGTGCCAGCCGCTGCCGAGCGGGTCGCTCTCGGGATGCAGGAACGTCACGATGCGCTGGCGCTGGTAGCCGTGCATGAAGTGCAGGGCGATGGGTCCGGCGGCAGCGGCTGCCACGGTCGCGGCGCCGATCTTCCACCATTGCAGGCCGGCGAGGAACAGCACGAACAGCCCCGAGGCCGCGACCAGCAACGCGGTCCCGAGATCCGGTTGCTTGAAGATCAGGAATGCCGGGATCGCGATCAGGACCAGCGTGATGAACAGGTCGCGCCAGCGCGGCGGCAGCGGGCGCGGATGCAGGTACCACGCGATCATCATCGGCATCGCCAGCTTCATCAGTTCGGACGGCTGGAAACGGATCAGACCGATGTCGAGCCAGCGATTCGCGCCTTGTCCTTCGCCCAGCACCTTGACCACGACGAGCAGCAGCACGCCGATCGCGTAGAACCACGGCGTCCATGCGCGCAGCAGGTTGGGCGGAATGCGCGAGATCGCGATCATCAGCACGGCGCCGATCACGAAACGGGTGGCTTGCCCCGCCAGCGTTCCCGTGTCGAGATTGCTGGCGCTGTACAGCACTGTCAGTCCCATCAACGCGAGGATGAGGAGTCCGACCGCCAGCGGCAGGTCGATGCGGGGGCGCGAAAACACCCGGCGTCCCAGCCGGAAGGCGCGCGCGGCAAGGCTGGCGGCGAATTCGTTCATGGCGTCGTCGGCGAGGATGTCGCGGGCGGCGACGCGACGGCGGTCACCGGAATGGGCGGCCGCTCGGAAGGCGGCGTATCCGCCAGCCACTGGTCCAGCATCTTGCGGGCGATCGGCGCGGCCGCGCTGCCGCCCCAGGCACCGTGTTCCAGTGCCACCGCGATCGCGATCTGCGGATGGTCGGCGGGCGCGTAGCAGATGAACCAGGCACGATGGCGCGCAGCAAGATAGGCGAGGTTCTTGTTGGTGTTGTAGGCCTCGGTGGTGCGCGAATAACGCTCGGCGGTGCCGGTTTTGCCCGCAATCAGGTACGGAAACCCCTTGCCGATGCCGGCGGCGTACGCCGTTCCGGCGGGGTTGTACACCACGCCCAGCATGCCTTGCCTCACCACTGCGAGGTCGGCGGGATCATGGGTGATCTGCACGGGCGCAGGTTGCCGGGAAGGGATCTCAGGCTTGCCCAGTCCGTCGCTGGTGGCGGCCAGCAGGTGCGGCGTGTGCGACAACCCGCCGCCGGCCAGCGTGGCCAGCGCGTGCGCCATCTGCAGCGGCGTCACCATCCAGTAGCCCTGGCCGATGCCCGCGATCACGGTTTCGCCCGGATACCACGGTTGCCTGAAGGTCTTGCGCTTCCACTCGGGCGAGGGCAGCACGCCCCCGGTTTCGTCGGGCAGGTCGATGCCGGTGGGACGGCCGAATCCGAACTTCGCCATCCACTGATCGAATTTGCCGATGCCCATCTTGTAGGCCAGCGAATAAAAGTACGTGTTGACCGACTGCGTGATCGCCTGCACGAGATTGACGTTGCCGGCGCCGTAGCGCGTGTCGTCCCGATAGCCGCGCGAAGAACCCGGGATGTACCAGGTGCCGGTGGACAGCACCGTGTCGGTCGCCGTGCGCAGGCCGAGTTCCAGGCCGCCCAATCCAAGGAACGGCTTCACCGTCGAACCCGGCGGATAGCCGCCGCGCATCGCGCGGTTGAGCAACGGCTTTTCCTCGTCGTCCAGCAGCGCGGAGTAGTCGGCCCGGCTGATGCCGTTGACGAACAGGTTGGGATCGAAACTCGGCACCGTCACCATCGCGAGCACGTTGCCGTTGCGCGGGTCGATCGCCACCGCGGCGCCGGTCTGTCCCGCGAAGGCATCGATGGTGGCCTGCTGCAAGCGCTCGTCGATGGTCAGGTAGAGGTTCCTGCCGGGTTTCGCGGCGACCTGCTGCAGCACGCGCAGCGGCCGCTGGTTGGCGTTGACCTCGACCACTTCGTAACCGGGAGTGCCGTGCAGCAGATCCTCGTATTCCTTTTCGATGCCGGTCTTGCCGATGTGCGTGCTGCCCGCGTACTTGTCGGGATCGAGGTGTTGCAGTTCCTTGTCGTCGATGCGGCCGACGTAGCCGATGACGTGCGCGAAGGCCGGGCCGTAGGGATAGTTGCGGGTGAGGTACGGTGAGATGCTGACGCCGGGGAACTGCCACTGGTCGATCGCGAAGCGGTCGCGCTCGCTTTCGGTGAGGTGAAACTTCAGCGGCACCGCTTCGAACGAACGGTGCTGTTTAAGGCTCTGCTTGAAGCGCCGGATGTCGTCGTCGGTCAACGGCACCACCGCCGACAGCCGCTCCAGCATCGCGTCCATGTGCTTCACCTGGTCGGGCACCACGTCCAGCCGGAACGCGGGCACGTTGTCGGCCAGCAACTTGCCCTCGCGGTCGTAGATCAACCCGCGCGGCGGCGCCAGGTGCGTCAGGCGCACGCGGTTGGCCTTGGCGCGGGTGGAATACTCGGCGTGCTCGTACACCTGCAGGTAGACGAAGCGTCCGGCCACCACCATCACCAGCGCCAGCATGATCGCGAAGCCCGCCAGCGCGCGCCGGCCGAAACGCGCGCGCCGCTCGCGTTCGTCCTTCAGCTCGCCGCGCCCGTTCATGTCGACTTCGCACCCTTGCCGCGCAGGCGCGTGTTGACGTCATCCAGCAGCAGGAACACGAAAGGCCAGATCGCCGCACCCACCGCCGGCGCCAGCCACGACAGCGCGGGCATTGCCGGGTCGCCCGCGAAGGCGCGGATCAACGCCTGCAGCACGTGATTGTTGAGCAGCAACAGGAACACCGCCAGCGATTGCTGCCACATCGGAAAGAAACGCAGCCGCGAACGAAAGCGCAACGCGATGAACACCAGCACCGCCAGGCGCAGGGCCTGGTCACCGAGCAGCGCGCCGTTCAGGAGATCGGCGGCAAGGCCGACGCAGAATGCGAGTCCGATGCTGACGCGATCGGTCGCCTCCAGCGACCAGTAGATCAGCACCAGCGCTGGCCAGTACGGCTTCAGCGGCTGGATCAGCGCGGGCAGCGGCATCAGCATCAGCAGCATCGCGAGTGCGATGCCGATCCAGAACGCCCAGCCTTGTGCGTGCAGGCGGTTCATGGCGCGGTCCCGGGAATCGCCGCCGGTGCCGCGGGCGGGGTGCGATCCGGTTTCTGCGTCGCCGTGGCGGGCGCCAGCGAAGAAGGCGGTCCGACTTCCGGCGCCGGGGCCGGTGGCCCGACCGGATCGGGCTGCTCACGCAGCAACAACACTTCGCCGCTGCGTTGCAGTTCGGCGGCGGGCTTCACCAGCGCCTCCAGGAACATGCCCGAGGGGCCGTGCCGAAGCGTGGTGATGGTGCCGACCGGAAAACCGGCGGGGAATCGTCCGCCCAGTCCCGAGGTGACCCACTGATCGCCGGGTTTCAGGTCCGACGAAAGCGGCAGGTTCGGCACGACCAGTTCATCCGGATCGCCGGTTCCGTGTGCGATGCCGCGCAGGCCGTTGCGCGAAAGCATCACCGGCACCGCATGCTCGGGATCGATCACCAGCATCGCCACCGATGCGTGCGGCAGCGTCTCGATGATCTGGCCCATCACGCCGTGCGAATCGATCACCACCTGGCCCACGCGCACGCCCTCGTCGGCGCCCGCATTCAACATCACGTGGTCGCGGGTCGGACCGAGCTGCACGTCGATCAGCCGCGCCAGTTGCGCGTGCATGCCCAGCAGGTGCTGGGTGTCCAGCAACTCCTTCAGGCGTTCGTTCTGGTGGGCCACCGCACCCATGCGGTTGAGGCGCGCCTCGGCGAGCAGCAAGGCTTCGCGCAGCTGCCGGTTTTCATCGATCAGCGCGCTGCGTTGCGCGAACGCGGTGCTGGCGTCATGCACCCAGTCGGCCGGCGCGGCCGCCATCTTGTAGATCGGCACGATCGCCGCCGCCGAGAGGTAACGCACCCGATGCAGCCAGCCATTGCGGTGGTCCAGCACCATCAGGATCGCGGCGAGCGCGAGGTAGGCAATCAGGCGCAGCGTACCCGCGGTCGCGTCCGAGAAGATCGGAGAGGATTCCTTTTGCGGAAGCGCCATGGCGATGCGGGCGGGGCGAAGCGGGACTGCAGCGTAGCAACAAAAGAAGCGGAACGACGGTTCGAGGTTCCCACTTTCGGGATCCGCACGTCAACGGAACCGGCGTGGGCTTCCCGCCTGCGGAAGGGTGCGAAGGTTGTTCCCCATTCGCGGCCGGGAGCCGGCCTCACTCACTCGCGAAGAAATCGCTTCCGTGCATGTCGATCAGTTCCAGCGCACGCCCGCCGCCACGCGCGACGCAGGTCAGCGGGTCCTCGGCGACCTGCACGTACAGGCCGGTTTCCTCGCTGATCAGCTTGTCGAGGTCGCGCAGCAGCGCACCGCCACCGGTCAGCACGATGCCGCGTTCGTGCACGTCCGAGCACAGTTCCGGCGGGGTCTGCTCCAGTGCCGCCTTGACCGCCGCGACGATGCCATGCAGCGGCTCGTGCAGCGCCTCCAGCACCTCGTTGCAGTTGATGGTGAACATGCGCGGCACGCCCTCGGCGAGGTTGCGGCCGGAGACTTCCATCTCGCGCACCTCTTTCTGCGGGTACGCGCAGCCGATCTCGATCTTGATGCGCTCGGCGGTGGGCTCGCCGATCAGCGTGCCGTTGCTGCGGCGCACGTAATTGATGATGGCTTCGTCGAAGCGGTCGCCGCCGATGCGCACGGATTGCGAATAGACGATGCCGTTGAGCGACATCACAGCGACTTCCGAGGTGCCGCCGCCGATGTCCAGCACCATCGAGCCGCGTGCCTCGTGCACCGGGATGCCGGCGCCGATCGCCGCGGCCATCGGTTCCTCGATCAGGAACACGTCGCGCGCGCCGGCGCCCTCGGCAGATTCCTTGATCGCGCGGCGCTCGACCTGGGTCGAGCCGCACGGCACGCACACCAGCACGCGCGGGCTGGGCCGCAGGAAGCGGTTCTTGTGCACCTGCTTGATGAAGTGCTGCAGCATCGCCTCGGTCATGGTGAAGTCGGCGATCACGCCGTCCTTCATCGGCCGCACC
>DASZTT010000065.1:0-10955 GCA_035547895.1 Rhodanobacteraceae bacterium
CAGCAACATCGCCTTCGCTTCGTCGCGCGCCCAGTGCGGACGCGACCAGTCGGACTCGGCCATGCGGGGTCCTTCAGGAATCGGAAGTCGACACGGTAACATCGTCGACCGTCTTCGCGCTGTCGTTCCCCGCATGCTCAACCCCCAACAACGCGCCGCCGTCGAACATGTCGATGGCCCCCTGCTGGTGCTGGCCGGCGCGGGCTCGGGCAAGACACGCGTGATCACCGAAAAGATCGCGCACCTGATCGAACGCGGCCTGGTGCCGGCCGCGAGAATCGCCGCGATCACCTTCACCAACAAGGCGGCGCGCGAGATGCGCGAGCGCGTGGCCAAGCGCCTCAAGGGTGACTCGGCCGAAGGCCTGGGCGTGTGCACGTTCCACGCGCTGGGCCTGAAGTTCCTGCAGATCGAGCACGCGCGCGCGGGCTTGCGGCGCGGCTTTTCGGTGCTGGATGCCGACGACAGCGCCGGCTTGGTGAAGGAACTGGCCGGCGCCGCGGTGAAGTCCGACAAGCTGTTCCAGTTGCGCTCGCTGCTGTCGCGCCTGAAAAGCGACGGCCTGACGCCCGACCAGGCGCTGGAGGCCGCGCGCGCACCGCGCGAACTGGAAGCCGCGCAACTTTATGCCGCCTACCAGAAGCGGCTCGCCGCATTCAACGCGGTGGATTTCGATGACCTGATCCGCCTGCCGGTGGCGGTGCTGGAGCGCGACGAGGAAGCGCGTGCCGCGTGGCGCGAACGCCTTCGCTACCTGCTGGTGGACGAATGCCAGGACACCAACGCCGCGCAATACGCGTTCCTCAAATTGCTGTCCGGCGAACGCGGCGCGTTCACCTGCGTGGGTGACGACGACCAGTCGATCTATGCATGGCGCGGCGCCGATCCCGGCAACCTCGACAAGCTGTCGCAGGATTATCCGAAACTGCGCGTCGTGAAGCTGGAACAGAACTACCGCTGCGCGCAGCGCGTGCTGCGCGCGGCCAATGCGCTGATCGCGCAGAACCCGCACGCGCATCCGAAGAAACTCTGGAGCGCGCACGCCGACGGCGAGCGCATCCGCGTACTGGAATGCCGCGATGCCGAACACGAAGCCGAGCGCGTCGCCTCGCAACTGATGCATCTGCGCGACAAGCACGGCCTCGCGTGGTCGGATTGTGCGGTGCTGTATCGCGGCAATCATCAGGCGCGGCCGCTGGAGAAGGCGCTGCAACTGAGCCGCATTCCCTATCACCTGACCGGCGCCTTGGGTTTCCTCGACCGCGCCGAGGTCAAGGACGTGCTGGCGTATTTGCGGCTCATCGCCAATCCCGACGACGACGCGGCGTTCCTGCGCGTGGTGAACGTGCCGCGCCGGGAAATCGGCGCGACCACGCTCGAAAAACTGGGCGAACTCGCGCAGTCGAAACATCTTTCGATGCTGCGCGCGGCGCACAGCCCGGCTGTCCTGCAACAACTGTCGGCGCGGCCCGCCGCGGCGCTGGCGGGCTTCATCGACCTGGTCGAATCACTGTCCAGGCACGCGACGCATGCCAAGGCCGCCGAGCTGGTCGAGGAGGTCCTGACGTGCACCCGCTACATGGAACACCTGGCGCAAGGATTGCGGGATCCGGCGCTCAAGGAACGCAAGCTCGGCAACGTGCGCGAACTGACAGGCTGGTTCCGCGCGATGGACTCCGGCAAGGCGCGCGTGGGCGACCTGGCCGCGCAACTCGCGCTGCTCAACCACGCGGACAAGGACGACGGTGGCGACGCGGTGCGGATGATGACGCTGCATGCAGCCAAGGGACTCGAATTCCGTTCGGTGCACATCGTGGGCTGCGAGGACGGCACGCTGCCGCACGAAGGCGCGATCGACGAGGGCAGGCTCGACGAGGAGCGCCGGCTTTTGTACGTGGGCATCACCCGCGCCAAGGAATGGCTGCACATGAGTTACAGCGTGCAGGGGCGGCGTTACGGACAGACGTTCAAGCAGAAGCCGTCGCGATTCCTCGAGGAACTGCCCGCCGCCGACCTGCATCGCGACGGTGCCGATCCCGAAGCCGACGCGCAGGCGCGCCGCGACGTCGCGGCCGCGCAACTGGCAAAGATCGCGGCGATGCTCGGTTGACGCCGGTTGCTATCATCGCCCGCCATGTCCGCGCCGCCTTCGTTTCCACGCAAGCTGCTCGCGCCGCGCCATTGGCCGGCGTGGATCGGCATCGGTTTCATCCGCGGGGTCGTGCGGTTGCCGGCGCGCTGGATCCTCGCGCTGGGCGCGGCGTTCAGCGCCGCGATGTCGCCCCTGCTGCGCGCACGGCGGCACGTGATCGCGCGCAACCTAGAGCTCTGCTTCCCCGAAATGGATGCGGCACAACGCGAGTCGCTGCGCCGTGAAGCGACCCGCGAAATGGGCAGGATGCTGGGCGAATTCGCGCTGGGCTGGTTCGCCTCCGACGCGAAGCTCGCGAAATTGCACGTCGAAATCGAGGGGCTGGAACACCTTGAAGCCGCACGTGCACGCGGCCGCGGCGTGCTGCTGGTCGGCGGGCACTTCTCGCATCTGGAATTGTGCGCGCGGCTGATCTCGCGCCGCATCCGCATCGCCGGCATGTACCGGCGCATGGATTCCGAGGTGTTCGAATGGAACGTGCTGCGCGCGCGCCTCGCCTACGCCGACACCATGTTCGACAAGGACCAGTTGCGCGCGACGGTGAAGTACCTGAAGCGCGGCGGCACCGTCTGGTACGCGCCCGACCAGGACATGCGCGGCAAGGATTCGGTGTTCGCACCATTCTTCGGCATTCCCGCATCGACGATTACCGCCACGCATCATCTCGCGAGGCTTTCCGGCGCAGCGGTGATGCCGTTCTTCCATCGCCGCACGCGCGACGGCGGCTACGTGTTGCGGCTGGAAGCGCCACTGGAAAATTTTCCAGGCGACGACGTGGTCGCCGACACCGCGCGCGTGAACGCGGCAGTCGAACGCATGGTGCGCGAGGCGCCCGCGCAATACCTGTGGGCGCACAAGCGGTTCAAGACGCGGCCGGAAGGCGCGCAACCCGTGTATTGATCCAAAGCAGCCCGGATGGAGCGCAGCGAAATCCGGGAACGCTCACACGGATTCCGGCGCTGCGCACCTTCATCCGGGCCAGCCGTCATGGATCTTTCCTGCGTGCGCGCGTCTCGTGCAGCTTGGCGTATTTCAGGAAAACGTAGAACGACCCCAGCACGCTGGCGACGAAGCCGGCCCAGCCCGAAAGAAAGTAGCGCTTGAAGATGTATTGCCGCACGAAGAAGATCGGCGGATACACCAGCATCATCGCGCCGCTGAAGCGTTGCTTGCGCGCCAGCTTGTCGGCCACCATGCCGGACGAATAGCGGTTGATCTTGGCGACGCGTGCGGCGATGTCGTCGTCGCCCATGTTGACGAAGTCGGCGCGCGCCAATGTTTCCACCGGACCGTCGACTTCCACCGCGGCGTGCACCGGCACCGCGTTCATGCGTCCGCGCCGGCGGTCGAACAGGCGCAGGTGGCCGTTGCGGTGGCTCCACGGGTGCTGCACGCTCCAGAACATCCGTTCGCGGCGCGGCAGACGAAAGCCCGCGGCGCGCGGGTTTTCCAGCGCGCGCTCGATCACCTCGCGCGTGCCGGGCGAAAGAATCTCGTCGGCGTCCAGATTCAGGATCCAGTCGTGCGAGGCCATGTCGATGGCGCGCTGCTTCTGCGGGCCGTAGTCATCGAATGGGTGCACGGCGACGCGGGCGCCATGCCGCTGCGCGATCTCGACCGTTGCATCGCCGGACCCGGAATCCAGCACCACGATTTCGTCGGCGAAATCCGCGGCGGCCAGGCAACGTTCCAGCGTGTCGGCGTTGTCGAACGTGATGATGACCAGCGAGAATTTTTCACGCGCCATGCACGATCCCTTCGGCCGAAGCAACGGTTCTGGAAAACAAGGCCATGGATGGCCGAGGTGGTGTTTGCAAATACCGCATCGTTGTCGCTCAACGTGACGCTTGTTGTGCAGCGATCATGGACGATCGCATAAATAAAGCGCCGCGCACCACAGCGCCAGCAACCACCAGAACAACAAGCCCCACCACGCCGAATAGAAGGCGAGGTGCGTGTTGAGCGGAAATACCGTGACCGCCAGCGCGACCGTTACCGGGAATGCGCGCCTTCGGGCGTCCGGCCCCACTTTCCGCCACGCGCGCAGCGCCAGCGCGACACCCGTGAGCCATAGCAACAGGCCCACCACGCCGGTGTCGCCCAGCACTTCCAGCACGAGCTGGTGCGGATGACACGCGCCCTCGCCGACGCCGCAGGCTTCCTCGGTGACGAAATGATCGTTGGGCGCCGCGTAGTGCGGGTACGCTTCGCGGAAGTCGCGCACGCCGACGCCGAGCAGCGGATGCGCAGCGATGATCCTCGCGGTCACGCGCCAGATGTCGAGGCGTCCGCTGCTGGCATAGTCGAGCGCGTGGCGGCTGTCGTGCAGTGCAATCATCGTGCGATCCATGCGTGCCTCGAAACGCGCCGAGATTTTCCACGCGACGCCGATCGACACCGCAATCACCGCACTGGCCGCAAGAATCCATGCGGCGAATCGCAGCGGCGAGCGCGCCTCGATCCAGAAGAACGCCAGCAGCGCCACGCCGTACGTGATCCATGCCGCGCGCGAACCCGCCAGCAGGATCGGCACCAGCAGGAACAGCATCGCCGCGATCAATCCGCCACGCCCGAAGCGACGCCGGGCCATCCACAGCACGAACGGTGACAGCGACGCGAGCACCGGACCGAGTTTCAGGTTTCCCGCGCCGAAGATGCCGGAAATCCGCTGCGCCTCGGCATGGCCGCCGAGGCTGTAACCGGTCAGCGCCTGCACCCACGCATCGAGTGCCCACAACGCGACCACGATGCCGGTGGCGAGGCACAGTGCGTCCAGGCGCGATTCGCGCCGCACCGCGAAACACACGTACACGCCGAACGGCGCGAAACGGAGGTAGGCCGCGGTGCTGCTCCAGCTCCGCGCGGGATCGAGTGCGCCCGGGGATGAAACCAGCGCGGCCAGGAAATACGCGGCCCACAACCACAACAGCAGGCGCGCGCCGGGATGGCCGGCCAACGCGTGGCGATCGCGCACGAACAGGATGACCGCGCCCAGCATGCAGATCAGCACGCCCAGTTCGCTGGAGCGTCCGAACGGCAGCAGGAACACCACCAGCCAGATCGGCGTGAGCGGTGACAGCAGGGCGGCCTTCAGGCCGGCGCGCAGGGAAGATGCCACGACAGGAACAATCCGGGGAAAGCGCGCATCCTAACGCGCGCGCGGATTCACGCGCGGCGCGGCGTCGCCGCCAGCTCCTGGTACAGCGCCAGCACGCTCGCCTGCATGTCCGCCAGTCGATAACGTTGCAGCGGCGCGATCGGCGGCGCGCGCCCCAGCAGCTCGACCGCCCTGACGATCAATTTGTCGACGTCGCCGGCGGGCACGCGGCCGGCCGGATAAAGCTCGGCCAGCAGTTCGCCGGCGCCGCCGTGCGCGTAGCCCAGCACCGGGCGGCACAGCGACAGCGCCTCGATCACGGTGCGGCCGAAACTTTCCGGCTTGTTGGAAAGCTGCAGCACCAGGTCGGACACCGCGAACACGTCGCGCACGTCATTGCGCGGCGGCGAGAACGCCACCCACTCGGCGACGCCGCGCGCCTTCGCCAGCGCCTGCATTTCCCTGAGATACGCCTCGCGGCCGGGTTCGACGATGCCCAGCAGCAGCAGGCGCGTCTCGACGCCGCGCTCGCGCAGGCCCGCGACCAGCGCGATCGCGTCGGCATGGCCTTTCAGGCGGGTGCCGCGGCCGGGCAGCGTCAGCAGCGGCGCACCGGCGAGCTGCGGAAACTCGGCGAGGAAGCGCTTGCGCCATGCATCGTCCGGACGGTAGCCGTAGGGGAACGCGTCGGGGTCGATGCCGCGCGGGATCACGCTGAGCCGGGTGGCGTCGACCCGCGGGTAATGGCTGAGCACGAAATCGTGAACCGTTTGCGAAACCGTGATCACCCGGTCGCCGCGCGTCATGATGCCGCTCCAGCGGCCGGGCGTGTTGAGTCCGTGCACCGTGGTGACGAAATGCGGCCGCGGATGCATGCCGCGCAGCGCGTGCCAAGCCAGCCACGCGGGCACGCGCGAACGCGCGTGCACGATATCCGGCGCGATGCCGGACAAAATCCGTCGCAACGGTCCGATTCGCGTCAGGCTGCGCAGCGATTTTGCACCGATGTCGAGCGTGACGTGTTCGCCGCCCTCGCGCTCCAGCCGCTCGACCATGCGGCCGCCCGCGGACACCACGATCGATCGATGTCCCGCCGCGACCAGCGCGTGCGAGACTTCCAGCGTCGAGCGTTCGGCGCCGCCATTTTCCAGCGCAGGCAGCAACTGGACGACGGTCAAACGGGTCGGCGAGGCGGCAGGTTCGGTCACGACTTCCTGTCTGGCGGCAGCGGCGGGCATGCCTTTGTACCTTGCAAGAATCGCGCCGAAGTGCGGGGAATGTGCCCGGCCTGCGCCGCCGCGAATGCTCAGGTTTCGGTGTGCTTCAGGATGTACTCGGCGCCGCAATACGGGCATACCGTGGTGCCGCCGTCGTCGACGATCGGCAGGTAGATGCGCGGGTGCGAATTCCAAAGCGTCATCTCCGGCAGCGGACAGGCCAGCGGCAGGTCCGCCGCGGTCACTTCGTAGCGGCGCTTGGCGTTGGCGGGTTCACCCACGGGATAGGAAGGAGCCGGCTGGGGAGACATGTACGAATCCATTGACGCGTGAGCGAACGCGGATTTTAGCGCAGCGGCCGTGGCTCGGCTTCAACCGGCACGCGAAGTGACATCCAGCGACACCGACTGGACACCCGTGACGTCGCGCAGCGCGTCGGCCAGCGGGCCGAGCGCGCCGCGGTCGAAGCCGCGTTCGAACTCGACCGTCACTTCGTCGCCATCGTCGGGGATGTGCCGCGCGACGAGCGTGCTGGCCGGCAAGCCGCGCGCCGCCAGGACCTGTTCGACGGCCGACAGCGATGCACGTCCGGCGAAGTTCATCCGCACCTGCGGCAGCGTCTTGCGCTTCGCGAAGCGGCGCTCGAACGGTTTCAGGGCCGCAAGGATCACCCATGCCACCGCGGTCGCGATCACCGCCGCGGCGTACATGCCGCCACCGGCCGCCAGCCCGATCGCCGCCACCGTCCACAAGCCCGCCGCCGTGGTCAATCCGCGGATCACGTTCTCGCGGTGCATGAACATGATGGTGCCGGCGCCGAGGAAACCGATGCCGCTGATCACCTGGGCGGCAATCCGCGAAGGATCCAGCACCACGCGCGGCCACTGCTGCAGCACGTCGGAAAACGCGAACGCGGAAACGATCATCGCCAGCGCCGCGCCCAGGCACACCAGCATGTGCGTGCGCAGGCCCGCGGCCCAGGTGTGGCGCTCGCGGTCGAAGCCGATCACCGCGCCCAGCGCGGCGGCCAGCAGCAGGCGGACGGCGATTTCCCAGGTCGGCAGCATGGTGCGATTTGGCGATATCGGGACAGGCGGAAGTCTAACCACCGCGCGAACTCCCGCATAATCAGCGACCCTTCCGCGCCCTGCACCCGGATGCCACACCCGCCCCAAACCGCCTGGGTCATCAGCGACGGTGCCGCCGGCAACGAACGCCAGGCGCTGGCGCTCGCATCCGCGCTGGGCGTGCCGGCACGGGTCATGTCGCTGCCGCTGCGCGCGCCATGGGCGTGGTTCGCGCCCCGCCGCATACCGGGCGGACGGCTGGCGCTCAGCGAGCGCGATCGCGCTGGCTTCGAAGCGCCCTGGCCGGACGTTGCGATCGGTTGCGGACGCAGCGCGGCGCTGCTCACGCGGATGCTGCGCGAGCTGTCGAACGGTGATTGCTATTGCGTGCAGATCCTCGATCCGCGCATCGATCCGCGCCACTGGGACGCGGTGGTCGCGCCGCGCCACGACCACCTGGACGGCGCCAACGTGCTGCACACGCTGGGTTCGCTTAACCCGGTCGACGATGCGTGGCTGGCGTCCGGCCGCGAGGCGTTCCCGGACTTCGAAGCCTTGCCGGGTCCGCGCGTCGCGCTGCTGGTGGGTGGGCCGCGCCGCGGCATCGAATTCGACGAGCCCCTGTCGCAACGCCTGCTCGAAACCGTGCGTGACGCGGCACGCGGCGGCAGCGTGCTGGCGACGACATCGCGGCGCACGCCACCGGAATTCGCATCGCGCCTGCGTACGGCCCTCGCGGAATTCCCCGGCATCTTCTGGAACGGCGAAGGCACCAACCCCTATCCCGGCCTGCTCGGCTGGGCCGACCGCATCGTGGTGACGCCCGACTCGGTGAACATGCTGTCCGAAGCCTGCGCGGCCGGCGTGCCGGTGCATACGGTGTCGAGCGCACCGCTGCCTGAAAAAATCGGACGCTTCCACGCCGCGCTGCGCGAACGCGGGTTGCTGACCGACGTGCACCAGCCACGCATTGCGGTGGCGCCGCTGCGCGAGACGCAGGCCGTCGCAACCGAACTGCGCACGAGGATGGCTGCTCGCGGCTGAACATCGGCTTCGTCGCGCTTCGCCCGCGAACGGAGACGAGGCGGATGTCAGGCTGCGCCGAATGCGAACCCGGCGCGGCGCGCGATTTCCAGCACCTTCGCGCAGCGCGCATCCAGCACCAGGTCGCGCGGCACCACGCGTCGCTCACCGGCCAGCGTCGCCGACAGCGCGCGCTCCAGCAATTCCGCGTGTGCGGTGGCCAGTGCGCGGGCGTCTTCGGCAGGCAGGATGCCCGCGTCCGCGCTTGCGGTAATCAGGCGCGGCGTGTCGCTGTACGCCCCGAGTGCCGGGTGCGCATGCGCGTGCAGCAACACCAGGCCTTGCAGCAGGAACTGGATGTCGAGCAGCGCGCCCGCACCCTGTTTCAGATCCAGTGACCCGCCGTCGGAACGGTCGCGCTGCTTGCGCCATTCGGCGCGCATCCTGCAGACCTCGGCGATCACCTGCGCGCGGTCGCGCGGCTGGCACAGCACCCCGCCGCGCTCGCGCGCAAAGGCGCCACCGAGCACGATGTCGCCGCCCACCGCACGCGCGCGTACCAGCGCCTGCTGTTCCCAGGTCCAGGCGCGCTCGCGCTGGTACGCGAAAAAGGCGCCCAGGCTGGCAACCAGCAGCGATTTGCCGCCGTCGGGACGCAGCCGCGTGTCGACTTCGTACAAGCGGCCGCCGCGCGTCGGCGCCGACAGCCAGTGCACCACGCGCTGCGCGAGGCGCGCGTACCAGCGCGCGCCGGCCAGTGGCCGGGGACCGTCACTGGTTTGCTCGCCGCGCGCGTCGTCGTACACGAACACCAGATCCAGATCCGAATCAAACCCCAGCTCGGAACCGCCGAGGCTGCCGTAACCCAGCACCGCGATGCCGTTGCCGTCGCCCGGCACGCGGCCGTGCTGCGCGACGAGTTCGCGTTCCGCCTGTTCGAGCACCGCGCCGGTCACGGCGTCCGCGACATCCGCCAGCGCGCGCGCGGTCGCCACCGCGTCCATTGCGCCGTCGCGGAAAGCCAGGCCGATGCGCATCCGGTAACTGCCGCGCCATTCGGCAATCGCGGCCAGCATCGCTTCGGCGTCGCCGCCCGCCTGCACGGCGGCAAGCTGTTGGGCGAGTTCGGTCCGCAGACCGGCGACACCGCGGGCGAGCTGTTCCACGCGCGGCGCCAGCACGTCGTCGAGCAGCAAGGGCTGCGCGATCGCGCGCTCGGCGAGGAATGCGCTTTCGGCGCACAACGCCGCAACGCGCGCGCGCGCTGCCGGCTGCTCCTGGAGCAACGCCAGATATGCCGAACGCCGCGCCACCGCCTGCACCAGCCGGCACAAGCGGACCAGCGCATCTGCCGGCACCGAAGTTGCCGCCGCTGCGTCGATCAGTTCCGGCATCAGGTGCTCGATGCGGCGCGCGCCGCGTGCGCTCAGGCCGTGCAGCGCGGCGATCTGGCGCAAGGCATCCAGACACGGTTCGGGTGGCGTGAAGCCGGCCGCCGCCAGCATCGGATTTTCCAGGCGGTCCTCGCGCGCGCGTTGCCACATCCACGCACCTCCGCCGGCCGCGGCCTTGTCGCTCGCATCCGCGTCGGCCGGAGCCTCGGGCCGCAGCACGTCCGCGAAGATCGCGGTCACCTTGCCGCGTTGGCGGTTCAATGACCCGGACAACGCCGGCCAATCCGGGTGGCCGAGGGTGCGCGCGATGCGTTCGCGCGCAACCGGGTCGGACGGCAACGCGTGGCTCTGGCGGTCGGCGAACATCTGCACGCGGTTTTCCAGTTGCCGCAGGAACAGGTAGGCCTCGCACAGTTCACGTGCGCGCCGTTGCGACACGTAACCGCGAACGGCGCACGCCGACAGCGCGGGCAGCAGGCCGCGCGCGCGCAGGGAGGCATCACGTCCGCCGCGGATCAGCTGCTGCAACTGCACCGTGAATTCGATTTCACGGATGCCGCCGGCGCCGAGCTTGAGGTCGTCGGCAAGGTCGCGCCGCGCGACTTCGCTGTCGATCAGCGCCTTCATGTCGCGCAGTCCCGCCAGCGCGGTGTAATCGAAATAACGTCGAAACACGAAGGGCCGCAAGGTTTCGAGCAGCCGGTTGCCAACGGCGACGTCGCCCGCGACCGGGCGTGCCTTGATCCACGCGTAGCGTTCCCAGTCACGGCCCTCGCGCTGGTAGTACTGCTCCATCGCCGCGAACGAGGCGACCACCGGACCGGAATCGCCGAACGGCCGCAGGCGCAGGTCGACCCGCGCAGCCACGCCGTCGGGCGTCGCTTCCGCAAGCAGGCGCACGAATTCATGCGCGACCCGGGTGAAGAACTCGCCGTGGTCGAGCGGTCGCACGCCGTCGGTCACGCCGCCTTCGGGATAGGCGAGCACCAGATCGACGTCGGAAGA
>DASZTT010000066.1:0-15879 GCA_035547895.1 Rhodanobacteraceae bacterium
GGCCGTACACGCAAGCGTTCGCGCGCACTTCGGGTTGGCAATGGCGGATCGCGCTGCAGCACCGCACCGGCAACGGCCACGTGTACTGCAGCCGTTTCATCAGCGACGACGAAGCCGCCGCGCAACTGCTTTCGAACCTGGAGGGCGAACCGCTGGAGGAGCCGCGGCCGCTGCGCTTCGTCACCGGCATGCGCAAGCTCCAGTGGAACCGCAATTGCCTCGCGCTGGGTCTCGCGGCCGGGTTCATGGAGCCGCTGGAATCGACCAGCATCCACCTGGTGCAGTCGGGCATCGCGCGTTTCCTCGGCATGTTCCCGGACAGGCATTGCGATCCGATGCTGGTCGAAACCTACAACCGCCAGACGCGTTTCGAGTACGAGCGCGTGCGTGATTTCCTGGTCCTGCATTACAAGGCCACCGAGCGCGACGACACGCCGTTCTGGCGGCATTGCGCGGCGATGGAAGTGCCGGAACAGCTTGCGCACCGCATCGACCTGTTCCGCCGCACCGGCCTGATCTTCCGTGACGCCGATGAATTGTTCGCCGAAACCGGCTGGTTGCAGGTGATGCTGGGGCAACGGATCGAACCGGCACGCCACCACCCGCTGGCCGACGAACTGGAGGGTTCGAAGTTGCAGGCGTTCCTGTCCGACATCCGCACCTTGATCCATCGCGCGGTCGAACGCTTGCCGGCGCATGACGATTTCGTCGCGAAAACATGCGCGCACGCAACGGCCGGGCCGGTGCATGCAATCGCACGGAGTGCATCGTGAGGCGGCTCGGGTTTTGCATTGCCGCGCTGCTGATTGCGCTCGCCTCGATGCCCGCGGGTTGCGCGGCGGCGCGCGCACCATCCGCCCATCACGGCAGCGCTCCTTCCAATGTCTATTACGAAATCTTCGTGCGCAGCTGGTACGACACCAATGGCGACGGCATCGGCGACCTGAACGGTGTCACCGCCAAGCTCGACTATCTGAAATCGCTGGGTGTCGACGGCATCTGGCTGATGCCGATCAATCCGTCGCCGAGCTACCACGGCTACGACATCACCGACTATTACGCGATCAACCCGCAGTACGGCACGATGGCGGACTTCGAGCGGCTGCTGCGCGAGGCGCACCGGCGTGGCATCAAGGTCATCATGGATCTGGTGGCCAACCACACCAGCAACCGCGCGCCGTGGTTCCTTGCCGCGCGCGATCCGCACAGCAAGTATCGTGACTGGTACACGTGGGCAAAGCCCGACACCGATCTGAAGGCGATCAGCGCCACCGGCGGTTTCGCCTGGCACGCGCTGCCTGACGGACAAAATTATCTCGGAGTCTTCACGGGCGAGATGCCCGATCTGAATTACGACGATCCGGCCGTGCGCCAGGCGATGATCGACGTCGGCAGGTTCTGGCTGAAGAAGGGCGTCGACGGGTTTCGGCTCGACGCCGCGCAGCACGTCTACCTCGATTTCGAAACGGATTGGGGCAGCGCTGCGGTGCTGCAAAAGAACCTCGCATGGTGGACCGAGTTCGATCGCGGCATCAAGAGTGCTGATCCGAACGCGTGGCTGGTGGGCGAGGTGTGGCAGCAGAATCCAGCCGACCTCGCACCGTGGATGGGTGCGCTGGACGCGACGTTCGATTTCCCGCTGGCGAAGCGGCTGATTGAAAGCGCGAAATCCGAGACCGATCGCGACATCGGTGCCGCGTTGGCGCGCATCGGCGCCGCTTACCGTGCCGCCGCACACGGGCGCTTCGACAACGCGCCGCTGCTGTCCAACCATGACACCGAGCGGGTAATGAGCCAGCTCGACGGCAATCCCGAGCACATGCGTGTGGCCGCAGCGATGCTGCTCACCTTGCCCGGCCATCCGTTCGTGTATTACGGCGAGGAACTCGGGATGCGCGGGCAGAAACCCGATCCGCATTTGCGCGAACCGATGCGCTGGTATCGGGCCGGCAAGGGTCCGGGCGAAACGACCTGGGAAGGCTGGAGCGCGGGTGACGGGCCGGCGGTGTCGGTGCAGGCCGAGGACAAGGATCCCGGTTCGCTGCTCGAGTGGTACCGGACGCTGATCGCCTGGCGCCGCGACATTCCGGCGTTGCGCGACGGCGTGCCGCACGACTGGCGCGACGCCAACAGGCAGGTTGCGGCGTGGGAACTGGATGATCCGCACGGCGACGTGCTGGTCCTGCACAACTTGTCCGGAAAACCGCAGGCGATCAAACTGCCGCTGCAGCGATTCCACAAGATGCTCGAGCACAGCCGGGCGGACACGACGCTGGCCGGCAACCGTCTGCAACTGCCGCCGTATGGCAGCGCGATTTTGCAATGAACGATAAACCTGAATGCACTTGCAGCATGCGGGTGCTTCTTTTTTGCTGTCATTCCGGGGCCGGCCGCAGGCCGGAACCCGGAATCGGTCTGGAGGGCCTCCGAAACCGATTCCGGCTTCGACCCTTCAGGTCGCCCCGGAATGACGAGCAGAAGTTTACGTCGTGCTTCTAGTGACAAGGACAGACATCGATGATGGCAAACCTACGCATGCGCGCACTCCTGGCCTTGTTGCTGGCCGGCTTCGTCCCGGCCGCCCACGCATCCGTCACGTTGGAACTGCGCGGCGTGGACGCGCACGGATTCGCGCTGGCGCAGGACGACGCGACCACGTCGGTGCAGATGGTCGCGCCCGGCGTGCTGCACGTGCACTACGTGCCGATGGGTCACGTAACGCCGCCGAACCTCGTGATCGATCCGAAGCCCGCACCGGCCACCACGTTCAAGCCCGAGGTCTCGCGTCACGGCGGCGCGGTGACCTTGCGTTCCAGGCAAATGATGGTCGTCTGGGATCCGGAATCCGCCACGTTGCAGATCAGCGATGCGCATGGACACACGCTGCTGCGTCAGTCGCAATTGATGGCCTTGTCCGAACGGCGGATCGTGCTCGAACATGCAGCGGGCGATGCGCTGTACGGCATCGGCGGCTTCGAGGCGAACCAGCCGGTCAGCGCGGGGCTGTTGCGCAGCGGCAAGTGGGTGGCGCAGGCCGGCAAGCAGGGCCATGCCGGCGCGCCGTTCGTGTGGAGCACCGCCGGATTCGGCGTGCTGGTCGATTGCGACGGCGCGGATTTCGATCTCGCGGGCGATCGCATCAGCGTCGACCACTTCGAGCGTCCCGACGCCGACTACTACATCCTGGTCGGCGCGCCGAAGGAGTTGTTCGCGGAGTTGTCAATGCTCAGCGGTCCGGCGCCGCTGTTCCCGAAATGGGCGATGGGTTTCACCAACAGCCAGTGGGGCATCGACCAGAAAGAACTGCGGGACATCGTCAATACCTATCGCGCCAGGCACATTCCGATCGACAACTTCACCCTCGACTTCGACTGGAAGGCATGGGGGCAGGGCGATTACGGCGAGTTCCGCTGGAACCCGGAGAAATTCCCGGACGGCCCCGATGGCAAGCTTGCAAGGAAACTCGCTGCCGACGGCCTGCATTTGACCGGCATCATGAAGCCGCGCCTGTTGCTGGGCACCGCCGAAGGCGATTACGCCACCGCGCACGACCTGTGGATTCCCGGCGAGCAGGCTTATCCGGAATACTTCTCGCACAAGGACGCCAAGGACGTCGATTTCGACAAGCCGCAAGCGCGGCGCTGGTTCGGCGAGCTTGCGATCAAGTACGGCTTTGACGACGGCATCGCCGGCTGGTGGAACGACGAGGCCGACGTGTACGGCAAGGATGGCAAGGCCACGTCGAACACGCAGTTCCTCAACATGCAGCGCGCGCTGTATGACGCGCAGCGCGGCGTCAGCGACCGGCGCGTGTGGTCGATCAACCGCACCTTCTGGCTCGGATCGCAGCGCTACGCGTACGGCATGTGGTCCGGCGACATCGATACGGGCTTCAAGAGCATGTCCGCGCAGCGCACCCGCATGCTGAGCGCGATCGAAACCGGCGAAGCGAAGTGGGGCATGGACGGCGGCGGCTTCAACGGCCATCCGTCCGACGAGAACTACGCACGCTGGCTTGAGTTCGGCGCGTTCACGCCGATTTTCCGCGTGCACGGCACCTTCAAGGAGAAACGCCAGCCGTGGGTGTACGGGCCGGTGGCGGAGGCCGCCGCGACAGCGGCGATCCGCTTGCGCCAGTCGCTGATTCCGTACATCTACGCTTATCAGTATTCCGGACACGCGCACGGCGTCGGGCTGGTCCGGCCGTTGACGTTCGACTGGCCGGACGATCCGAAGCTGCGCAACGACGTCGACGCATGGCTCTTCGGTCAATGGCTGCTGGTGTCGCCGGTGGTCGAGCAGGGCCAGACTTCGAAGCGCATCTATCTTCCCGCGGGCAAATGGATCGACTGGTTCAACGGCAAGACGTACGCCGGCGGACAAACCATCGACGTTCCGGTCGATGCGAAAACCTGGCGCGACATCCCGCTGTTCATCCGCGACGGCGCGATCATTCCGACCCAGCCGGTGATGGATTACGTGGGCCAGCGCCCGGTCACGACCGTGACGGTGCAGGTGTTTCCGTCGGATCACGCCACACGCTTCGACTACTACGACGATGACGGCGAAACCTACGCATACGAGAAGGGCGTGTATTTCCTGCAGGCGATGACGACGCGCAGGCAGGGCGGCAGGATCGACTTCACGCTGGCAGCGCCGATGGGCACGTACAAGCCGGCAACGCACTGGTATCTGCTCGCCATCCATGGCGGCGCCGCGCGCTCGCTGCTCGCGAACGGAAAAGCGGTGCCTTCCGCCGCCTCGCTCGACGCGCTCAAGGCGTCGGCAGGCGAGGGTTGGACCAGCGGACAGGACCGCTACGGGACGGTGACCTGGGTGAAGCTGACCGCAGGGGCGCCCGTCCAACTTCGCATCGCGACGGGGGCGCCGTGATCGCGCTCGCCGCCCTGTGGCTTGCCGGCAGCGCCGTGGTCGCGGCGCCGTCGTGGCACGACGGACTCGAATGGCAAGGGCGACATGCCGCCGTGACCACGGCCAAGGGCCGCTATGTGCTGCGCGGCCCGTTCGGCCGGCGTGACATTCCCGAAGGCGCCTCGAGCGTAGGTACGGCCAGTCCGCTGTTCGATGCTTTGTTCGCCATGGCACAGGACGACCTGAAACGGGATTCGGTCACCGCGATCCGCGACGGCGCGTTCGATCACGGCCGGCCGATTCCCTGCCATTGCTTCGAGACCGGCGAGAAGTGGCCCTACGTGTGGACGCGCGACCTTTCCTATTCCGTGGATCTGGGTTTGTGGCGCTTCGATCCCGCGCGTTCGCGCAACGGGCTGCTGTTCAAGCTGTCCGGCGTGCGCGCGAAGGATGTCCCGCAGGATTTGTATCCGATGCAGGACACCGGCTCGGGCGGAAGCTGGCCGATCAGCACCGACCGCGTGGTGTGGTTCCTCGGCGCGCGCCATCTGCTGGACGACCCCGCGTTCGCGGACAAGGTGTGGCAAGCCTTGCACGATACGCTGGCGCAGGACCGCGAATACGCGTTCGATGCGCGCCTCGGCCTGTACCGCGGCGAAACTTCCTTCCTCGACTGGCGCGAACAGACCTATCCCGAATGGACCAAGGACAATGTAGTGTTCATCGGTCAGTCGTTCGCACTGTCCACCAACGTGCTGCACTACGAGGCCCTGCGCCTGGCTGCACGGATGGCGGCGCAACGTGGTGACGCGCGCGCCAAGCGATACGCGGCCCAGGCCGAAGCGCTGAAGGCGGCAATCAACGCGCATTTCTGGCGCGCCGATCGCGGCATGTACATGAGCTACATCGGTGGCGATGGCCTGCCGGTGGAAGCCTACGATCTTCTCGGCATTTCGCTCGCGATCACCAGCGGTGTCGCCGATGCGGATCGCGCGCGCTCGTCGCTGGCGCACTATCCTGCGTGGCCCGCGGGCAGTCCGGTGATCTGGCCCGAACGTGCCGACCAGCCGATCTACCACAACCGCGCGATCTGGCCGTTCGTCAGCGCCTACGCGCTGCGCGCCGCACGCAAGGTCGACGATCCGGCGCTGATCGCGTTCGAGATCGAATCGATCATGCGCGGCGCGGCGCTGGCCGGCTCCAACATGGAGAATTACGCGCTGCTCACGCAATCGACGCACGTCGATGACGGCAAGCTCAGCGGTCCCGTGGTGGATTCGCCGCGCCAGTTGTGGTCGGTCGCGGGCTATCTCGACATGGTGACCGAAGGCGTGTTCGGGTTGACCGGCGAAGGAAAGATCGATCCGAAGCTGCCGGCATCGCTGGTGCCGATGCTGTTCGGCAAACGCCAGGCGATCACGCTGCAATTGCCGGACCGCACGATCACGCTGAAGCGCCCGCAACAGGTGCATGGCAACTTGCTGGTTACGGACAAGGTCGAGCACGATGGCCAGAACAGCATCGTGACGTTGAAGGCCGTCGAAGTGCCGGCGCCGCCGTTGCGCATGGATGCGCCGATGTATGCACCCGCGACACCGGCGGCGCCACGCGCCTCGCACGGCGCCAGGGAATGGCGCGTGGACGCGGAAGGCGATCGCAACGTGCTCTACGTCGACGGCAGGCGCTTCGGACAACCGGCCGGCACCTGGGCGCTGCCGGAATCATCCGCGTATCGCTGCCTGCGGGTGACACGGCTTGGCCAGAACGGTGTCGAATCGCTGCCAGGCCCTGCAACCTGCGTGGGCGGCGAATCGCGCGTGAGCGGTCCGTGGCCGCGTACCTGGACCGCGCCCGTGAATGGAAGCTTCCGGCTGGCACTGGACTATTCCAACGATCATGGTCCGATCAACACGGGCGTCACCGCCGCGGTGAAACGTCTGGTGATTGCCTGTGCCGGCAGCAAGGAGCAAATCGTTCCGGTCGTGATGCCGCACAGCATCGGCGAACAGCGTTCCAGCTCCGCCACGTTCGATGCGAAAGCCGGCGCGCGCTGCACGTTCGCGCTGCAACAAGGCTTCAACATGAGCGACCTGGCGAACTTCGCGCACTACACCGGCGGCACAGGCGGCAGCGAAGGTCCGTTGAACGATGCAAAGATCGGCGCGTTGCATGTCGCGCGGTCGCCGTAGTGTGGCGGGAAGAGCGTTCCCGCTGTCATCCCGGCGAAGGCCGGCATCCATCCTGGTGCCAGCTGGATGTCGATGCAAAACGGATTACGCGCGGCTCCTGCGGCGCGCCGTTCCGGCCATCGGCTTCGCCGATGTTCGCTTCGGCATGCCTTTGCAGTCCGGCCTTCGCCGGAATGATGCCGGAAGTCCGTGCAATTCCGCGCCCGCTCGTCGATGAAAGGATCGGTAGGTGACACGATGAACCGCAAACCCGCGCTGTCGTTCTGGCAAATCTGGAACATGTGTTTCGGGTTCCTGGGCATCCAGTTCGGGTTCGCCTTGCAGAACGCCAATGTCAGCCGGATTTTCCAGACACTGGGCGCGGACGTTGGCGACATTCCGGCACTCTGGATCGCCGCGCCACTCACGGGATTGATCGTGCAGCCGCTGATCGGTCACTGGTCCGATCGCACGTGGGGACGGCTCGGGCGGCGCCGTCCGTATTTCCTGATCGGCGCGGTGCTGGCGACGCTGGCGCTGTTCGCGATGCCGGATGCGCCGCTGCTGTGGATCGCGGCGGGGCTGTTGTGGGTAATGGATGCGTCGTTCAACATCGCAATGGAACCGTTCCGCGCTTTCGTCGGCGACCAGTTGCCGACGCAGCAGCGCGCGAAAGGCTACGCGATGCAGAGCTTCTTCATCGGCATCGGCGCGGTGG
Source organism: Rhodanobacteraceae bacterium (assembly GCA_035547895.1). GTDB lineage: Bacteria > Pseudomonadota > Gammaproteobacteria > Xanthomonadales > Rhodanobacteraceae > 66-474. The sequence continues at coordinate 7,759 of DASZTT010000066.1, forward strand.
TCGCGTCGATGCTGCCGTACCTGCTGGCGCACGCCGGCGTGCCGAACACCGCGCCCGCGGGCGCGATTCCCCCTACCGTGAAATACGCCTTCTACGCCGGCGGCGTGGTGCTGCTGGGTTCGGTGCTGTGGACCATCGTGAGCACCCGCGAATATCCGCCCGAGGCGCTGCGGGCCTTCGAGCAACCGGCCGAAGCCGCACCCGTGGACGCGCGGCGGGCCTGGTGCTTCGGTTTGCTGCTCGGCGCGATCGGCGTGCTGCTGCTGATCGCGATCCTGCGCTTTTCATTGATGCGGGACTTGTACCTGCTGGCCGGCATGCTGATTGCCGCGGGACTGCTGTTCGCATGGCTGTCGATTGCGCGTGGCGGCGGCACGCTGCATCAGGTGATGGCCGACCTGTACGGCATGCCGGGGGCGATGCGGCGGCTTGCATGGGTGCAGTTCTTTTCGTGGTTCGCGCTGTTCGCGATGTGGATCTACACCACGCCCGCGGTGACGCAGGTGCAATTCGGCGCGACCGATCCGCATTCGGCGGCCTACAACGCAGGGGCGAACTGGGTCGGCGTGTTGTTCGCCGCCTACAACGGGTTCGCCGCGCTGGCGGCGATCGTGATCCCGTGGATGGCGCGCGCCTGGGGTTTGCGCGTGAGCCATTTGGTCAACGTGGCGCTGGGCGGGGCCGGGCTGATTTCGTTCGCACTGATCCGCGATCCGCACTGGCTGCTGCTGTCGATGGTCGGCGTCGGCTTTGCGTGGGCCTCGATCCTGTCGCTGCCGTACGCGCTGCTGTCGGACAATCTGCCCGCCGCGAAGATGGGCGTGTACATGGGCATCTTCAATTTCTTCATCGTGATTCCGCAACTGCTGGCCGCCAGCGTGCTGGGCGCGCTGCTGAAGGGATTCTTCCACGGCCAGCCGATGTACGCGCTGGTACTGGGCGGTGCCAGCCTGATCATCGCCGGACTGTGCGTGCTGCGCGTCCGTGAACCGGAGATCGCGAAAGCGTCCGGTGCCGCGGCGCTGGACACCTGAGGCCGCGCTTACGGGTCGCGATTACACTGACGTCTCTCATTCCTGCCGCATGGACCCGGTTTCATGGATCATCTGGAAGCATTGCGCGCAGCGGTCGGCGCGGCGCAGGTGTTGACGGACGCCGACGCACGGGCGTACGAGACGGACTGGCGCGAGCGCTACCGTGGCCGCGCGCTGGCCGTCGTGCGCCCGGGCTCGACCGAAGAGGTCGCGGCGGTCGTGCGGCTGTGTGCGCGGGCGAACATCCCGATCGTGCCGCAGGGCGGCAACACTGGTCTGTGCGGCGGCGCGACGCCGGACGATTCCGGTCGCGCGGTGATCCTGTCGACGCAGCGCATCAACCGCATCCGCGGCATCGACAACGACAACGACACCATGGAAGTCGAAGCCGGCTGCGTGCTTCAGACAGTACAGCAGACAGCACGCGAAGCCGGACGCTTGTTTCCGTTGAGCCTCGCGGCCGAAGGCAGTTGCACCATCGGCGGCAATCTCGCCACCAACGCGGGCGGCACGCAGGTCTTGCGCTACGGCAACATGCGGGAACTGACGCTGGGGCTGGAAGTCGTCACCGCGCAGGGCGAGGTCTGGCACGGCCTGCGCGGGCTGCGCAAGGACAACACCGGCTACGACCTGCGCGATCTCTTCATCGGCAGCGAAGGCACGCTGGGCGTGATCACCGCGGCGACGCTGAAGTTGTATCCGCTGCCTGCCGCGCGCTGCACGGCATTGATCGCCCTGGAATCGATCGAGGCGGCGGTCGCCATGTTGAGTCGCGCGCGCGCGGGGCTCGGCGCGTCACTGACCGGCTTCGAACTGATGGCCGGCGATTGCCTGCAACTGGTCGCGAAGTGTTTTCCGCAGCAGCGCCTGCCGTTCGAAGGCCCGTCGGCGGCGATGCCGTGGTACGTGCTGATGGAAGTGTCGGACAGCGAATCCGAGGCGCACGCGCGCGAACGTTTCGAAATCGTGGTGGGTGAGGCGATCGAAGCGGGCCTGGTGCGGGATGCCGTGATCGCGGGCTCGCTCGCGCAAAGCCACTCCCTGTGGCACCTGCGCGAAAGCATCCCGATGGCGGAAAAGGAAACCGGCAAGAGCATCAAGCACGACGTGTCGATTCCCGTTTCGCGGATGGCCGAATTCGTGCAGGGCACCAACGCGGCATTGCAGGCGGCGTTCCCCGGCATCCGCAACGTCATCTTCGGGCATTTGGGCGACGGCAACCTGCATTACAACGTCGCGCGCGGCGAAGGCTGGACGGAACAGCAACTGCTCGCGCGCCAGGCCGACGTGTACACGCTGGTCCATGACCGCGTGCATGCGGTGGGCGGATCGATCAGCGCCGAACACGGCATCGGCCAGCTCAAGCGCGACGTGCTGCCACGCTACAAGGATCCGGTCGAAATGGCGCTGATGCGCACCATCAAGGCCGCGCTCGACCCGCAGGGCATCATGAATCCGGGGAAGGTGCTGGATGTGCGGAAACGTTCCGGTTGATGGAGCCCGGGCTGTTCGGTGCGACACTTCGGCATTGAGTGCGATTTGTTTATTCAGGACGAAAAGCAAGGAAACCGCCATGACGCCTCTCGACAAGCCGATCAAGCGCGCCCTCAAACTGGGCGGCAAGACCTATACGCTGACCATTGATCCGGAGGGCATGAAGCTTGCCGAGAAGGGCCATCAGCGTGGCCTCGCGTTGAGCTGGAAAGACTTGCTGAGCGGCGACGCGGGTCTGGCGGCAGCCCTGCAGGCTTCGGTGGTGCCGAAGCCCAGGCATCGTGCTGGCAAGTGATGGCGTCAGGCGCCGGTTTTGGTGGGCAGTACAGGGATCGAACCTGTGACCCCTACCATGTCAAGGTAGTGCTCTACCGCTGAGCTAACTGCCCGCGCTTACGCGAGCCGCGCACTATAGCGTGATCCGCGTCGGCGCTCAATGCGCCAGGACATGGCAGTGCCTTCACCGGGCGCCTAACATGCAGGTGCCTGCAGCGGGCGCCGCGGTCGTGCAAAACGTCGCCACGCCGGCGGATGCGGGACTGCATCGATCATCCTTTGCACAACACTGTGGACCGACCAGGGAGAGCACTCCATGTCCCACGTGCAAGCTCGAGAAACTTTTTCGGAGGCATGGCCGGCGATGACGCGGACCGCCTTGCGGGTTGCCTTCGGCCTGATCTGGGTGGCGAACGCCGCGTTCACCTGGACCTCGGGTTTCGCCATCCATTACGTCGGTTACCTGCACAACGCCGCGCAGGGCCAGCCGGCGTGGTCGGAGTGGTGGTTCAATTTCTGGATCGCGCTGGTCACGCCGCACGCCGACCTGTTCGTGTGGCTCACGCGCATCATCGAGACGGCGCTGGCGCTGGCACTGGTGCTGGGGTTCGCGCGCAAGAGCGTGTACGTATTGGGCGCGCTGTTCAGCCTGCTGGTGTGGAGCACGGCCGAAGGTTTCGGGGGGCCGTACACCGTGGGCGCCACCAACATGGGATCCGGCATCGTCTACGTGCTGGTGTTCATCGCGCTGATGGTGATCAACAGCCGGTCGGGTGCGAGTCCGTACAGCCTCGACTTTTACATCGGCAACGCGTGGCCGCGCTGGCGCAGCGTTGCGGAATGGCACGGCGACATCGCGCCGGCGTCGGTACATCCGGTGTCATGGCGCGTGCAGGGGCCGGTGCTGTTCGGCATCGCCGTCCTGGTGTTCTTTCTCGTCGCCGGTTTACACAGCAGCCTGCACGTGAAGCCGCCGACGCCCACCGCCGCGGCGGCCGCGGTGTCGCCGCTGTCGTTGGCATCGACGGCGCCGGTCCGGAAGGCGAGGGATGCGCGCCTGCCACCGCTTGCGCCGGGCGACAGCGTCGACGTGAACGTCGATGCGACCGACGTTTCGGTATCGATCGCCAGCGGCGTCGAATACCAGGCCTGGACCTTCGGCAAGAGCGTGCCGGGACCGGTGATCCATGTCCGCCAGGGACAGACCGTCAATGTCACCTTCACCAACCACGGCACGATGGAGCATTCGCTGGATTTCCATGCCGCGATCACGCCGCCCAACCTGCATTACGCGGAACTCAAGCCCGGCGAGTCGATGACCTATTCGTTCGTTGCCAAGGTGCCTGGCGCCTTTCTCTACCACTGCGGCACGCCGCCGGTGCTGCTGCACATCGGCAACGGCATGTACGGCGCGATCGTCGTCGATCCCGCGACGCCGCTGCCGCCGGCCGCGGAAAGCTACGTGATCGTGCAGAGCGAGTGGTACACGCAGCAGGTTTCTGGAAAGTTGATGGGTCCGGATTTCCAGAAGATGAAGGACGAGCGCCCGGACGAGGTGGTCTTCAATGGGGTGGCCTTCCAGTACAAGGACCATCCGCTGACGGCGGCGCCCGGCAAGCTCGTGCGCATCTATTTCGTCAATGCCGGCCCCGACTTGTGGTCGTCGTTCCACGTCATCGGCGGAATCTTCGACAAGGTGTATCCCGGTGGCGACGCGGCGGATGCCATCAGCGGCGTCTCGACATACAGCGTCGGGCCCGGCGCAGGCGCGATCTTCGACATCACCCTGGACCAGCCCGGCAACTATGTATTCGTGGATCACGACATGGCGCACGCGATCATCGGCGCGCAGGGCGTGCTGCAGGTGGGCGAGCCCGGGTCGATTGCGGCTCAGAAGCCGCCGATCATCGCAGCGAAAGGTCCAGCCGTCGCGACCACCGTGGCCCCACCGATCGGCACGCCACCCACAGCTTCCGCGCCGGCCGGCCCCTACAAGTTCGATCCTGCGCACGGGGCATCGATGTACGCGAGCACCTGCGCGGCGTGTCATCAGGCCACCGGCACCGGGCTTCCGGGGGCGTTCCCGGCATTGAAGGCCGATCCGGTGGTACTGAACCCGGACCCCACGGAACAGATCGACACGATCCTGCACGGAGCTCATGGAAGGACCATCGGCGGCACGACCTATCCGAGCGCGATGCCGCCCTTCGGTCCCGCGCTCAGCGATGCCGACATCGCCGACATCGTCAACCACGAGCGCTCGTCGTGGGGCAACCAGGGCAAGCTGATCACGGCCGATCAGGTCAAGGCCGTGCGGGCGAAGGGGCCGGGCAAGTAGGAATCCGCCTGCGGGAGCATCGCCGATGTTCCCGCAGGTCCCGTGCTTCCGCGTTGACGCGGCGGGATGCCTGCACTAACTTTGCATCCATCTTGAAAAGGTGGCCCGCGGGTAATCGCCGGCCGAGCGTGCGACATGGCAACTACGATCTCCTGATCCGATCCGTGCGTGGCTCCGCAAGGACGCCTCGCGCGTCCTTTTTTATGCCCGCAGTCCGGGTTCCCCGACACCCCGCGCAGGCCTGCACCTTGAAGTCCCTGGATTCCGGCCTGCGCCGGAACGACGTATCCGATCCTCGTCTCCGCTTTCTGCCGCCATGATCACGATCACTCTTCCGGACAACAGCAAGAAGTCGTTCGACAACCCACCCAGCGTGCGCGACGTTGCCGCGTCCATCGGCGCGGGCCTGGCCAAGGCCGCGCTGGCCGGCAAGGTCGACGGCAAGCTGGTGGATCTTTCGCGCACCATCGAGCACGACGCGCGCGTCGAAATCGTCACCGAGAAATCGCCCGAGGCGCTCGACATCATCCGCCATTCCACCGCGCACCTGCTGGCGCAGGCGGTGCAACGTCTGCATCCCGGCACGCAGGTGACGATCGGGCCGGTGATCGAGGACGGCTTCTATTACGACTTCGCCCCCAAGGGCGAACCGTTCAAACCCGAGGACCTGCCCGCGATCGAGGCCGAGATGCAGAAGATCGCCAGGGAAGCATTGCCGCTGTCGCGCAGCGTGAAATCGCGCGACGAAGCGGTGAAGTTCTTCCGGGGCATCGGCGAGGATTACAAGGCCGAGATCATCGAGTCGATCCCGTCGAACGAGGAACTGTCGCTGTACTCGCAGGGCGAGTTCACCGACCTGTGCCGCGGACCGCACGTCCCGGATACCGGGCGGCTGAAGGCGTTCAAGCTGATGAAGACCGCCGGCGCGTACTGGCGCGGCGATTCCGACAACGCGATGCTGTCGCGCATCTACGGCACGGCCTGGTTGAACGACAAGGACCTCAAGGCCTACCTCACGCGCATCGAGGAAGCCGAAAAGCGCGACCACCGCAAGCTCGGCAAGCAGCTCGACCTGTTCCACATGCAGGAAGAGGCGCCCGGCATGGCGTTCTGGCACCCGAAGGGCTGGACGCTGTGGCAGCAGGTCGAGCAGTACATGCGCAAGGTTTACCGCGACTCCGGCTACGACGAAGTACGTTGTCCGTCGATCCTGGATGTTTCCCTGTGGAAGAAATCCGGCCACTGGGACAACTACAAGGACAACATGTTCTTCACCGAGTCGGAGAAACGCACCTACGCGGTGAAGCCGATGAACTGCCCTGGCCACGTGCAGATCTTCAAGAGCGGCCTGCACAGTTACCGCGACCTGCCGATCCGCATCGGCGAATTCGGCGGCTGCACCCGCAACGAACCCTCGGGCGCGCTGCACGGCTTGCTGCGCGTGCGCAATTTCACCCAGGACGATGGCCACGTCTTCTGCACCGAGGACCAGATCGAATCCGAGGTGGTGGAATTCCACAAGCAGGCGCTGAAGGTGTACGCCGACTTCGGCTTCAAGGACGTGGAATTGATGCTGGCGCTGCGTCCCGAATCGCGCATCGGCGACGATGCGATCTGGGACAAGTCCGAGGAAGCGCTGCGCGCGGCGCTTCGCAAGGCCGGCGCGGAATGGACGGAACTGCCGGGCGAGGGTGCCTTCTACGGCCCCAAGATCGAATACCACCTGCGCGACGCGATCGGCCGCGACTGGCAACTCGGCACCATGCAGGTCGATTTCTCGATGCCGGGCCGGCTGGGCGCCGAATACGTGGGCGAGGATTCCCAGCGCCACGTGCCGGTGATGCTGCACCGGGCCATCGTCGGGTCGATGGAAAGGTTCATCGGCATCCTCATCGAGCACCATGCGGGCAACTTCCCGACCTGGCTGGCACCGGTCCAGGCCGTGGTGCTGAACATCACCGACGCGCAGGCCGATTACGCCCGGCAGGTCGCCGCCAGCCTGAACGCAGCGGGTTTCCGGGCCCAGGCCGATTTGCGCAACGAGAAAATCGGCTATAAAATCCGCGAGCATACGTTGCAAAAGGTGCCTTGGCTCCTCGTGATCGGCGATCGCGAGAAGGAGAAGGGCGCCATTTCCGTGCGTACACGTTCGGGGGAAGACTTGGGCAGCATGTCGCTGCCGGCCTTCGTCGAACGTTTGCAGGCCGAGTCCGGCCCGCACTGACGGAATGCGCGCCAGGCATGGCTGGCGAACTTGAGCAGGAGAAGACGGTATCGCTACCGAAAACAAAGGCAATCGGCGCAATCACGAAATCCGGGTTCCGCGCGTGCGGGTCATCGGCGCCGATGGCGAGCAGGTTGGGGTCCTCGAGCGCGACGAGGCACTGGCGATGGCCGAGGACGCGGGCCTGGATCTGGTCGAAATCCAGCCGACCGCCGAGCCGCCCGTGTGCCGGATCATGGATTTCGGCAAGTTCAAGTTCGAGCAGCAGAAGAAGGCTGCGGCGCAGCGCAAGAAGTCGAAGCAGATCGAGATCAAGGAACTGAAGTTCCGCCCGACCACGGACGTCGGCGACTACAACATCAAGCTGCGCAACCTGCAGCGGTTCATCGAGGAAGGCGACAAGGTCAAGGTGAACATCCGCTTCCGCGGCCGCGAAATGCGGCACCAGGAACTCGGGATGGAACTGGCCCACCGCATCCAGAATGACATCACGGAGTTCGGTGTCGTCGATCAGTTCCCGCGCATGGAAGGGCGCCAGATGACCATGATGATCAGCCCCAAGAAGAAATGACGGGGCAACCCGTCCGCCGCGGATCGGCGGATGGTCGAGACGGCAACCGCACCATCGTTGCCGCACAACAAGCCGGCAAGGGCATGGATGGAAAGCGCGACGTCAAGTCGCCGCCCGGGCCAGTCACGAAAACCACAACGGAGTGGCATATGCCAAAGATCAAGACCAACCGGGCCGCCGCCAA
>DASZTT010000067.1:0-2120 GCA_035547895.1 Rhodanobacteraceae bacterium
TGATGGGTGCGTCGGCGGAATCGACTTCGTGCGTCCGATCGGTTTCGCCTGACGGCGCCAATGCGTTCCGGGCTTTCTGGAACGCTTGCACGTTGGTGATCTGCTGGCCCTTTTCTTCCTCGGTCGAGCGGATCAGCTCGATGGTGGTGGCAGTTTCGCCGGCGTGTTCCCTGGGCAGGAAGGTGTTGACGCCGATCAGCGGCAGCGAGCCGTCGTGTTTCTTGTGCTCGTAGTACAGTGATTCTTCCTGGATCTTGCCGCGCTGGTACATGGTGTCCATCGCGCCCAGCACGCCGCCGCGGTCGCTGATCGCTTCGAACTCCTTGTACACGGCCTCTTCCACGAGGTCGGTGAGCTGCTCGATGACGTAGCTGCCCTGCCACGGGTTCTCGTTGAAGTTGAGGCCGAGCTCGTGGTTGATGATGAGCTGGATGGCGACCGCGCGGCGCACCGATTCCTCGGTGGGCGTGGTGATGGCTTCGTCGTAGGCATTGGTGTGCAGGCTGTTGCAGTTGTCGAACAGCGCGTACAGCGCCTGCAGCGTGGTGCGGATGTCGTTGAACTGGATTTCCTGCGCGTGCAGCGAGCGGCCGGAAGTCTGGATGTGGTACTTCAGCATCTGGCTGCGCGGTGACGCGCCGTAGCGCTCGCGCATCGCGCGCGCCCAGATGCGCCGCGCCACGCGGCCGATCACGCTGTATTCCGGGTCCATGCCGTTGGAGAAGAAGAACGACAGGTTGGGCGCGAAGTCGTCGATCTGCATGCCGCGCGCGAGGTAGTACTCGACGATGGTGAAGCCGTTGGACAGCGTGAAGGCGAGCTGCGAGATCGGGTTCGCGCCGGCTTCGGCGATGTGGTAGCCCGAGATCGACACCGAATAGAAGTTGCGCACCTTGTGGTCCACGAAATACTGCTGGATGTCGCCCATCATCCGCAGCGCGAATTCGGTGGAGAAGATGCAGGTGTTCTGCGCCTGGTCTTCCTTCAGGATGTCGGCCTGCACGGTGCCGCGCACGGTGGAGAGCGTGCTCGCCTTGATGCGTTGGTAGGTTTCGGCATCGACGAGCTGGTCGCCGGTGATGCCGAGCAGCGCGAGACCGAGGCCGTCGTTGCCTTGCGGCAGGTCGCCCTGGTAGTGCGGGCGTGGCTTGCCTTCGAAGAACCTGGCGATCTGCTGTTCCGCCGCGGCCCAGCGCGAGGCGTCTTGCTTCAGGTATTTCTCGACCTGCTGGTCGATCGCGGTGTTCATGAACATCGCGAGGATCATCGGCGCGGGGCCGTTGATGGTCATCGACACGCTGGTCTTGGGGTTGCACAGGTCGAAGCCGGAATACAGCTTCTTCATGTCGTCGAGCGTGGCGATGGACACGCCGGAGTTGCCGATCTTGCCGTAGATGTCCGGGCGCGGCGCCGGGTCTTCGCCGTACAGCGTGACCGAATCGAACGCGGTGGAAAGCCGCGATGCGGGTTGCCCGCGCGACACGTAATGGAAGCGGCGGTTGGTGCGCTCGGGCGTGCCCTCGCCCGCGAACATGCGGGTCGGATCTTCGCCGGAACGCCGGTACGGATACACGCCGCCGGTGTAGGGATACGCGCCGGGCAGGTTTTCCAGCATCAGGTACTTGAGCTGCTCGCCCCAGTCGCGGGTTACGGGCGGCGCGATCTTCGGCACCTTCTGGTGCGACAGGGTTTCGCGGTAGTTCTGCACCTTGATGGCCTTGCCGCGGACGGTGTATTCGTTGAATTCGGCCTGGACCGATTCGCGGCGGGCCGGCCATTCGCGCAGGAGCTGGATCGCCTCGGGCGAGAGTTCCTTGATGGCTTCGTTGTAGCGCTGGCGGAGCAGCAGCAGGCTGCGATCGGAAACCGGCGCATTGGTGCCGATATGCGAAAGCATGTCGGTGGACTGATAGGCGTCGAGCTCGCGCGGCAGCTTCTTGTCTTCGAGTTCCTTCAGCGATTCGTAGTAGTGCTGCGCCCTGGACGCGGCTTCGGCCATGCGCACGGTGTCGGCGTTGATGGCTCTGCCCTGTTCCGCGATCTCGGCAAGGTAGCGCACGCGCTTGCCGGGGATCAGGACGGTGGCGCGCGGTTCCTTGAGTGACGTGTCGACCTGCGGG
>DASZTT010000068.1:0-3120 GCA_035547895.1 Rhodanobacteraceae bacterium
GTCGCCACCGCCACGTTCGACGGTCCGTGGGGCTTCGTGATGGGCGCGAAACTGACGCTGGCCACGCCCAACCCCGATGTCAACCTGGCCAGCTTCGGCGCACCCGCGACGAACGCCGATCACGGCTCGGTCAATGGTGCAGGCAACGAAGCGGTCGGCATCTTCCCGCCCGGCAACGGCCGCTTTTTGGTGGGCGGCAAGATCTTCGGTTATCGGGACATCGACCTGCAGGCCACCAAGAACTTCATGATCCACGGCACCCTCGGCGCCTACGTGCGCATCGACCTGATCAATGCCTTCAACTGGAAGAACTACGTCGACTATCTGGAGAGCTGGGGCAAGAACGGCCAGATGAACCGGATCCCGGTCGTCTACAACCCGATCGGCGACATCAGCGGTTATCCGCGCACGCTCAAGGTTTCGATGGGACTGAAGTTCTAGGGCGTCGCTGATCGACGCTCTTCATCGTCGCCCCGGCGAAGGCCGGGGCGCGGTGTTCGCGTGCAGCCGGCCGTGATTCCCCGCCTGATGATTGCTCGCGCTGTTCATGGCGCGCGGCCGCCTGCGGCGTTTGCCGGCGTTTGGCGGCGTCCTCACCTCATCTGCCACCGCCACGCCACAAAATTCGCATCCGGCTGACAGCGGCTGCGCGTACATTCCCGGCGTAGATCTTGCATGCGTGTGCTGTGTGCGCACGGGAGAATCCGGGTGCCTGGCACCGAAGCAACGAGCATTGATGTGGCTGCGAGGAGGCAGGCTTCGCCGCAAGGGCGGGCCTGCAACATTGCGCGCGCGTCGAGGTGATGCGGGCGTGAGAAGGTGAGCATGGCCACAGGGGAGGCCGCATTCCTGGATCGCCACTCGATGCACGGAGGCATTGACGCGCGGGGCCCGCATGGACTCCACGCCTCCGGTCGCGCGCCATGACGCATCGCACGCCGGATTCACCAGGGAAAACCGCGAGGTTTGCCGGTTCCCGCACGCTGCGTCGCGCGGGCATCGTGTTGCTCTGCCTGCTGCTGGCCGGACTCGGCACGGCGGCGCTCTCCCGATACGCGACATCGGCGTCGCCGATCGCGCCTCCCGCGCCCGGCACCACGACGGGCGGACCGGCAACGGCGGCGTCGGCAAGCGCCACCGCGAGCGAGCCTGCCCCCACGCCGTCCGCCGCAAACAAGGTTTCCATCCGCGCGCCGGCACCTTCGGCATCCGTCGGTGCACCCGCGCCTGCGGCGACCGGTGCCGCGCCGCAGGCCAGCACCGTCGCGAACACGGCGGCACCATCGCTGGATGACATCGAACACCGCACGTTCGAATTTTTCTGGCAGACCGCGAATCCGGAAAACGGATTGGTGCCCGACCATTGGCCGCTCGGCAAGGAACCCTTCGCCAGCATTGCCGCGGTCGGTTTCGGCCTGACGGCGTACCCGATCGGCGTCGAGCACGGCTGGATCACGCGTGCGCAAGCGAGCCAGCGCGTGCTGGCCACGTTGCGCTTCTTCGCCGACGCGCCGCAGGGCGCGGACGAGGACGGCGATGCCGGCTACCACGGTTTCTACTATCACTTCCTCGACATGCAGACGGGCCGGCGCTACGCGCGCTGGGTCGAAGTCTCCACGGTCGACACCACCTGGCTGATGGCGGGCGTGCTGTTCGACGAAACCTATTTCGATGGCGACAACCCGCAGGAACGCGAGATCCGAAAGCTCGCCGAGAAGCTCTACGACGACGTGGACTGGACCTGGGCGCAGGTGCGGCCGCCCCTGATCAGCATGGGCTGGACGCCCGGCGGCAAGTTCATCCCGCAGGACTGGAAGGGCTACAACGAAGCGATGATGCTCTACATCCTCGCGCTCGGCTCGCCCAGCCACGCGATCGACTCCGACGCATGGAACGCGTGGACCTCGACCTACAAGCAAACGTGGGGCACCTTCATGAGCGGCAAGCCGCGCGTCGGTTTCGGGCCGCTGTTCGGACACCAGTACAGCGAATCGTGGATTGATTTCCGCGGAATCCAGGATGCGTGGATGCGCGCGCACGGCCTGACCTATTTTCAGAACAGTCGCCGCGCGGTGATCGGCCAGCACCAGTACGCCGTTTCCGGCGCGGGACGTTTTCTGGGTTACGGCGCCGACATCTGGGGACTCACCGCGTGCGATGGTCCGGGCGACACGACCTGGGATCACGAAGACGGCACGGTCACGCGGTTCTATGGCTACTTCGCGCGCGGCGCCGGCGTCGGCGAGATCAACGATGACGGCACGATCGCGCCGACGGCATCGATTGCATCGATCGTGTTCGCGCCCGACCTGGTGCTGCCCACCATCCGCGCGATGTACCAACGCTATGGCAAGTGGCTGTACTCCACTTACGGTTTCTACGACGCCTTCAATCCGACGTTCCAGTTGCACTTGCCGTTGCGCAGCGGCCACATGGTTCCCGGCGTGGGCTGGTTCGACGATCAATATCTCGGCATCGACCAGGGACCCATCCTGCTGATGATCGAGAATTACCGCTCTGGATTCGTGTGGCAGGTGATGCGCCGCAATCCGCACATCCGGCAAGGACTCGAACGCGCCGGATTCACCGGTGGCTGGCTGGCGAAATCTTCTTCCGGCGCAACGGCCGCATCGACCGCCACTGCGACGGCATCGGTGCAATGAATGCGTGGCGCATGCGTGACTGCATGCCGCGCGAAAAGTTTCACGCACGTTCACTTCGCGTTTTCACAAACGCCATGAACGTTTCCTGATTCTCTATCGAAACCTTAACGAACGTTGCCGATTGCCTCCAGTCTCAGTGACCAAGCGCATGCGAATGCATTGCATGCGTGAATGCTCACGATGGAGACAACAACATGATGCGCAACACAGCAATCGTCCTCGCCGTCGCCGCGGTTTTCGCGGCTGCACCCGTTTTCGCGCAGGACGCCACGAACACGACCGGCGCCGACAGCGGTTTTTTCGTCAACGGCAACGTGGGGCACAGCTACTTCGGTAGCGGCCAGAACAGCGGCAGCGATACCGGCTACCAACTCGATGGCGGCTATCGCTGGGCGCTCGGCAACGGCTTCGCGCTTGGTCCCGAGATCGGCTACAACGACCTCGGCAACATCCGCGC
>DASZTT010000069.1:0-11123 GCA_035547895.1 Rhodanobacteraceae bacterium
TCGTAACGGCCCGACACAGCGTACGAAGTATTGCTGCCGAAGTCGGAGTAGTTCGAATGGCGCGCCGACAACGACATGTCGAATGCGTCGGTGAGGTTCGATTCCAGTTGCACGTACTCGGCCAGGCTGTGGCGCGAAACCGAAATCGCGTCGGCCGGGGACCAGCCGGCAAAACCCTGCGCGCCGCCGGTCGCGTCGGTATGCGTGGTGCTGATGTAGTAGGAGCCCAGGTCGCCGGGCGCCACGCTGTAGCTCTGCCGCAGCCACTGCGTGCCGAACGCGACGTTCAATGGATGCGACAACCAGCCCACGTCCAGCGGCTTGGAGATGTCGACGTCGAAGGTCTGCTGCTTGGCGCGCAGGATGCCGTCGTGGAACTCGGTCGGGCTGGTGCCGAAATCCGCCAGCATCGCGAAGTTGGTGGTGTTTTCCGTCGAATAGGAAACCCGGTTGCCGCCGGTGTTCGCGCTGACATCCCAGTTCCAGCCGTCGATCACCCCGCGCAATCCGGCGACCAGCGCGGTGTCGGTCGAGACGCCGCGTTCGTGCGGAAGGAATCCGTCCGGGAACGGGCTGATGGCCAGGTATGGACTCTTCGGATAAGGCGTGTTGAGGCCGTAACGGTAAAAGTCGTACGGCGTGCCTTCACGCCGTCCGAAGTGCCCGTACGCGTAGAACTGCACGTTTGGCGTGATGTCGTACTGCCCGTTGATCAGCGCGTTGGAATCCTTGAACGGCACCACGCCGGTGTGGAACAGGGTGCCGTATTGCGCGAGGCCGGGCCGGTCGTCCGGTTCGGCACGATTGGTCTCGTCCTGATTGCCGTCCTCGAGGCTGAAGCGCATCCAGCCCTTGTCGCCGAGCGACACGCCGAAGTTGCCGGCCCCGCGCCAGGTCCGGCCATCGCCCGCGGCATACTGCCCGACGGTGGCCGTGACCGAACCGCCCTGCGCGCCCTTCTTCAGGATCACGTTGACGACGCCCGCGATCGCGTCGGAGCCGTATTGCGCGGAAGCGCCGTCACGCAGCACCTCGATGTGATCGACCGCCGACAGCGGAATCGTGTTGAGGTCGTACCCCTGCGACCCCACGCCGATGTTGGCGAGCGTCATCACCAGCGCGCCCGGATGCCAGCGCTTGCCGTCGACCAGCACCAGCACTTCGTCCGGCGGCATGCTGCGCAGCTGGAACGGACGCTGGAACGCTTCGAGATCCGAGGCCGGCGACATCGGGAAGTTCAGCGACGGAATCGCGCGCGACAGTGCGGTGCCGAAGTCGAACGCGCCGGTCTGCCGCAGCGTTTCGCCGGAGACGACATCGACCGGCTGCAAGGAATCCTTCAGCGTGCGGCCGAGCACACGCGTGCCCGTCACCACCACGGTCGACAGCGTCGCGGGCGGTTTGGCCTGGTTCGAAGATGTGGTGGATGACTGGGGATTCGCGTCGGTTTGCGCGGATTGCGCCGCCGCCGTGCCCGCCAACGCCAGCAGCACCGATGCCGCCAGCAGGGTCGGAACGCATTGCCTGGCATGCTTGTTCATTGCAGTCCCTCCGCCGTCGGGCGCCGCTCCCCGGCAGCGGACCCGTTGTTGTGAGCTTCAATATCCCTTTCCCGTCGAGCGTAGCCACAAACGCGCCAGCGCCGCCAATGAAAAAGCGGGCACAAGGCATAACTTGAAGTTGTAGCCGCGCCGGCCGGCTGGGCCGGACGTGGACGCCCTCACCGGCCCGTCAGCATCCGCTGTGCGAGCTGCTTGACCAGATCGAGGAAGCGCTTCTGCACCGGATTCGGCGGGCTGTCGGGACGGTGCATCGCGTACAGCACGACATCGAGCTGCGGCCGCAAGGGGCGCATCTGCACGCAGTGTGCGCCGCAGCGCGCCGTGAACGGATCGACCAGCGCCAGGCCTTCGCCCTTGGCGACCAGCGATTGCGCAAGCTGGTAGGTTTGCACCGACACCGCGATGCGCGGCGCGGGTTCCACTTGGGTGAGATGGCTTTGCAGCATGCTGCCCAGCGCATCGCGCACCGTGATGCCGATCAGCGGCTGGCCGGCCAATGCATCGATCGGCAACGGCTGCGACAGTGCCGCTTCCGGCCACCAACCCGGCGGCGCGATCACCATCACCTGTCCGCGGCACAGCACCTTCTGCCGCAGGTTCTGGTGCCCGGTGTCCTGCAAGGTCAGGCCGATGTCGGTTTCGCGCAGCGTCAGCGACTCGCACATCGCGGCCGAGTGCTGGGTGGACAATTCGATCACCGCGTCGGGAAACGTCTTGCGCAGCAGCACCGTCGCCGCGGGAAGCAGGTTCATCGCCAGCGTGGGCGTGCAGGTCACCCGCAGTGGGCTGCTGCCCGGCTGGCCCATGTTGGTGGTGAGCCGCTGCAGCTCGTGCACGTCCTGGATGATCTTTTCGATCCGGTCGCGCAGCACCAGCGCCTGCTGCGTCGGTTGCAGGCGTCCGCGCACGCGGCTGAACAGGGCGAAGCCGAGCTTGTCCTCGGCATGCTGCAGCGCCTTGCTGGCCGCCGGCTGCGAAATGTTGAGCAGCTTGGCCGCGCCGGTCAGGCTGCCGGTGGTAAGGACCGCATGGAAAAGTTCGATGTAGCGCAAACGCATGATGGGAACCTCGCCGGCGAATCATCGCACGCACGCGCGGCACTGACCCAGGCCGAAAGTATCGGCCAGCCGCACGCTGCCTCGTCGGCACGTGCAACCCGCCGCCACGGGTCCGCAACCCACGGTTCACAACCACCAGTTATGCCAAGTGCCCGTCTTTTCATTGGCAGGCGGCGCGCGCCCACCGGTAACCTTTTGCAGGGCACTCGAGCAGCGCGATGGATACCCGAAGGAAAGACGCCATGTCCGATCAGGGCGAAGCGGCCGGCCGCGGCCACTGGGGGCCGCCTTACCTGCTGTACCTCGGCAAGGCCGCCGATGAACTGTCCATCAAGACCGCGAGGGGACTGGCCTTCTGGCGCCCCGAATGGTGCGTGGGCCAGTACCGCCATCCGGAGTGCCGCTACACGCTCGGCCTCACCGACCTGGGATTCGCGCAGGCCAGGGCCGCCGGCGCCGACACCATGGTCATCGGCAACGCCAACGCGGGCGGGGTGATGGCGCCGGAAACCGTCACCGACATCGTCGCGGCGCTGGACGCGGGCCTCAACGTGATCGCCGGCCTGCACCAGAAACTGCGCGACAACCCGCGCATCGTCGCAGCGGCGGAACGCAACGCGCGCACCTTGT
Source organism: Rhodanobacteraceae bacterium (assembly GCA_035547895.1). GTDB lineage: Bacteria > Pseudomonadota > Gammaproteobacteria > Xanthomonadales > Rhodanobacteraceae > 66-474. Next base: position 3,251 of record DASZTT010000069.1, read on the forward strand.
TCGATGCGCGCGAGTTCACCCGCAAGATCCCTGTCGGCGACGGCCACAGGCGCGCGGGCAAGCGCGTCCTCGCCGTCGGCACCGACTGCTCGGTCGGCAAGATGTACACCACCCTTGCGCTGGAACGCAGCATGCGCCAGCGCGGGCTGGCGGCGGATTTCCGCGCCACCGGGCAGACCGGCATCTTCGTCGCCGGCGGCGGCATTCCCATCGATTCCGTGATCGCCGATTTCATTTCCGGCGCGGCCGAATGCATTTCGCCCGCGCGCGCAGACGGCGGCTGGGATCTCATCGAAGGACAAGGCTCGCTGTTCCATCCGTCGTACGCGGGCGTGTCGCTGGGCCTGCTGCACGGCTCGCAGCCGGACGCGCTGGTGCTGTGCCACGAGGCGGGACGCAAGCACATGCGCGGGCTGCCGGATTATCCGGTGCCGGACCTCAAGCTATGCCTGGAAGCCAACCTCACCGCGGCGCGCCTCACCAATCCGGGCGTCAAGGCCGTCGGCGTTGCGCTCAACACCTCCAACCTCGACGCGAGCGAAGCGCTCGCCGAGTGCCGGAAGATCAGCGGCCAGCTCGGCCTGCCCTGCCTCGACCCGGTGACCATGGGCGTCGAAGCCATCGTAGACAACCTGCTTGCATGCTGCGGCAACTGAATATCCGCCATCGCAGCCTGCCGCTGCACTCGCCCTTCCGCATTTCGCGCGGCGTGAGGCACGCCGCGGACGTGGTGACGGTCGAGCTCGCGCAGGGCGACTGCACCGGACGCGGCGAATCCGTGCCCTACCCGCGCTATGGCGAATCCATCGCCTCGGTGCTGGATGAAGTGGAAGCGCTGCGCAAGGACCTTTGCGCAGGCATGGGCCGCGACGAATTGCAGGCGCGCGTGCATCCCGGCGCGGCGCGCAACGCCGTCGATGCAGCGCTGTGGGACCTGGAATCGAAACTCACCGGCGTGCCCGTGTGGACGCAGCTGGCGAGGCCACCGCACGCGCCGCTGGTTTCGGCGCTCACCGTCAGTCTCGACACGCCGGAGGCGATGGGACAGGCCGCGTCGAAAATGGCCGATGCGAAGCTCATCAAGATCAAGGTCGATGCCGACGCGCCCGCCGCGCGCATCGAAGCCGTGCGGCGCGCGGCGCCCTCGGCGCGGCTGATCGTCGATCCCAACGAAAGCTGGACGCTCGACATCCTCGCCGGGCTGATGCCGACGCTCGAACGCGCCGGCGTGAACCTGATCGAGCAACCGCTGCCGGCGGTGGCCGACTCCGACCTGCTGGGTTTCACGAGCCGCATTCCGATCTGCGCCGACGAATCCTGCCACACCACTGCCGACCTGCCGCGGCTGCTGGAACGCTACCAGGCGGTCAACATCAAGCTCGACAAGACCGGCGGACTCACCGAAGCGTGGCGCCTGTTGCGCGCCGCGCGCGCGCAGGGTTTCCGCATCATGGTGGGCTGCATGGTGGGTTCGTCGCTCGGCATCGCGCCGGCCCTGGAAATCGCGCGCGAAGCGGAGTTCATCGATCTCGACGGGCCGTTGTGGCTGGAGAACGACCACGCCGACGGCGTGAAGCTGGAAAACGGTTTGCTCGTGCCGCCGGCGCCGGGATTCTGGGGCGCGTAACGCCAAGGGTTCCCTGTTCGTACCGCCGCCGCGGAAATGACGAGAACGCGGACGGGGTTCCCGGGAGCGGCCACAATCTCCGGTTATGCCATCTGCAGCATTTTTCATTGGTGCTGCCGGCGGCCTGCGACTATTTTCGATCCGATAACCAACAAGGTGAAAGCGATGTCCGAACATTCCATCCACGCGCACACGCACCGCCGCGCGGCATGGCCCCGCACCGCCCTCGCGCTTGCGATTGCCGCAACCTGCACGGTCGCCGTCGCGCGCGACACGCGTCCCGCCGCGCCCGATTTTTCGCACGCGCCCGCGGCGACCCAGGCGATGCTGATGAAGGCCAGGCCGGTGACGGCGCAGCACGCGATGGTCGTTTCGGACCAGCACTACGCCACCGAAGCCGGCGTCCAGATCCTGAAAGAAGGCGGCAACGCGATCGACGCGGCGGTCGCGGTCGGCTACGCGCTCGCCGTGACGCAACCGTGTTGCGGCAACATCGGCGGCGGCGGCTTCATGACCATCCACCTCGCCAATGGCCAGAACCTGTTCCTGAACTTCCGCGAAAAGGCACCGCTGAAAGCCACGCCCAACATGTTCCTCGATGCACAAGGCAACGTGGTCGAAGGCCGCAGCACCGACACCTATCTCGGCGTCGGCGTGCCCGGCACGGTGATGGGCCTCGATACCGCGCTGAAGAAGTACGGCACGATGAGCATCGCGCAGGTCATCCAGCCGGCGATCAAGCTGGCCCGCGACGGTTTCGTGCTGGAGCAAGGCGATGCCGACATCATCAACGACGATCTCGAATCGCTCAACAAGTATCCGGAATCGGCGGCGGTGTTCGGCCACGGCGGCAAACCGTGGAAGGCGGGCGAGCGGCTGGTGCAGACGAACCTCGCCGACACGCTGGAAAAGATCGCCACGGGCGGCACCGACGCGTTCTACAAGGGCTCGATCGCGCAGGCGGTGGTCAAGGCCAGCGAGACCCACGGCGGCATCCTCAGCATGAAGGACTTCGCCACGTACAACGTGGAATGGAAGAAACCAGTCGAGTGCGAGTATCACGGCTACACCATTCTTTCCGCGCCGCCGCCGAGTTCCGGCGGCACCACGATGTGCCTCGCGCTGAACATCCTGAAGTCCTATCCGATCAGGGAATGGGGCTACGCCTCGGTGCCGTTCGTGCACACCTTCGCGGAAGCCGAGCGCCGCGCCTTCGCGACCCGCAATACCTATCTCGGCGATCCGGATTTCGTGAAAATCCCGATGCAGAAGCTGCTGTCGCCGTCCTACGCGGCCTCGCTGCGCGCGACGATCGAGCCGGACAAGGCCACGCCTTCTTCCCGGATCAAGAGCTTCCTGCCGCCCAGCGAAGGCAACAACACCACGCACTATTCGGTGATGGACAAGAACGGCAACGCCGTCGCCGTCACCTACACGATCAATTTCCTGTTCGGCAACAAGCAGATCGCGGGCGACACCGGCTTCTATCTCAATGACGAGATGGACGACTTCACCGCCAAGCCCGGTGCGTCGAACGGCGCGGGCCTGGTGCAGGGCAAGGCCGATGCAGTCGAGCCCGGCAAACGCCCGTTGAGTTCGATGACGCCGACCGTGGTGTTGAAGGATGGCAAGCCGTTCATGATCAGCGGCAGTCCGGGCAGCGCCACCATCATCTCGACCACGATGCAGAGCATCATCAACGTGGTCGACTTCGGCATGAACATGCAACAGGCGATCAACGCGCCGCACATCCACATGCAGTGGTATCCGGATGTGGTGTACGTGGGGCCGGGCCTGCTGACGCCGCAATCGAAACAGCAACTGCAAGCGATGGGCTACACGCTCAAGGAGCGCCACCTGGGCGTGCTGGAATCCATCCTCGTGAATCCGAAGACCGGCATGCTGGAAGGCGCCGCCGATCCGCATCGTTCGGCGGGCCTGGCAGCCGGTTACTGACTTTCAGGTACACACCTTCAGGATGACCGCAGCGACTGCCCTCGCCGACCCCGCATGCACTGACCTTGCATGCCTCGACGGCGTCGCTATGCCCGCTCTGGCACGGCGCGTGGGCACGCCGTGCCAGGTTTATTCCACGACCGCGTTCCGCGGGCGCATCGATGCGTTGCAATCCGCATTGAAAGGGATGAACGCGCTGGTCTGCTACGCGGCCAAGGCCAACTCGAACGTCGCGATCCTGCAATTGATGGCGCAGGCCGGACTTGGCGCGGACATCGTGTCGGGCGGCGAACTGTGGCGCTGCCTGCACGCCGGCATTCCGGCCGAACGCGTCGTGTTTTCCGGCGTCGGCAAGACGGCCGGTGAAATCGCGGACGCGCTGGATGCGGGCGTTGCGCGTTTCAACGTGGAATCGGCGGACGAGCTGCAACTGCTGCAACGGATCGCGGCGGAACGAAACGTGGTGGCAAACGCTTCCGCACGCATCAATCCCGACGTCGATGCGCTCACCCACGCGAAGATTTCCACCGGCAAGTCGGAAAACAAGTTCGGCGTCAGCATCGACGAGGCCCGCGAATGGTTTGCGGGCAGCGCGGCGCTGACGCACGTACGGCTGGACGGCCTGCACGTGCACATCGGTTCGCAGATGTTGAGTCTCGATCCGGTCCGTGCGGCGCTGCAACGCGTGGCGGCTTTCTGGCGCGAGCTGGCCGGCGCCGGACACGCGATCCGCAGCCTCGACGTGGGCGGCGGCCTCGGCGTGTGCTATCGCGCGGGCCACGATCATCCCGTGTCGATCGGCGATTACGCCGCCGCGATCCGCGGGGTGCTGGCGGGTTTCGAAGGCCGGATCCTGCTGGAACCGGGCCGCTGGCTGGTCGCCGAAGCCGGCGTGCTGCTGACGCGCGTAATCCGCGTGAAGCAAGGCCGGCAGCGCAAGTTCCTGATCCTCGATGCGGCGATGAACGATCTCCTGCGACCCAGCCTGTACGATGCCTGGCACGACATCGTGCCGCTGGTCGATGGCTCGCGCACGATGCAGGCCTACGACGTGGTCGGCCCGGTCTGCGAAACCGGCGACACCTTCGCGCGCGACCGCGAGTTGCCGGAATGCGAAGCCGGCGACCTCGTGATGATCAGGGCGACCGGCGCCTACGGCGCGTCGATGGCATCGACCTACAACTCGCGGCCGCTGCTCGCCGAGGTGTTGCTCGATGACGGCAGATACGCAGTCATACGCGAGCGCCAGACCTTCGAGGCAATGATCGCGGGCGAGCACGCGGCCGACCAATGGGAAACGCCATGAAATTTCTTGCGAGGCTCGTGCTGGCGTCGCTGGCCTTCGCCCTCTGTGCATCCGCCGCCGCGCAAGCCGCCGCACCCGCAACCCGACAAACCGCCGAACTCGACCGCCTCGTGGACGCCGTGGTCGCGTACTACCACCTGCCCGGCATCGCGGTCGGCGTGATCGACCACGGCAAAGTCGTGTACACGCACGAAAGCGGCACGCTCGCCTCCGGCAAACCCATCGACGCCGACACGCTGTTCGAGATCGCATCGAACACCAAGGCGATGACCTCCACGCTGCTGGCGCGGCTGGTGCAACAGGGCAAGCTGCGCTGGGACGACCCGGTCACGAAATACCTTCCGTCGTTCCGGATGTACGACCCCTGGGTCACGCAGAACATGCAGGTCGGCGACCTGCTGGTGCACCACAGCGGCCTGCCAGAGGGTGCAGGCGACCTGATGCTGTGGCCGACGCCGAACCATTTCACGCCCGCGGACGTGATCGCGGGCCTGCAATACCTGAAGCCCGCCTACAGCTTCCGCGCGGGTTATGCCTACGACAACACCCTGTACATCGTAGCCGGCCAGGTCGCGGCCGCAGCCGGCGGCGCGCCGTATCCGACGTTGATGCGCCGCGAGGTTTTCGATCCGCTCGGCATGACCCGCTGCCAGATCGGCACCTGGAATCGCGACCAAGTCGGCAACGTCGCGGACCCGCACATCATCGAGCATGGCCACTTCGTCGCGCTGCCCGCGCACGGCGCCATCGTCCACGCCACCACCATGGAAGCGGCCGGCGGCGTGCGCTGCAGCCTGCACGACATGCTGACCTGGGCGATGAACTGGCTGGCGCCGACGCCACGGCAGTTGCAATGGCTGTCGCCGAAGGAACGCCATGCGGAGTGGACGCCGTACACGCCGATGCCGATCTCCAAGCTCAAGCACGAATGGGACGGCACCCGGTTCTGGGGCTATGGCTACGGCTGGCGCATCGGCGACGTCGATGGCGAAATGACCGTATCGCACACCGGCACGCTGGAAGGCATGTACTCGGCCGTCACGCTGCTGCCCTTCAAGCAGAGCGGCTATGTTTTCATGATCAACGCCGAAGCCGAGAACGCGCGCAGCGTCCTCAACGAGGTGCTGACCAAGCATTTCACCGCGCCGGACAAGGCGCGCAGCGTCGAGAGCTACGCCGACGAACTGAAGCGCGCCGACGAGCAGCGCCGCATCTCGCGCGTGCCCGACACGTCGTCGCGCAAACCCGCCACGCCTGCCGAGCTGAAGGGTGAGCTCGGCGTGTGGCGCGATCCATGGTTCGGCGAGGCGCGCCTTTGCGCAAAGGGAGATACGGTGGAATTTGCCTCCGCGAAATCGCCCAGCCTCACCGGCGAGGTCATGCGCGTCGGCGACAAGTATCTGGTGCACTGGTATCACGGCGACGCCGAAGCGTGGCTGGATTTCCCCGCCAGAGCCGGCGGCACGCTGCACATGGCCAAGGTCGATCCGGATGCGGATTTCAGCTATGACTACCAGGACCTGGCGTTCACGCGGGAGAACGGCTGTGCATCCAATCCCTGAGGAGCCTTTCCCTTTGCCTGCCCTTCGGGAATTCTTCGGGCGATCGGCTTCGCCGATGTTCGCTCCGGTATCCCGCCTCCGCACTCCGGCTTTCGCCGGAATGACGACAAGACCAGTGGCCATGGCTTCGCCAAAGAAGACGACATTCTTCCTGCATTGCTCGCTGGCTCTAGTCTTTACCACCGCTCACGCCGACGCCCCACCGCAAATCTCGCCCGCGAAAACGATGGCCGCCGCCGGGATGGTCGACATCCGGTCGCTGGTGCCGGACATGGCCGAGAACATCCATTACGCCGGCAGCGACAACTTCACCGGTGCGCCGGTGCCGGGCTACCGCGCGGCCAAGTGTTTCCTGCTGAAGCCGGCCGCCGAAGCGTTGGCGCGCGTCGAGCACGCGCTGCGCAAACAGCACGCGCGCCTGAAGATCTGGGATTGCTATCGCCCTGCCCGCGCGGTCGCGGCGTTCGTGCGCTGGGCGCATGACCTGTCCGATACGCGCACCAAGGCTGCGCACTACCCCAACGTCGACAAGAGCAAGCTGCTGGGCGAATACATCGCACCGGTGTCGGGCCACAGCCGCGGCGCCACCGTTGACCTGACGATGATGCAATGCGACGCGCACGACCGGCATTGCAAGCCGCTCGACATGGGCACGCACTTCGACCTGTTCGACCCGCTGGCGCACACCGACTCGCCCGATGCCACCGCGACGCAGCACGCGAACCGCGAACGCCTGCTGCATGCGATGGCCGCGGAGGGTTTCGAGAACTATGCAGCCGAATGGTGGCACTACACCTTCACCATGCACCCGCAGCCGACCACGCTCTACGATGTACCCGTGCAATGACTTTTAAGCACCTTCAAGAACTCGAATTCGCGTCATTCCGGCGAAGGCCGGATCCATTTTGATCTTTGCAATGGCGACCTGGATCCCGGCTTTCGCCGGGATGACGAGCAAAATATCGACTGTTCGAAAGCCCTTTTCGACATGAAGATCCAACCATGACGCGCAAGCTTTTCGTTCTGTTCGCACTCGCATGGCTGCCGGTGGCCCTCGCCGCGCAGGCGCCAGCATCACATCAGGCCCAGATCGACGCGCTGATGAGCCGCTACACGGGCGACGTGCCCGGCGCGTCCCTGCTGGTGGTGAAGGACGGCAAGCCCGTCGTCGAGCGCGGCTACGGCTACGCCAACCTCGAAGAACACATCAAGGCCGGACCCGAAACCGATTACCGCCTCGCTTCCGTCACCAAGCAGTTCACCGCGGCCAGCATCCTGCTGCTGAAGCAGGACGGCAAGCTGGAACTCGACGATCCGATCCGGAAGTACCTGCCGGAACTGCCCGCCAGCGACGACGGCATCACGATCGAAAACCTGCTGGCCCACACCAGCGGGCTGGTGGATTACGAAGACCTGATCCCG
>DASZTT010000070.1:0-8490 GCA_035547895.1 Rhodanobacteraceae bacterium
TTCCACGGTTTCGACATTCTGTGCGTAGGTGGCCAGGCCTGCATCGAGCACGGTTGCGACATGCTGGTGGCGACCGGCGAAGTCCGGCGTCAGCGCTTCCACCGCAGTTTCCGGCATGCGGCCATGGATCGCACGGATGCAGGCAGCGTAATGCGCCGCACCACCGTCGGGCAGGTCGTCACGATCCACCGAGGTCAGCACCACGTACTTGAGGTTCATCAGCGCGACCGCGTCGGCGACGCTGGCGGGCTCCATCGGATCCAGCCAGCCGTGCGGATTGCCGGTGGACACCGAGCAGAACTTGCACGCGCGCGTGCACACCGAGCCCATCAGCATCAACGTGGCGGTACCGCGTCCCCAGCACTCTGCGATGTTGGGGCACTTCGATTCCGCGCACACCGTCGACAACTTGTGGGTGCGCACGATTTCGCGGATTTCCTCGTACTTCGCGCCCGCCGGCAGTTTCACCCGCAGCCACGGCGGCTTGCGCGCCGCGTCCGGCATGTAGCTCAACTTGCTGGGCCGGATGCCGTCCTTGACCGCACGCGTGCCCTGCGGGCTGGTGAACTTGCTGCCCGGTGCCGGGCGTGCATTGCCGATCGTTTCGCTCATGGAATTCCGGATCCGGAACCGCGCGGTGCAGTCACCGCAACGGCACATTGTAGCGCTCCGTCATCCGCCGAACGAAGGATGCAGCAGTTGCTGCACGAACAGCACGGTGACGCGCGGCTCCATGATCACCATGAAGAGTACCCCGTAGGCCGCGCCCCATGAATGCGCGCTGTGGTTGACGTAGCCGCCGCCGCGATGGTCCATGTAGATCGAGTAGCCCAGGAAGGCCACCGCATAGAGGACTGCCGGCACGGGAATCACGAACACGATGATCATCGACCAGGGCGACAGCAGGATGAAGGCGAACAGCACCGCCGATACCGCACCGGAAGCGCCGAGGCTGTAGTAGTTCGCGTTGTGCCGGTTCTTGATGTACGTCGGCAGGATCGAAACCAGCAGCCCGCCGAGATAGAACCAGAGCAATCCGAGCGGCCCGAGGTAACCCGCGAAAAACCCTTCCAGCGCGCGCCCGAAAAAGAACAGCGTGATCATGTTGAACAGCAGGTGCTGGAAGTCCGCGTGCACCAGCCCGTAGCTCAGCAGCCGCCAGTATTCGTGTTTCTTCGCCACCGCAGGTGGCCACAGCAGCAGGCGCTGCATCAGTTTGCGGTCCTTGAACGCCACCCACGAAACGACGCAGGTGACGGCGATGATCGCGATGGTCAACAACATGTCGGCTGGCTTCCTTCATCGGGGAGGTGTTTCATAAATGAATCCGTGCAACGCATGTGCAACTTTTCGCCACATTTGGTGCTAGGCTGGCAGGTCACGGGGGACCATCGACCACATCGGAGGACGCCACCATGCATGCATCGTCGCGCAGCGGTTCACCAGGGAAGATGCTGATATTAACCGCCGGACTTCTGGCCGCCATGGGAGCGGCCGCGGCCATGGCCGCGGAGCCCATCGTCGGGCCGCCCATCGCCATCGGTGAAACCGGCGCCGCGGTGGCCGACCCGCTGGTGCCCGTGCCGGCCGAGACGCCGTGCGTGGTCACGCTGTATACGGCGGATTCGGCCACCGGCACCTTCGATGATTACGCCGCCCATCCCTTCAACTATGCGCCGCCGGCAGGCTGCAGCGGACCGTGGAACAAGGTGGTGTTCAAGGCCGACTTCAATGTCACCACCGGACGCCAGTTCGACCGCACCGCGAGCGTGTGGATCGGCGGCGTGAACGTGTATTTCGGCACGACGCAGGAACCGGGCGCTTCGCGCAGTCCAAGCTGGCACGTCGAGCGCGACGTGACCGACCTGTCTTCGTTGCTGGCGAGCGCGCATCCCGGCAATGCCGTGGTCTACAACATCTACGACAGCACCTACAACGGTTCGATCACCGGCAGCGCGGAGCTCGATTTCTATCCCGCGACCCCGGAATACCCGGCTCCGACGGTACCCGACCAGGTGCTCTCGCTCGGCAGTGATCCGGCCGGCAACACGGTTTCCATTTACACCGACCAGACGCCGATGTCGCAGACCTTCACGCTGCCGACCAACATCGACCGCGCCTACCTGGTGGTCACCGCCGAACCACAATCCGGCGACGAGTTCTGGTACTCGTGCGGACCGGATGCCTACGCCTCGATCACCGGCTGCGGCGGCACCGCGTTCCGCGAAGCCGAAGTCAGCATCGATGGCAACGCTGCCGGCATCGTGCCGATCTCGGGATGGGTTTACACCGGCGGTGTCGACCCTTACCTGTGGCGGCCGATTCCCGGCGTGCAAACCCTTACCTTCGAGCCCTACCGGGTCGACATCACGCCCTTTGCAGGCTTGCTGGACAATGGGCAGCCGCACACCATCAGCATCAGCGTGGTCACCGGTGATCCGGCCTTCCAGAACAACAGCCAGCGCTTCGACACCGCGGCCACGCTGCTGCTCTACCAGGATCATGACGCCGCGCAGTTGACCGGCGCGCTGACCCAGGACGCCGACACCGGCGTGCATCCGGTGCAGCAGAACAGCGTGAATCCCGACGGCATCCACTACGGTTTCACGGTTACCTCGCACCACAGCCTGGTGACGCGCGGCTACCTCGATACACCGCACGGACGGGTGCCGTCGAACGTGGTGCAGGACGTGCGCTTCAGCAATGCCCAGCAAATCGTCGCCTCCGACACGCAGTTCGAGCAGGACATCACGCAGACCAGTTCGGCCTCACAACGTTCCTATGGCAGACCCTACAACGGCAGCCCCGCCGACGCGACGACCAGCTGGTCGTTCCCGCTGGACATGGACATCAACGTGCAGGTCGCCGATGACGGCAGCGAAACCCAGGCGACCACCGTCAGCCAGAACTATGCGCGGCAATACAGCGAATCCGGGCCGGGCGGACACTTTGCCTCGAACCGGAAGCAGTCCGACGACGCGGCCGACACCTTGAACTTCGACGCGGGCGGCAACTTCACCGGAACCAGCGGTCAGCAGGCATCACAAACCTACACGTTCACCGACTCGCGCGGCGCGTGCTACAGCCGCACGGTGAGCGCCGTCGCGGGCGCAGTCACGCAGGTGACGGACGGCAGTGCGTGCATGGCGCAAGGACACGGGCGCAAGCACTGAGGCGGCCTGGAACGCGTGACGGTCGACGCAGTGACCGTCACGCCGCTCAAGGTGTATGCTGGGGAGCGTTCACTCCCGTACCCCACTGCTGCCGATGGCGCGTGCATCCGCGCGTGCCCAACCCACCGCGCGAGGATTGTCCATGTCACCGTACCGCCGAGTCCCTCTCATTGCCACCGCCTTCCTGATCGGCGTCGCCAGTGCCTGCGTGATCTCCCCCGCCCTCGCCAGCGCGCCGGTCACCGTGACCTTCCAGCCCAACAGCCACTGGGTGCAGGAAGTGGACACCCTCACTCACTACGATTATTACCACGACTATTCGGTCGCCATCGAGCCCGGCAAGATCCTGCAGATCAACCTGATCACGCGCGACCCGAACATCTTCTTCAAGATCAAGAACGAGACCACCGGCAAGCAGGAAGTCGACACCTACCAGACCGGCGCCACCACCTGGTCGGCGCCGGCCGGAACGGCCGCGGCAACCTACACGATCCACGTCTATGTGCAGCCCGATGCGATGCAACGCGATGAAACGCCGAAGTATGCGCTGCAGATCGGCCAGTACGGCCAGTCGGACATGCAGGTCGAAGCCACCAAGGTGACCTTCGAAGGCAACAACCCCTGGGCGCAGCAGGTGGGCACGCTGGACGCACAAAGTTCGACGCGCGACTACACGGTCGCGATGCCCGCTGGCGAGACCCTCGCGGTCAACCTGATTACCCAGAACACGAACGTGCATTTCAAGGTCGAGTCGAACGGCCAGAAACTGGTCGACAGCGCCGACACGCATGCAGCGAGCTGGTCGGCGCCGATTGCCGCGGCGGGCACCTACACGGTCAACGTGTATGCCGATCCCTCCGCATTGCCGCCCGGCACCCGCGCGGGCTATGCCTTGCAGATCGGTCATTACGCGCAGAACCAGACGCAGGCAGCGCCCGCGGGCACGGCGGCGGCGCCGGCTTCGACCGCGGCGCCCGCAACGCCGGCGACACCCGCGGCTCCAGCGACCCCGGCGAGTGCGGGTACGAGCAGTCACTGAGGCAGCGCTCAACGCATCGCGTCGCGCAGGTCTCGCGCGTGACCGTGCCTTTCAGCACAGTCGCGCGCGAGCATGCATCGCTAAGCTCGCACGCTCTCCGTGGGAAGCCCGCCGATGCAAAAACCTTTCTTCGCGACGGTGTTCGCCGTCGCCAGCCTGATTGCCTGCGCCGCTGCACCGACGTGCGCCCACGCCGCGGATGCCAAACACGCCGTCGGCAGCGCATCCGAAACCGAACGGCCGCCGCTGCCCGCCGAAGCACGCAAGGCGCAAAGCATCAGCATCGATGGCCGCACGCTGAAATACGAGGTCACGATCGGCTGGCTGCCGGTGCGCGACGACAGCGGCAAGACCATCGCGCAGGTCGTCTACACCGCTTACACGATGCCGGGCAAGAATCGTCCGGTGACGTTCGCCTTCAACGGCGGCCCAGGCGCATCGTCGGTGTTCCTGAACTTCGGCGCGATCGGCCCGAAGATCGTCAAGTTCGGCGTCGAAGGCGACACGCCGTCGCAACCGGCCACGCTGCATGACAATCCGAGCACCTGGCTGCCCTTCACCGACCTGGTGTTCATCGATCCGGTCGGCACCGGTTACAGCCGTTCGCTGGTGGACGACAAGCAGTCGACCAAGGATTTCTATTCCACCGATGCCGACATCGCATACCTGTCGCGGATCGTCTACGACTGGCTGGTGAAGAACGGCCGCATGGAGTCGCCGAAATACATCACCGGCGAGAGCTATGGCGGCTTCCGCGGTCCGCGGATCACCTATTACCTGCAGACGCAACTGGGCGTGGCGATGAACGGGATGGTGCTGCTGTCGCCCTACCTCGATCCGCTGGCATGGAGCGACGAGTTCACCTCGCCGATGGCGTGGATGACCACCCTGCCCTCGATCGCCGCCGCGCACCTCGAACGCGAAGGCAAGCTCACCGCGGAGAACATGGCGCCGATCATCGCGTACACGCGCGGAGATTACGCCGAGGCACTGATGAAGGGACGCAGCGATCCCGCGGCCTACGATGCGATGATCAAAAAAGTCACGGAACTCACGGGTCTCGATCCGACCTTCGTCAGGAACTCCGGCGGCCGCCTGGAGACGCAGGCCTACCTGCGCGAGGTCTACCGCTCGGAAGGCAAGCTCGGCAGCCGCTACGACTCCAACTTCACCGCGTGGGATCCGTTTCCGTATGCGCCGCGCCAACGCAGCGGCGATCCGATCCTCAACGGCATCATCGCGCCGACCACGACCGCGATGGTGAATTTCGTGACCCAGACCGTCGGCTGGAAATACGAGGGCCGCTACAACACCCTGAGCTACGATGTCAGCCGCTCGTGGCACGATGACGATGACGCGAACGACGGTTCGGTGAAACAGCTGCGCGAGGCCGTGGCAACCGATCCCGACTTGCGCGTACTGATCGCGCACGGCTGGGATGACCTGTCGTGTCCGTTCATGGTGTCCGTGCTGGCGGTGGATCAGATGCCCGCGATGGGCGATCCCGATCGCGTGCAGGTCAAGGAATATCCCGGAGGCCACATGTTCTATGCGCGCGCTGCCAGCGACGCGATGTTCGTGAAGGATGTGCGGGCGCTGTTCGACAAGGGCTAGTTGAACCGCAATGAAGCACATGCGACGCATCGACCTGTCATGCCTGCGCATCGCGCTCGCCGCGATGCTGCTGGGCGCGATGTCGACCGGCAGCGCATGGGCGGCAGCCGTCCCGCCCGCCCACTACCGCGTAATCGGCTACGCGACGGGCTGGAATCCGGTGCAGGACAAGGATCTGCGCAAGATCGACACGCTGATCTTCGCCTTTGCGAAAGTGGAAGCGGGACGCGTGGTGCTGGATGCAGCGGCGGCCAAGCGCTTGCAGCCCGTGATCGCGCTCAAGTCACGCGACCCGCAATTGAAGGTGGATATCTCCGTCGGCGGCTGGAGCGCCGGCGGATTTTCCGAAGCGGCGCGCACGGCCGCGGGCCGCAAGGCGTTCGCGGACAGCGCCGCGCAGATGCTCGCCGCGCACGACGCCGACGGACTCGACATCGATTGGGAATACCCCGGGCACCACGAATCCGGCATTGCCTCCAGCCCCGACGACCGGCACAACTTCACGTTGCTTCTGAAAGCCGTGCGCGCCAGCCTCGATGCCGCCGGCGCCGCGCATCATCGCCGCTACACACTGAGCATCGCAATCGCCGACGGCCCGTTCGTCAGCGGCATCGACCTTGCGGCGGTCAATCGCTACGTCGACTGGTTCAACATGATGACGTACGACTTCTGCAACTCGATGACGCCGGACACCTGCCACCACACCGGGCTGCACGCGTCCAGGCTTGCACCGGCTGATGCGCGCACCACCGGTCGTGCCGTGCGGCAGTTCCTCGCGGCCGGCGTGCCCGCCGCCAAACTCGTCATCGGCGCGGCGTTCTACGCGCGCGTGTTCGGCGGCGTCGATCCCGCGCATGACGGCTTGTACCAGCCCTACAGGAAGTTCGTGGGCGAAATCCCCTGGCCGAAGCTCAAAGCCGAATACATCGGCAAGCAGGGTTTCGTGCGCCGCTGGGACGCGCAGGCGGACGCGGCATGGCTGTGGAACGCCACGACGCGGACCTTCATCACCTACGACGATCCCGAGTCGATCGCAGCCAAGGCCGCTTTCGTGAAAGCAAAGCACCTCGGCGGCATCATGTACTGGGAACAGAACCTCGACCCGACGGACGAGCTGCTCGACGCGATCTGGCGCGGACTGCACTGACGGCGCTTCCGGATGCCGCGCCCCTCGCGCCGACCGCTCGCCGATCCGATTGCAACTGGAACCGGGTTGGATGGCGCCGGCGCAAGGAAGGCGTAACGCCCACCCAAGCAGCCACGCCATCTGCGCCCCCGGATGTAAGTTCTGCGTGGCGCCGGCATTCATGTGTGCTCCACGCGCGAGTACCCGCTGCGCCTTGCAGCCAGACAACCCGGCGTCAAGCCGGATCCGATTCAAGCTCGTCTGACCGCTTGTCGTCGCGCATTTCGGCGGCCTTGCCGGAATCGAGCACCACCCGGTTGCGGCCGCTCTTCTTGGCCACGTACATCGCCTGATCGGCGCGCCTGATCAACGTGTCCACGTCCTGCTCGCCGTGCGCACTCGCCGCGCCGATGCTGACGGTCGGCAGGCCGCCCTCGGCGGCCGCGGAGGCAAGTTGCTGCAATCGGCCGCGGATCCGTTCGGCGATCTGCACCGCACGGCGTGCGTCCACGCCCGGCAGCGCCACCACGAATTCCTCGCCCCCGTAGCGGCCGATCTCGTCCACGTCACGCAGTTCCTCGCGCAGCACCGCCGCCACTGTCTGCAAGGCACGATCGCCGGCGTCATGGCCAAAGCGGTCGTTGATCTCCTTGAAACGATCCAGGTCCAGGAACAACAGCGAGAGCGACTCCCCGCGCAGCCGGACGCGTTCCTGCAGTTCGGCCAGCCGGCGTGCCCACGCGCGACGATTGAAGACGCCGGTGAGCGGATCGGTGTCGGCAAGCCGCCGCGCATGGGTGTGTTCGCGGCGCATGACGGCGCTGCGGCGCACCAGCCCGAACGCCAGCACCAATGCTTCGAAAGCACCTGCTGCGATCGCCGCGGCGTCACCGAAAATCCAGTCCGGAGTCCATCCCGTCAGTTGCGCACTGCCAAGCGCATTGATCAGCAGCAACGGCGTCCAGCCCGCCAGGAAGAGCAGCGCGTAACGGGAGCCGCGAATCGCCGCGATCACGCTGGCGGCCAGCGCGGACAACATGCCGAGCGCCAGCAGCGGGTTGATCATGCCGCGCACGAATGCCTGTGCCCCGGGTACGGGAAGCAGGCTGCATGCGGTCAACGCAACGACGACTCCCGCATAACCGAGCATGAATCTGCGCCAGCGCGGCGCATGACGACGCAAGTCCGCAAAACGCGATACGAAGAGCATCGCGCACGTCACCGCCAACGCGGTGGCGATGCGTCCCCACAGCCTCGGCGCTGCCGCCATGAACGACAGGCCGAGCGGTTCGACGACGTAGCCGCTCTGGATCGCCATGATCGTGGCATAGCCGAGATTGAAGATCGCGTAGTAGGCGAAGGTGGGGTCCCGGAGCCAGATGCAGAAGAACAGCGCGACCAGCAGCACCGTCAGCATGACCGCAAGGCACACGCTGGCGAACGCCACCCAGCGCGTGTCGGCGCGCAGATAGTCGTCCATCGGGCGCACCGCGAACGTCACCGATACCGGCGTCACCTCGCGCGCTTCCAGCAGCAGG
>DASZTT010000071.1:0-7216 GCA_035547895.1 Rhodanobacteraceae bacterium
TCGTCAAACCTTGTCGATGCAGATCCCCCCGCGGCCGCCGCTGGCTGCGACTTCGGCCAGTTCATCCAGCGGCTTGTCGGAATAGTTGAGGACGCGCAGCAGCATCGGCAGGTTGAGGCCCGACACGCAACGTGCGCGCACACCGAGGCCGGCCAGCTTGTTGGCGATGTTGCACGGCGTGGAACCGTACAGGTCGGACAGCACCAGCACGCCGCCGCCGCGGTCGAGCGCGCGCGCGGCCCGTGCCGCGGCCGGCAGCAGCGTCGAAGGGTCGTCGGTGGCGCTCACTTCCAGGGTGTCTAGCTGGCAGGGCAGGCGCGGCATCACGTGCTTGGCGGCGGCGATCAGCGCGTGGCCGATTTCCTCGTGGGTCAGCAGCAGGATGCCCGCCGCCGGGGCGGGATCGGGGTGTTGGAGCGCGGTAGCGGTGGTCATGGGGAGGTTGGCGAAGGAATAGCCGCAGGCCTGCAAGATTCGGTCCAGAGGGCGGCGCTATTCCAGTTCGCGATGGAAAGTGAGTACCTGTTCACGGCTGGCGCGATAGTGCTCGGCAAGGCGTTCGGCAAGGTAAACCGAGCGGTGCCTGCCGCCGGTGCAACCGATCGCGACGGTCAGGTAACCCTTGTCCTCGCTCTCGAATCGCGGCAGCCATGCGTCAAGGAAACGCTGGATGTCAGCCAGATATTGTACTACGAGACCCTGCCCGTCGAGAAACTCGCGGACGGGCGCGTCCTTGCCCGAAAACGGCCGCAGACGCGGGTCCCAGTGCGGGTTCGGGAGGCAGCGGGCGTCGAACACGAAGTCGCAGTCGGGCGGCAGTCCGCGGCCGTAGGCGAACGATTCGAACATCAGCGTGAGGCCGCCCGACGTCGCCCCGAAGTCGGTCGCGATGCGTCGGCGCAGCTGGTGCACGTTGCTGTCGCTGGTGTCGATGGAACGGTTGGCGATCGCCAGCAGGGGGCGCAGGCGGCGGCGTTCCTCGGCGATAGCATCGACCAGCGAGCGGCCTTTTTCCGAAAGCGGGTGGCGGCGGCGGCTGCTGGCGTAGCGCTTCAGCAAGACGTCGTCGCTCGATTCCAGGAACACCAGCTCGGCGTCCGCGCCGGCTTCGGCGAGCCGCGATAACGCCTCGGGAAGGCGTTCCAGATCACCCCGGTTGCGCACGTCCACGCCCACGGCGAGGCCGCTCGGCGGTTCGCGGCCGCCGTCGATCAGCGCGCGGTAAAGCGACGGGAGCAACGCCGTCGGCAGGTTGTCGACGCAATAAAAGCCGAGATCCTCGAAGGCGCGCAGGGCGACGGTCTTGCCGGCCCCGGAGAGGCCGCTCAATACCACTACGCGAATTGCGTCTTTGGTCGTGCCGTCGGTCGGCATGGTGTCACCCCGGGTGGCGTTGCAGGCGCGCGGCCTGCCGGTCCATGAAGATGCGGGCCTGGTCGATGCCCTGCGATTTCAGCATGTGGCTGCGCACCGCGGCCTCGACCAGCACCGCGAGATTGCGGCCGGGCGCGACGGGAATCGTGATCTGCGGGATCTTCACTTCCAGTGCCTCGTGCACGCCGACATCGCCGGTCAGGCGCACCATCGCGTCCTCGGGTTCGTTGCCGGCCGGGCGCAGGTGCACGATCAGGCGCAGGTACTTCGATCGTTTCACCGCGGTGTGGCCGAACATCTCGCGCACGTTGAGTACGCCGAGGCCGCGCACTTCCAGGAGGTCGCGCAGGATTTCGGGGCAGGTGCCGTCGAGCACGTCGGGTGCGATCAGGGTGAATTCGGGCGCATCGTCGGCGACCAGGCGATGCCCGCGCGTGATCAGTTCCAGCGCCAGCTCGCTCTTGCCGCTGCCGGGCGTGCCGGTGATCAGCACGCCGATGGAGTGCACCTCCATGAACACGCCGTGCAGCGTGATCTGCGGCGCCAGCGCACGCGCCAGCTTGTATTGCACCCAGGTCAGCAGGTCGTGGCCGCGCCGCGCGCTGACCCACAAGGGCGTCCTGGTTTCCTCGGCTGCCTCGCGCAGGTCGGCGGGCACGGCCTGGTCCTTGGTGATGATCAGCGCGACGGGTTGCTGGCCGAAAATCTTCTGCACCGTTTCCCAGCGCTGCCGCGAGTCGAGGCCATCGAGGTAGTTCAATTCCTCGCCGCCCACGATCTGCAGCTTGTTGGGATAGATGATGTTGAGGTAGCCGATTTCGGATGGACGCCGCTGGCCGGCGCCGCCGGCCTGCAGCGCACGGTCCGCGCCGGACTGGCCCGCGACCCAGCGCAGGGCCATGCGTTCCTTGATGTCCTCGAAAAGTTCGCGCGCGGTAAGTCGATTCACGTCCGATCCCCGCCCGCAGGCACCGCGGGCGGGGGACATTCTGCCAGTGTTGGTGCGGGAGCGCTCCTGAAGACCGATCGCCGGACTGGTTACGAAGCGGCTTTGGGTGAAAAGCCGGCCATGGATGGCCGAGGTGGTGGTGGATGAGAAGCTTCGATTCCGACGATTCCGATGAAGTTGGTCGGAGCCGCGATCAGGGACGATCGCACAAGCTACGCCATGTTGCGGATATCGTCGCGGTCGTGGGTCGCCTTCTTGTCCTTGTGCTTGCGCACCTGCGCGTCGAGCTTGTCGAACAGCGCATCGATCGCGGCGTACATGTCCTGGTCCACGGCATCCGCGTGCAACACCGTGCCGGCGGCGGCGAGCGTGCCTTCGGCGCGGTTGGCCAGTCGATTCTTCTCCACTTCCAGCACCACGTTGAGCGAAGTCAGATGGTCGAATCGCCGCACGAGGCGTTCGCGGCGGGCGTCGACGTAATCGCGCAGGGCCGGAGTGATTTCGATCTGGTGACCGCTGACCTGTGTTTGCATGATGGACTCCTGTGCAGCGTGGTGGAAGGACGGGGATGGCCCCGAACCGGATGCCGCATGCGGCATCCTCGTGAAGTTTTTCGTCTGTACTCCTTGTGATCGTCGTGGGGATGGAAAGTTGCACGCCTTCATGAAAAGCGTGAATGCCGGATTTCACTTCGCGGTCAGGGGATAGCCGCCCAAGCGCAGCGTGCCAAACGCGGCGTGAACTTTCCGTTTCAAGTCAATCCGTTCACGCGCGTTCGCGCCGAAAGATTTTCGTCAGCGTGCGCGCAGGCGTTCGCTGGAGCTGGGAATGCGCATTTGTTCGCGGTATTTCGCGACGGTGCGGCGCGCCACCTGAATGCCGCGCCGGTTGAGCTCCGCGGTCAGGGTCTGGTCGGAAAGCGGCTTGGCGGCGTCTTCCTCGTCCACCAGCTTGCGGATCATCGCCTGGATCGCGGTGGCCGACGCGCTGCCGCCGTCTTCGGTGGCGACGCTCGAGGAAAAGAAATGCTTGAACTCGAACGTGCCGCGTGGCGTGTGCAGGTATTTGCGGGTTGTGACGCGTGAAATCGTGGATTCGTGCATGCCGAGTTCCTCGGCGAGTTCTCGCATCACCAGCGGCTTCATCGCCTCCGGGCCGTAGTCGAGGAACGCGCTCTGCGTGCGTACGATGGCCTGCGCGACCTTGAGCAGCGTGTCGGCGCGCGCTTCCAGGCTCTTCATCAGCCAGCGGGCTTCCTGCAATTGGCCGCGCAGCCAGGCGGCGTCGCTGCGCTGCGCGCGCGCGATCAGGCCGCAGTAGTGCTGGTTGATCGCCAGCCGCGGCTGGCAATCCGGCGACAGCGACACGCGCCAGCGTCCGCCGACCTTCAGCGCGTAGGCGTCGGGCGTGACGTATTCGGCCTGCACGGGCTCGAAGCGGGATCCGGGCCGCGGATCGAGCGCGCGGACCAGCGTGATGGCCGCGATGACCTCGTCTTCCGGTGCGCCGAAGCGGCTCGCGAGTTTGGCCACGTCGCGCCGCGCCAGCAGGTCGAGTTCGCTGGCCACGATCGCGCGCGCCAGCTCGCGGCCTTCGACATCGGGCGCGAGTTGTTCGATCTGGGCATCGAGGCAGTCGCCGAGGTCGAGGCTGGCGACGCCGACGGGCTCGAAATGCTGGATGCGCTTGCGCACCGCTTCGGCTTCTTCGCGCGTGACCGTGGGGCTGAGCGTCTGCAGCGCGGCCAGCACGGGTTCCAGGCCCTCGCGCAGGTAGCCATCGTCGTCGAGCGCATCGATGATCGCGGCGGCGATGCCGGCTTCGCGCTCGGAAAAACCACTGAGGTTGGCCTGCCACTGCAGGTGGTCGCGCAGGCCTTCGGGCGCGGCGTCCTGCGGATCGAGCGTGTCGTCGTCGTCGAACCCGCGGCTGGATTGCGCCCACTCCATGACCTGCGGCGAGTTTTCATCCCAGTACTCGCTGTCGTCCACTTCGGAAGACGCGCTTTCGACCGGACCATCACCGTCGGAAGCCGGCGCCTCGGCCGGCGCATCGTCGTCCGAAGAGTCGCCCTCGAGTTCGATCAGCGGGTTGGCTTCCGCCAGCTCGCGCAGTTCGGTCTGCAATTCGATCTGCGACAACTGCAACAACCGGATCGCCTGCTGCAGCTGCGGCGTGAGGGACAACTGCTGGGACTGGCGAAGCTGGATACCGGGTTTCATGGCAACGGTGCTGGTCAGGCGTCTGCATCGTATACCACGGCTACGCGCGTGGATAGTGCACGGGCACGGTTTATGCTTTGGCGGCGCGCCAAGCCGTTTCGGCTTCCGGGGATTCGTCGCGAAGCAGCTGTCGGTGATAGCCGGCCAGGAAACTCTGCACCGCGGATGGCAGCTTTGCGCCAGCAACGATGCAGCGATCGGATGATCGCCCTACATGCGAAACTCGTGGCCCAGGTAGACCTCTCGCACCTGCTTGTGCGCCAGGATCTCGGCGGGCGTGCCGCGCGCCAGCACCTTGCCTTCGTTCAGGATGTAGGCGTGCTCGCAGATGCCGAGCGCCTCGCGCACGTTGTGGTCGGTGATCAGCACGCCGATGCCGCGATCGCGCAGGTGCCGCACGATGCGCTGGATTTCCCCGACCGAAATGGGATCGACGCCGGCGAACGGTTCGTCCAGCAGCATGAAACGCGGATTGGCCGCCAGCGCACGCGCGATTTCCACGCGCCGCCGCTCGCCGCCGGAAAGGCTGATGCCCTTCTGCGTGGCGATGTGGGTGATCTTCAGCTCGTCCAGCAGCGCGTCGAGTTCGCGCCGGCGCGTGTCGGCGGCGAGATCGGTGCGCAATTCCAGCACGGCCATGATGTTGTCGGCCACCGACAATCGCCGGAACACCGAGGCTTCCTGCGGCAGGTAGCCGATGCCCTTGCGCGCGCGCTGGTGCATCGGCAGTCCGGTGATGTCTTCGCCGTCCAGCGTGATGCGGCCGCCGTCGGGTTCGATCAGGCCGACCACCATGTAGAAGCAGGTCGTCTTGCCGGCGCCGTTGGGGCCGAGCAGGCCGACGACCTCACCCTGGCGGATTTCGAATCCGAAATCCTGCACCACCTGGCGCGAACGAAAACTTTTTTGCAGCCCCTGCGCGGACAACATGGATCAGTGCGTTCCGGCAGTCGATGCAGGCGCCGGCGCGGATGCGGAAGCGGGCGCGCTGCTTGCGCTGGCCGGAGTGGAAACGGGCGCGTTGGTCGCTGATTTGCCGGCGGGTTTTGCGGGCGCGGGCTTGGTGCGCGGCTGCAGCGTGATGTGCACGCGTCCGCCGGCGACGGGCGAGCCCTGGATTTCGCCGGTGTCCGTGTTGTAGACCAGCTTCTCGCCGTGGAACTCGCCCTTGCCCTGCTGCACGACCACTGCGTTGCCGGTCAGGATCACGATGTTTTCGGAAACCCTGTAGTCGATGGTTGCGCCCTGGCCGTGCACCAGCGTGCCGTTGTCCTGGGTCTGCTGGAAGTGCGCCGGATTGCCGACCAGCACCACGCGCTGCCATTGGCTGGTGTCGTCGGGATCGGTGTAGCCGGTGGCCTGCGAGCCATCCGCCTTGAACGTCCCCTGGTCCAGGGCCACGCTGCCGGTGAAGACGATCTTGCCGCTGTCCTGGCTGCCGGCGAACGAACTCGCGTTGATGTTGATCGGTTGGTCCTTGTCCGACTGCTTCGCTTGTGCCACGCCGCATGCGCAGAATGCCGCGACGAGAAGGGCCAGCCATTCAATGCGGGTGCGAGTGCGGTGCGAGGGTGCCGTGGACATCGGAGAGCAGCTCCAGTGAGCGGGTATCGAAGTCGGCCTTCATGCCGGTGCCGCGCAGTATAGAGCCGGGCTCTTGAATGATGCTTGGCGCGGCGGAAGCCATGCGCTTGTCCTGCGTCCACACACTGGCGTCGGCGGTGTGGATTTCAGCCTCCGAGATCCTGGCGGTCGGCGGCCGGCGCATGTCCACCTTGCCGATCAGCTTGACGAGGTTGTTGTCGGAACTGATCCACGCGTACTGCGAGGTGCCGTCCCACGTCGAGCCGTCGCTGGCGACGAAGAAGTACTTCGGCGCATTGACGTACAGCGAATCGTTGCCTTCACGGCGCTCGAGGTGCGGAGAGGTCATCGTGAAGGCGAGTTTGCCGTCCTGGGCGAAGGCGTGCAGCGTGAAATTGTCCAGCACGTAGCTGGAACGCGGCGGCCCGACGATCGCGACCGGCTTGGGCGGCGGCCGCAGCCACATCACCAGCAGTTGCGTGATTCCGGCGGCGACCGCGAGCACGACCACCCAGAACAGCGTACGGCGATCCCTCATGAAGGTTGCGCCGCCAGGATGAAGTCGCACACTTCGCGCGCCGCGCCCTGGCCGCCTTTAGCGCGGGTGCGCCAGTGCGTCGCGTCCAGCACTTCGGGACGCGCGTCGGCGACCGCGACCGCAAAGCCGCAGATGGACATCGGCGCGAGATCCGGCAAGTCGTCGCCGACGTAGCAGGCTTGTTCCGGCGCCAAGCCCGACGCGCGCAGCAGATCCTGCAGGCAGGCCAGCTTGTCATCCGTGCCCTGGTAGACGTGGTCGATATCCAGTTGTTCGGCACGCAATTCGACCGCGCGGCTGATGCGCGAGCTGATCAGCGCGACTTCGATGCCGTGCGCACGCAGACGCTTGATGCCGAGCCCGTCGTGCACGTGGAAGGCCTTGATCTCGCGGCCGTCCTCCGTCATCCAAAGCCGGCCGTCGGTGAGCGTGCCGTCCACGTCGAACGCGACCAGCTTGATTTTCGCGGCGCGGGCGGTGAGGTCGGCTGGGATGTCGGAGTGGGAGGCCATGACATTGGGCAAAATGCGAGACGCGAAGAATAACAAG
>DASZTT010000072.1:0-2784 GCA_035547895.1 Rhodanobacteraceae bacterium
ACGGCACCCAGCGAAAGGGCCGTCTGCACGGCCTTTGACAGCTCACTGCGGTCGAGTCTCATTGCACTCTCCAAACGTTTGTAGATGTATGAAACAGTTTCGGGAAAGGTCCCCGTCAAAACGCCGACGAGGCCTCATTGGAACCCTCGGCAGGCCGCATGCTAACAACTTTCTAACCCGTATGGAATCCCCACATTACATGGTGACCCATGCACGCGCCTTGGTCAGGACTACGGAATGGCAGCTGGGTTATCCGCTCGGCTTGAATCCGCCCTCCTCGGTTCATCGGCAATCGCTCCACTTTCGGGGAAGGACCGCCGACAGGGCGATCGTACCGCATTTAGTAAAAACAGTGTTAATAAGACCCCTTGTGGTCAGTCTGCGTTCAGGGGAAGCACGCAGGAGAGCCGCGGCCCGGCACCAAAAGCAGCCAGGAATGTGTGACCGGCCCAAGCTCATTCGTCCGGCCAATCAGCGGAGTTGGGGAAAGTTGCGCTGCGGGCCTGCAGCAACGCCGCTCCTGATCTTAGATCAGAGCGTCTGGTGATATTGCACGTACGGCACGCGGCCCTGATCCGGGGCAGTGCCGCCCGGGCCGAACAACAGTGGCGCCCGACCGGAAGACCACACGTTCTGGGCACCGAAATTCAATTCGCCACGCCAGGGAAGACGGACGCTGATGCCGAGGTCGACGCCGCTCCAGCGCTGGTTCTGTCCCAGAACCGTGCCGGGCATGTCGGGTTCGAGCATGTGGCCGACGATTGCGCCGCGCACGGCGCCGTGCTGGATGCCGAGGCTGAGGGTGGTCTGGTCGAGGGCATCATCGGCGGCGAGGCCCGAGCCCGGCAAAAACTTCACGTGGCCGACGCTCGCGCCGAGGTCGAGGCTCGTATCGGGCGCCAGACTGACCTGACCGCGGGCATTGACGCTGGTGGCGGTGCTGTTGCGAAACCACAGCGGCGCGGCCACGTCGGCCCCACCCTCCGCAGGCAGCACCCGCGGCAGCGGTGCGCCGCGCGAACGTGCCACCCCAGGCTCGCTCTGTGCCTGTCCGATCGAAAGATCAAGCTTGAGGCCGTGCCCCGCGTAACCCGCGCCGACTTCGCCGCGCTGCACGCCATCCACCGGCGCGATACCCAGGCAACCGGTCGTGCCGGGTGCACAGGCGGGCGCGAGCGGCGACCAGCGCGTCTCGTTGAGGTTGACGTGCGCGGTGAGGCCGGGCTTGGTGGTGAGCTGGACGCCAGCGCCGGCAGAATGGGTCTGACCGTCGAGGGGCGCCGTCGCGGTCGCGATGGGAACGGTGCTGCCGGCGTGCCCGCTGGCTGTCACCGATACCTGGTTGCCGTCGCGCTGCCACAGCGGAGCCTTGGCAGCAGCTTTGCCCGTGTGTGCGGGTTTGACGGCGGGAATCACAGGCATCGGTACGGTCTGCGCAAACGCCCACGCCGGCGTGGCCGAGGCCAAACCGATGAGCACTGCGCTGACAAGCAATCGACGCATTCCGGTGTTCCGAAACCGTTTTCCACTAACCCGTCCGGTGCGGAAAACGCACCGTGTTCGAATGTCATTGTACGCCACGATATTACATTTTGCTAACAATTCATGAACCGGCGGGTGCACGAACGCCGCCGCCATCCGGCACGCAGCCGCAGGATGACCTGCCCGCAAACTACGGGTTACACTCTGACCCGTTGCGGGGGTTGGACCACTCATGGCAGGCGACGTTCATCATCTGGCTGCATCGGCCAGCAAGCCGCCCACCACAGCGGTTCTGTGCCACGCAATCAACGAGTTGTGGGCGGCCTCCGACCTCGACGGCGTGATCGCCGCCGCCAACGCGCTGCTGGCGAAACTGGCGCCCGAAGCGCGCCTGCAGCGCAGCCGGGGCGAAGCGCTCGACGAACCAGCGCGCCCCGACGCGTTCGTCGCCCGGATCGCCTTGCCGGAACAGGAATCGCTGCGGATCAGCGCACCACTGGATGACGACGAGGCATTCGCCCTGGTCGGCACGGCAGCGGAGATGATCGACGCGCGCGTTCGCGCACTCGTGCACAGGAACCAGTTGAGCGATTCGGTGAAACAGCTCGCGCGCGCGGAACGCCTGCAGCGCGCGCTGTATGCCATCGCCGACCAGGCCAGCGCGGTGGGCTCCAACCTCACGCCGATGTTCCGCGCGCTGCACCAGATCGTCGGCAGCCTCATGTACGCGGAAAACTTCTACATTGCGTTGCACGATTCCAAGCGTGACAGCGTGCGGTTTTCGTATTACTCGGACACCGTCGATCCGGAGCCGCCGTCGCCGGACAGCGACTTGCCGATGGAAGCGATCCTGCACGGCCCCACCTGGTACGTGATCCGCGACGGCAAGCCTCTGATGGGATCGCTCGATGCGATCAAGGACCAGGTCAGCGGCCCGTTCCACAGTTCGGGCACCGACTGCGTGGACTGGCTGGGCGTGCCGCTGCTGCGCGGCAACGAGGTGGTCGGTTGCGTGGTTGTACAGAGCTACGACGATGCGCACCACTACGACGAGCAGGACAAGGCGCTGCTGATCTACGTCGCGCAGCACGTCCAGACTGCACTGGAGCGGCGCCTGGCGCATGCCGAACTGGAACACCGCGTCGCGGAGCGCACCGAGGCACTGCGCGAAGCCAACCGCGTGCTGCAGCAACAGGTGCTGGAGCGCCAGCGCGGCGAACGCCTGCAGGCCGCCTTGTTCCGCATCGCGGAACTGGCCAGCACCACCGACAGCATCGACAGCTTCTACGCGGCCGTGCACCG
>DASZTT010000073.1:0-4510 GCA_035547895.1 Rhodanobacteraceae bacterium
TCAGCGCGCGCACGAACACGGGAACGGAAGCCTGGTACATCGAGATCGTCATATGGGAACTCCGAATTGAAGGTGAGGGTGGAGAAGCAATTTCAGCGGCTTGACGTTCGAAGCCGCCGTGGTGAAAAGTCAGGCCGGTACGATCGCAGTCACGTCGCGCGAGGCCCACGCAGGATGCGTGCGGGAAGCAGGAAAAGCGCACGCAGGAATTCGAACACGCCGTCCACCGCGAAACCGAGCAGCCGGAACGGCAGCGCGATCAGCCAGACCAGCGGCCACAGGATCAACGCCAGCAATGCGAGCGGCCAGCAGAAGATCAGCAACAGCAACCACAGCAGGAAGGTCATCATCGCGGCATCCTCCGATCGAGTGGTGCACGGTCACATGGGGCCGTGGCGGGCAAAAGCCAAGTTCATGTCGTTTTGACGGCGGGTGCACCCGCGGCCAGGTCGCGGGTGGCGCGCACCGTCAGGATGAAGGCAGCCAGCACCAGCGCCGCGGCCAGCACGTAGGCGACCCCCGGCAGGTGACCGGAAAGCGGCGCGTGCTTGCTGATGAACAACGCGAACAGGTTGGCGAACAGCGCAGGCCCGAAAATGCCGGCGAGGCTTTGCAGGCTCGTGAGTGCGCCCTGCAGGCGACCCTGTTCCGCGGGATCGACCTGGTGCGTGATCAATGATTGTGCGGGCGGGCCCGCAAGTCCGCCCAGACACAGGAACGGAATGCCGCACAGGAACATCCACGCTTCCGGCGCGAAACCGAGCACGAAATAGCCGACGGCCACGAACGCGAGGCCCGCCAGGATCATCCGCCGCTCGCCCAGCTTCGGCATCAGGCGCCGCACCAGCAGCGCCTGCACCACCCCGGTCAGAACGCCGACCAGCGCCAGTGTGTAGCCGACCGTCTGCGGTCCCCAGCCGTAGCGAAAATCGGTGTACAGCACGTAGGTGGAGTTGATCGAGAGCTGCGCCAACGCCAGCAGGAAAAACACCGCGGCCAGCGCCAGCACTTGCGGGTAGCGCTTCAGCAGCAGCAGCGAACCCAGCGGATTGGCGTGGCGCCAGTCGAACTTTGGCGCGCGCCGTTCCTTCGGCAACGACTCCGGCAACACGATGAAGCCGTAGCAGAAGTTGATGATGCACAAGCCCGCCGCGACCCAGAACGGCAGGCGTATCCACAGGTGCCCTAGAAAGCCGCCCAGCGCCGGTCCCACGATGAAGCCGACCGCGAAGGCACCGCCCAGCATGCCGAACGCGGCGGCGCGTTTTTCACGCGGCGTGATGTCGGCGATGTAGGCGTTGGCGGTCGAGAAACTCGCCGCGCACATCCCGGACACCGCGCGGCCGATGAACAGCAGCCACAGGAACGGCGCCAGCGCCATCACGATGAAATCGATGCCGAGACCGAAGCTGGAAATCAGGATCACCGCGCGGCGACCGAAGCGGTCGGACAGCGCGCCCTGGATCGGCGAACACACGAACTGCATCAGCATGAACAGGGTGCTGAAACCGCTCGACCACACCGCGGCCTTGGCGATGCTGCCGCCGATCAGTTCGACGATCAGGTGCGGCAGCACCGGAATCACGATGCCGAACGCCAGCATGTCGATCGTCACCGTGACGAAGATGAAGATCACCGCCGCGCGGCGGCGCGGGTGGTCGAGTGGCGCCGGGTCGGTCATTCGGAGATTTCGGGCATGCTGCGTGAACTAGCGGATGGTCCAGCCGCAGGTCCGTGGGAAGCGGCTGCCGTGGAAACCCGCGACACGGAGTTTCCGGCCACGGCTTGCGACCCTGGCCGTGGCGCTGCCCTTTTTCCGCAAAACCCGCGGTGGCAGGGACGCTGCGACGAAACGATCAGCGACGCTCGCACAGGTCAATGTCCGCCGTCGATATCGATGAACCGCAGGAACTCCGCACGCGTGCGCGCATCTTCGCGGAAGCTGCCGAGCATCTGGCTGGTCACCATCGACACGCCGCGCTTGTGCACGCCACGCGTGGTCATGCACTGGTGGGTGGCATCGATCACCACCCCGACACCGCGCGGCGACAACACTTCGCTGATGCAGGTCGCGATCTGCGCGGTGAGTTTTTCCTGCACCTGGAAGCGGTGTGCGAAGGCATCGACGACCCGGGCCAGCTTGGAAATCCCGACGACCTTGCCGTCCGGCACGTAGCCGACGTGCGCGCGGCCGATGATCGGCGCCAGATGGTGTTCGCAGAACGATTCGAACTGGATGTCGCGCAGCACGATCATCTCGTCGTAGCCGGCGACTTCCTCGAACGTGCGCGCCAGGTATTCCTGCGGGTCTTCCTGGTAGCCGGAGAACCATTCGGTGTACGCGTCCACCACGCGCTTGGGGGTGTCGCGCAAGCCCTCGCGGGTCGGTTCGTCGCCGGCCCAGCGCAGCAGCGTGCGCACCGCATCCAGCGCCTGCTCGCGCGTCACTTCAGGCGAAGTCGGCCTGGCAGCGGCGCACAGGGAAGGTTTGCGGGATTCGCTCATGGGACAACCTCTCGCGACGTCGAACGGTTCAGTTTAACGCCGTCGGCGGCCCGAGGACGCATCGCCTGTGTCAAGGCCGGTCCGGGTCGGCCTTCGCGGCTTCCTGCGCATCCTCGTCATCGAAGTCTTGCAACGCCGCATCCTGCAGCAGCGATGGCACTTCCGTCGCCGGCAGCGATTCCACGTCGCGCAGGGCGCGGCTGATCGTGCGCGTCTTGCGGCCCGCTTCGCCGATGCTCCGGCTGACGGTGTTCAACTGCTTTTCGGCTTTTTCCAGGATGCCGCCGAACTTGCCGAACTCCGTCTTCACCTCGCCGAGCAGCCGCCATACTTCGCTGCTGCGTTGCTCGATCGCGAGTGTGCGGAAACCCATCTGCAGCGCGTTGAGGATCGCGGTGAGCGTGGTCGGTCCGGCGACCGTCACGCGGTGTTCGCGCTGCAGCAACTCGAACAGGCCCGGCCGGCGGATCACTTCCGCGTACAGGCCTTCGGCCGGCAGGAACAGGATTGCGAAATCCGTGGTGTGCGGCGGCGCGACGTACTTGGTGCGGATGGTCTTCGCCTCGTCGCGCACGCGCCGCTCCAGGGCCTGGGCCGCAGCGGACGCGGCTTCAACGTCGGCGCGCTCCTGCGCTTCGAGCAGGCGCTGGTAATCCTCGATCGGAAACTTGCAGTCGATGGGCAGCCACACGGGCGCGTCACCGCCCTGGCCGGGCAGGCGGATCGCGTATTCCACGCGCTCGGCCGAGTGCGGCACGACCGCGACGTTGGATGCATATTGATCCGCCGTCAGGATTTGTTCGAGCAGCGCGCCCAGTTGCACTTCGCCGAAGGTGCCGCGCGTCTTCACGTTGGAGAGGACGCGCTTCAGGTCGCCGACGCCGACCGCCAGCGTCTGCATTTCGCCGAGGCCGCGCTGCACGGCTTCCAGTTGTTTCGCGATCACGCCGAACGATTGCCCCAGCCGCGTTTCCAGCGTCTTCTGCAGCTTCTCGTCCACCACTTCGCGCATCCTGTCGAGCTGCGCGGCGTTGTCGGTTTGCAGCGCCTTCAATTGCGCATCGAGGGTGCCACGCACCTCGGCGAGGCGCTTCTCGTTGTCGGCCGTCAGCGTGGACAGCGACAGGCGCAACTGGCCACCCATGCGATCCAGCGTCTCGGCGAGTTCGGTGCGTGCGGCACGCTGTTCCTCGCGCAGCGCGCGTTCGACGCGCTCGCTGTCGCCACGCAACGCGTCCAGCTTTTCGCGGAGCGGTGCATCGCCGCGCGGGCGCAACAGCAACACGATCAGCAGGATGAGCGCGACAACCGTCAGTGCGACGAGCACGATCAGCAGGGTGGTTTCCATGGCGCGATTGTAGGAGCGGGGATGGGCCGACGTTACGCCGGCGCCGTCGCAGCAGGCGAGATGGTTACTTCCGCAGCGCGAACGCGTCGCCCGGCACCACGGCCATGGTCAGACGGGAAATGCAGGTCAGCTCGCCGGCCTGGTTCTCGATGCGGATTTCCCATACCTGCGTGCTGCGGCCGATGTGGATCGGACGGGCCGTGGCGGTGACGAGGCCTTCGCGCACCGCACGCAAGTGGTTGGCGTTGATCTCCAGGCCGACGGCCGCGCGTCCATCCTCGCAACACAGCATCGCCGCGGTCGAGCCCAGCGTCTCCGCGAGCGCCACCGACGCGCCGCCATGCAGGATGCCGTAGGGCTGGCGGGTGCGATCGTCGACCGGCATGGTGCCGCGCAGATAGTCATCGCCAAGTTCGGTGATGCGGATATCCAGCGCATGCATCAGCGTGCCCCGGCTCCAGGCGTTCATGGTTTCGAGATCGACGTGCTGTTTCCAGATTCGCATGGCGAGTCCGTACCGGGCGATGCGGGCATTGTCGCCGATGGCCCGGGGCGTGGCGAGCGGGAGGTCTTCCCCCGTTTCATGACGCGCGCAGAGGCGTACACTGGATGACGGAAAATCGCTCCGCGAGGTGCCGCGATGAGAAGATCCGGATG
>DASZTT010000074.1:0-11533 GCA_035547895.1 Rhodanobacteraceae bacterium
GCTGCGCAGCCGCGTCGACGAAGCCGCCGCGAAGCTCGGCACCGATATCGTGCTGCCGTGCGACGTCGCCAGCGACGGCGACATCGAAAACCTGTTCGGGAGCCTCGGCAAACGCTGGGACGGACTCGACATCCTGATCCACTCCATCGGATTCGCACCGCGCGAGGCGCTGCAAGGCGCGTTCCTCGACAATCTGACGCGCGAAAACTTCCGCATCGCCCACGACATTTCCAGCTACAGCCTGGCCGCGCTGGCCAAGGCCGCGCGCCCGCTGATGAAGAACCGCCGCGGCGCGATCCTCACGCTCACCTACCTGGGTTCCGAACGCGCGCTCGCGTCGTACAACGTGATGGGACTGGCGAAAGCGAGCCTGGAAGCCAACGTGCGTTATCTCGCGCTCAACCTCGGTCCCGAAGGCACGCGTGTCAATGCGATTTCCGCGGGACCGATCAAGACGCTGGCCGCGTCCGGCGTCGCCGGCCTGCGCAAGATGCTGGAACACGTCGAGCAGGTTTCGCCGCTGCGCCGCAATGTCAGCATCGACGACGTCGGCAACGCCGCGGCATTCCTGTGCTCCGATCTCGCCGCCGGCATCACCGGCGAAGTCGTGTACGTGGATGCCGGCTACAGCACGCTGGGAATGGCCGGGTTGGACACGGGCGCGTGACCTTTTCCCCGCCGGCGCTCACGCGCCGCCGGAGCGCCTGCCGACGAGCACAGGCTGGAACAACACGTCGTCCCTGCGCTGGATATCGACGAAGCCCGCCGCCGACATGAGCTGCATGAGGCGTTCGATGGCCACAGCGTAATAGGGTCACGAGCACGCGCGTTTCGCACGCCGTGGGACTCAGTGGTCGCCGTCGCGCCTCAACCCGTACGGCCGCACGTCCGGGTTCCTGCGCTCGATCGATGCATAGTCGCGCACCGAATGATCATCCAGCCGCCGGGCTTGAGGACCCGGCGAAAACTGCCGAACGCCTGCAGGATGGCTGTCCGGATCGCTCACGTTATCGCCTGCCGCACAGCACGCATGGACGCGATGCAGGACAGTAGCACAAGCGGCTTCGGCAGCGCGGTGCGGAGCTCTCCCGCGACGCACCGGGCCACAACCTGTCAGAGCCGCTGCGGTGCCGTTTCGATCTTGGCGTGTTTGCGCAGCACGTCGAGGAAGCCTTGCAGGTCGGCCTCACCGAACGCGCGCGCCATCTGTTCGCGCAGGAACGATTGCGCTTCGTTCGGGACCTTGGCCGTGTCGCCCGGCTTGACTGCGCTCAGGTCTACCAGCGCGTAGTGCCCGCCCTTGAGCGGCACCAGCGCGTGCGTGTCCGAACCGCCGGCAGGATGCGCCATTTCGAACACGGCCTTCAGCAGGTCGGGATCGACATTTTCGGCGTTGCGCATCACGCCGGTTTCCTGCTGGACCTTCTGGCCCGACGGCTGCGCAAGCGCGTCCAGCTTGGCGCCGCCCTTCAGTTTCGCGAACGCCGCTTCGGCCGCGGTCCGGGCCGAGGCATCGACCCGCTGCTGGATGATGGCCTGCTTGATCTGGTCGCTCACCTGCGCCAGCGGCTTCGGCGCCGCCGGGACGTGCTTGTCGACGTGGATCACGACCATGTGGTTGTCGCCGAGGTCGATCGGATCGGAGGTGTTGCCCTGCACCAGCACGATGTCGGAGAACGCGGCTTTCACCACCTTGGGATTGGCGGCGATGCCGGTCTTGGCGCCTTCGCGTCCGAACAGCGGCGTGGTCTGCACGGTCAGGCCGAGTTTCTGCGCGGCGGGTTTCAGCGAAGTCGGATCGTTGTAGATCATGTCGGTCAGCTTGCTGCCGACGTCGCGATAAGCGTCCTCGCGCGCGCTCTTGGCGGCTTCGGCGGCCAACTGGCCGCGCACTTGTGCAAAGGTTTCGGTATGACCCTCGCGCACGTCGCGCAGGTCGATGATGTGGTAGCCGTCGGACGTCAGCACCGGCGCGGAAATCTCGCCCTTCTTCATCTTGTCGAGCGCGGCCTGGAATTCGGGACCGGCATCGCCCTTCTGCAACCAGCCGAGGTCGCCGCCCTGGCGCTTCGAGCCCAGGTCGTCGGAATATTGTTCGGCCAGCTTGGCGAAGTCGGCGCCGGGCGCCTTGGCCAGCGTGTCGACTTTCTGCGCCTGGGCCAGCGCGGCCTGCTTCTGCGCCGCGCTCGGATTTGCCGGCAGCTTGATCAGGATGTGCGACACCTGCCATTGCGCGGGGCTGACGAAGCGCGACTTCTCCTTGTCGTAGCGCGCCTGCAGGGCCTTGTCGCTCAAATCCGGCGTGACCTTCATGGTGGCAGCGTCGAGATCGATGTAGTTCACCGAGACCTGCTCCGGGCTTCGGTACGCCGAGGTGTGCGCCTTGTAGTAGTCCGCGATCTGGGCATCGGTGACATTCTGTTGCTCGGCGGTCGGCGGGGGCGGCGGCAGGTCGATGAAACTGAAATCGCGCTGCTGCAATTGCAGGCGCAGGAAGCCCTCGGCGTCGGCCTTGGTGCCGAACGCGGTGCCGACGATGGCTTGCGGAAGCTCGCGGCTCGCGAGATCCGAGCGGATCGAATCCTGGAATTCCTGCGCGGTCTTGCCCGACTGGGCGAGGTACGCGAGATAGGTCGCGGCATCGAACTTGCCGTTGACCTGGAACACGGGGTACGAGGCGATCTGGTCGCGTACCTCGGAATCCGGCACGCGCACGCCGAGCTTGTCGTTCTCGTTCAACAGCAACTGGCGGTTGACGACCAGATCGAGCACCTGTTTCTTGACCTCGGGCTTCTCGAAGTCCGCCGCTTCCATCGTGTTGCCGGGCGCGTTCATCTGCGCCTGCCGGTAGTTGTTGAAGGCCGTCTGGAAATCCTGCTGCGAGATTTCGTGGCCGTCGACCTTGGCAACCCACGTCGCATTGCTCTGGCTGAAGTAGCCTTCGATGCCGAAGAACAGGAACGCAATGACCACCAGCACGCCGAAGATGGTGATGACGATCCAGTTCTTGAACAGGTTGCGGATGAATTGCAGCATGGGTACCGCCGTGACGATGGCCAAGTCAGCCGGATATTGTAGGGCAAGGCGGCGCTCGCCGTGCCGGGTTGGTGGGTGCTGAGGGGATCGAACCCCCGACCCTCTCCGTGTAAAGGAGACGCTCTACCGCTGAGCTAAGCACCCATGTTGTTGTTCGGGACCGGGCATCCTGCCGCGGCCCTCACGAAAACGGTCGCGGCAGAGCCGCTCCACGTTTTCCGCGTCAGCCGCAATGCGGCTTCCGCGTGCGGCACATCCATGTGCCGCATTTCCGCGAGCTTGAAGTGCATCGCTGCCGGGACCGGGCATCCTGCCGCGGTCACGGCACATTCCGTGTACCGGGAATGACGCAAGACACATTCTCACGATGCGAACGAGCGCGTACCTCGTGCAATGCGTTGATGCCTCCGAAACGCAGCGGCCGACGCAGATCGCGTCGGCCGCCGAATTCACACACGGCCGGCGCGAGCCAGCCATGCTTCAAAGCTCAGTTCAGCGCATCCTTCAGCGCCTTGCCCGCCTTGAACGCCGGCACCTTGGACGCCTTGATCTTGATCGTTTGACCGGTGCGCGGATTGCGGCCGGTACGCGCGGCACGCTTGCGCACCACGAAGGTGCCGAAGCCGACCAGCGACACGTCGTCGCCCTTCTTCAGTGCACGCTTGATCTGGTCGGTGACGGCGTCGAGCGCACGGCCTGCATCGGCCTTGGACAGATCGGCGTGATCGGCGATTGCGTTGATCAACTCAGCTTTGTTCATGGAGACTCCCTCTTGGGTTTCGAGCAGCCCGTGGAATGTTCGGTGGAAGCGTGTTGCTCCGATTGCTCGGATCACACCCAACCGGTCGTGTTGCAGTTCCCGTATCGATGCGCGACTTGAGCAACGTCTGCGTCGCACGGCCCGGTCTTTATACCAGCGCCCCACGGGGGCCGCAATAAAGGCGGGGCTTGGATTTCAACGTGGTTGCAGGCATCGCGCAAGCGCGGAAAACCGAAGCACGGAACCTGCACCGACGCAAGTGCCGGACGACGATACGCGAGGTATCGCGTCTATCACATTGAAGCAGCGTCAATGCGTGCGCGACGCGCCGCCTTCTTCGGGCTGTTCGCGCACCGGCTCGGCTGCCACGTTGGCGGGTTCGACGCGCGCGGGTTCGGGCAACGGCGTCAGCGGCCGCTCTAATGCCAGGTCCAGCACCTGATCGATCCAGCGCACCGGATGGATGGTCAACGCCTCGGTGATGTTCTTCGGAATTTCGGCAAGGTCCTTCCTGTTTTCCTCGGGGATGATCACCGTGGTGATGCCGCCGCGGTGCGCGGCCAGCAACTTTTCCTTGAGTCCGCCGATCGGCAGCACGCGACCGCGCAGTGTGATCTCGCCGGTCATCGCGATTTCGGAACGCACCGGATTCCTGGTCAGTGCCGACACCAGCGCGGTGCACATCGCGATGCCCGCGCTCGGGCCGTCTTTCGGCGTCGCGCCTTCCGGCACGTGCACGTGGATGTCGTACTTGTCGTGGAAATCGGTTTCGATGCCGAGCCGCTGGCTGCGTGCCCGCACCACCGATTGCGCGGCCTGGATAGATTCCTTCATCACGTCGCCGAGCTGGCCGGTGAGCGTGAGCTTGCCCTTGCCGGGCACCACGCTGGCCTCGATGCTGAGCAGTTCGCCGCCGACCGAGGTCCAGGCGAGCCCCGTCACCAGGCCCACTTCGTTCTGCTGCTCGCGGCGGCCGAAATCGTGGCGACGCACGCCGAGATACTTGTCGAGGTTCTTCGAATCGACCTTGACCGCGGCCGGCGCGCGCTTCTTCGCAGGCTTGCCTTTGGCGGGCGCGGCTTCCGCGGTCTTCTTCGCGGGCTTGCCGGCTTCGGCCAGTGTCAATTCCTTGACCACCTTGCGGCAGATCTTGGCGAGCTCGCGCTCGAGGTTGCGCACGCCCGACTCACGCGTGTAGTAGCGGATGATGTCGCGCAGCGAACCTTCGGTCACCGACAATTCGTTTTCCTTCAATCCGGCGGCCTTGATCTGTTTCGGCAGCAGGTACCTGGTGGCAATCGCGACCTTCTCGTCCTCGGTGTAACCGGGGATGCGGATGACTTCCATGCGATCCAGCAGCGGACCGGGAATGTTCATCGAGTTGGCGGTGGCGATCCACATCACCTCGGAAAGGTCGAAATCGACTTCGAGGTAATGATCATTGAAGGCGTGGTTCTGCTCGGGATCGAGCACTTCCAGCAGCGCCGCCGACGGATCGCCGCGGAAATCCATCGCCATCTTGTCGATTTCGTCCAGCATGAACATCGGGTTGCGGGTCCCGACCTTCGACATGTTCTGGATGATGCGGCCCGGCAGCGAACCGATGTAGGTGCGGCGATGGCCGCGGATCTCGGCTTCGTCGCGCACCCCGCCCAGGCTCTGGCGCACGAACTTGCGGTTGGTTGCGCGTGCAATCGAATGGCCCAGCGAGGTCTTGCCGACGCCGGGCGGGCCCACGAGGCACAGGATAGGCCCCTTGATCTTGTTCACCCGCTGCTGCACGGCGAGATATTCGAGGATGCGTTCCTTGACCTTCTCCAATCCGTAGTGATCCTCGTCCAGCACCTGCTCGGCCATCCGCAGGTCCTTGCGCACCTTGCTGCGCTTCTTCCACGGCACGCCGGTCAGCCAGTCGAGGTAATTGCGCACCACCGTGGCTTCGGCCGACATCGGCGGCATGTGCTTCAGCTTGTTGAACTCGGCCCTGGCCTTCGCGAGCACTTCCTTGGGCATGCCGGCGTCGTCGATCTTCTTGGCGAGGGCGTCGATCTCGTTGCCACCCTCCTCCATGTCGCCCAGTTCCTTCTGGATCGCCTTCATCTGCTCGTTGAGGTAATACTCGCGCTGGCTCTTCTCCATCTGCGTCTTGATGCGGCCGCGGATGCGCTTTTCGACCTGCTGCAGGTCGAGCTCGCTTTCCACCAGGCCAACCAGCATTTCGGTGCGCGCACCGACGGCCAGCGTGTCCAGCACCTTCTGCTTGTCGGCGAGGCGCACGGAAAGATGCGCCGCGATCGAATCGGCGAGGCGCGAAAGATCATCGATGCCGGACAGTCCGGTCAGCACCTCGGGCGGCAGCTTGCGGCTCTGGCGCACCAGCTGCTCGAACAGGTTCACCAGCATCCGCGCGGCCGTTTCCAGCTCGACGGCGGGGCGATCGAACACCGGCTGCAGCGGCACCACGTTCGCGCGCAACATGCCGTCGGTTTCGAGGCAACCGTGCAGCTGGCCGCGCGACTGGCCTTCCACCAGCACCTTGACGGTGCCATCCGGCAGTTTCACCAGCTGCAGCACGCTGCCGATGGTGCCGATCGAGTGCAGGTCGGCTTCGGCCGGATCGTCGGTTTCGGGCTGCTTCTGCGCGACCAGCAGGATGCGGCTGTCGCCCTCCATCGCGGCCTCCAGCGCCTTCATCGACTTGTCGCGGCCGACGAACAGCGGGATCACCATGTGCGGGTACACCACCACGTCGCGCAACGGCAGCACGGGCAGTTCGAGGGTCGCGGTCAAGGATTCTCTGGATTCAGTTGCCATGTTCGATTCAGCGGGTCGCCATTTCGGCCCGCGAACGCGGGCGATGACAGCAGAATGGAGGCGGCGCGGCGCCGGATCAAGCGCCATCGCCACTTGGGCGTGCCTGCTCCACGAACATCAGCGGTCGTGCTGGTCCGGCCGCATGGGATCGGACATTCAAGAAGTTGCCGGGTCCGCCATTAGGCGCGACGCCTCGGTGACTTCCTGCCGGACAGAAAGCCACGCAGTCGCTTTGCGAGTGGAAGAACCCTTGTCAGTCGCCCATCTGCTTCTGCAGATGCT
Source organism: Rhodanobacteraceae bacterium (assembly GCA_035547895.1). Taxonomy (GTDB): domain Bacteria; phylum Pseudomonadota; class Gammaproteobacteria; order Xanthomonadales; family Rhodanobacteraceae; genus 66-474. The sequence goes on from DASZTT010000074.1 coordinate 6,893, forward strand.
CGCGGCGCTCCTGCGCGTCGAGCGACAAGGTAGCGATCGGGCGCGCCTCGAGCCGTTCGAGGCCGATTTCCTCGTCGGTTTCCTCGCAATAGCCGTAACGGCCTTCCTCGATCTTGCGCAGCGCCTTCTCGATCTTGGAAATCAGCTTGCGGTAACGGTCGCGCGTACGCAATTCCAGCGAGTTCTCGGTTTCGCGGGTCGCGCGTTCGGCATCGTCACCAACGTCGCGCACTTCCTCGCGCAGGTTTTCCATCGTCTGCCGCGACTCTTCGACCAGCTGGTCGCGCCAGTCCTTCAGCTTCTGGCGGAAGTACGCCAGTTGCCGCGGACTCATGTACTCCTCTTTATCGCTCGGGCGGTAGTTCTTGGGCAGATCGATGTTGACCGTGGACGGCAGCGCATAGCGGCCGTCTTCGCGCGTGATGGTCTGCTCGTCCGCCCCGGCAGCGACGTTCAGTCGCGCGGCCACGCCGCCGGCCGGCTTGACGTGCACGGGCTTGCGGACGGGCGCCGGCGCAGGATGCGCCTGCGGGGCGGGTGCGGAATGGGTCCGCGTCTCGTGTTTGGCGGCTTGCTCATGCGCGTGGGTTGCCTTGCCGGGAGCGGCCGGCTTGGCGGGTTTGCCCGCATGGCTCGTCTTCGCAGCCTTCTTGGCCGCGGGCTTGGCAGGCTTCGCCGGCTTGGACTTTTTCGGCGCGCTCTTCGCGACTTTCCGTGCGACCTTCGCGGGCGCCTTGCGCGCCGCCTTGGCGACGGGCTTCTTGACCGTCTTGGCCTTGGCCGCGGGCTTGGCTGCCTTGGGGCTGCGCTTGGCTGCGCGTTGCTTCGCTTTTGCCATGTTCCCTGCACTCGATATTGTGGAGATGCGACCGCGTGTTATAGCGTAGTCAATCCGGCCGGGCAACCGGTTTCATGAACCGGCCCCTTTCGTTCGCGGCGCATCCACACGTGACACGCTTCCTGCTGTTCATGATAGCGGCGTACAAGCGCCTGCTGAGCCCGTTGCTCGGCGCGCGCTGCCGCTTCCATCCGACGTGCTCGTCGTACGCGCGCATCGCGATCGCCCGGTTCGGACCGTGGCGCGGCAGCGTGCTTGCGGCATGGCGTATCCTGCGCTGCCAACCGTTGTGCGAAGGCGGGCTCGATCCCGTGCCCGACCATTTCACGCTGCGCCGCTGTCATGGACACCAGGATTCCTGAATGAGCAATTGGCTGATCAAGAACGCAGAACTCGTCAACGAAGGCCGCCGCTTCCAGGCCGACCTCCGCATCCGCGGGCAGCGCATCGCGGAAATCGGCGGCGACCTGCGCGCACACGCCGACGAACAGGTGTTCGACGCATCGGGCCTGTGGCTGCTGCCCGGCATGATCGATGACCACGTGCATTTCCGCGAACCGGGTTACACGGCCAAGGCCGACATCGCCTCGGAGTCGCGCGCCGCGGTCGCGGGCGGCGTCACGAGCTTCATCGACATGCCGAACACCAGGCCCGCGACGCTGACGCACCAGCTGCTGGAAGACAAGTACGCGCTCGCGTCGCGCGCCTCGCTGGCCAATTACGCGTTCTACTTCGGCGCGAGCAACGACAACCTCGACGCGATCCGCACGCTCGATCCGCGCAAGGTGCCCGGCGTGAAAGTATTCCTGTGCGAGTCGACTGGCAATCTCTGCGTCAGCGATCCGGCGGCGCTGGAAGGCGTGTTCCGTGACTCGCCGGTGACCGTCGTCGTGCACTGCGAAGACAGCCACCTCATCCACGCGAATCTCGATCACGCGAAAGCCGAGTACGGCGATGACATCCCGATGCGGCTGCATCCGGAAATCCGTTCGCGGGAAGCCTGTTTCGAGTCCACGAAATGGGCGGTGGAAACCGCGCGTCGCCACGGCACGCGTTTGCACGTGTTGCACGTATCCACGGCCGACGAACTGGCGCTGTTCGAGTGCGGCCCGATCGCAGGGAAAAAGATCACGTCCGAAACCTGCGTGCACTTCCTGCGCTACAGCGACGCCGACTACGCGACGCTGGGTGGCAGGATCAAGTGCAATCCGGCGATCAAGACGGCGTCCGACCGCGACGCCTTGACGCGTGGCCTGGCCGACAGCCGCATCGATATTCTCGCCACCGATCACGCGCCGCATCTGGCTTCGGAAAAAGCGAACCCGTACACGAGCTGCCCGTCCGGCATTCCGCTGATCCAGTTCGCGTTGCAGTCGGCACTGGAATGCGTGTTCCGCGGCGACTTCACGCTGGAGCGGCTGGTCGAAGTGTACGCGCACGCACCGGCGACGCTGTTCGCGATCGCGCAGCGCGGCTATCTGCGCGAAGGCTGGTTCGCCGATCTGACGCTGGTCGATCCGGACAAGCCGCAGACCGTGCGCGGCGATCAGGTGTTGTCGAAATGCGGCTGGTCACCCTTCGAGGGCGACACGTTTCGCTCCAGCATCGCCGCCACGTTCGTCAACGGCCACCTGGCCGCGCGCGACGGAAGAATCCTCGACGCGCCCGCGGGCATGCGGCTGGCGTTCGACCGCTGAACGCGGCGGTCGATCAGCCGAAATTCTTCGCGACCTCGGCGACCGCGTCGTGCGGATGCAGGCTTTCGTGGTGCGCGGCGCGAATGCGGTAGCCGGCGATGCGCGGGTCGGCATCGAGTGCGGCGCGGATACGCCGCGCGGCGTCTTCGCAGAACATCAGATTCTCGGCGTTCAAGCTGGCGAAGGCCTGTTCGTCTTCCCGTTTGACGGCGGTCTGCACCGGCGTTGCCAGCGCGTGTTCAATCGTGTCGATCAATTCCGAAACAGGCAGGTCGAAGCCGGGGGCGAGGCGCACCATCACGCGCGCGGTGCTGCGCTGCGCGTGCGGGGTGGCCGCCATGCCGCGTTCGGAACCCAGCCATTCGCGCACCGCGCGTTGCGAGGGGACGGTATCGGCGAAATCCTCGTCGAACCGCCGCTGGTTGAGCTGCCGCGACAGCGCAGCCGAAGCCGGGCATGTCGAGGAATACGTCACCTCGCAGCCGAGCTGCACGCTGAAGTGTTCGTCCAGCAACTGCGCTTCGACCGTGACGGGATAGGCGCGCCAGCCGGCGTTGTCGCTGACCAGCGCCCGGCGCTTCAGCAGTTGCGAATACTCGATGCGCAGCCGCGCGCGCGTGGAAAGGTCCGCGTGCGACACCACCAGTGCATGCATCAGGCTGCACAGGCCGGACGGGGTCAGTGCCTGCTCGCCCAGGGATTTCTCCAGCGCGAGGTACAAGCGAGACATGTGGATGCCACGTGCCGCGGGATCAGCCAGGTTCACCTGCACCGAAACGCGCGCGGGTACCGTCAGTGTGCCGCCCTGCCCATCCGCGCAGCGCACCGGCAGATCGATGCCGTGCATGCCGACCCAATCGAGCGCGCCGCCCGCGAGGGGCTCGGCGCCGGTGGCGACATCGGGCAAACGTGCGTTGTCGGGAACGGTGTTCATGGATTGGACTCGATCGGCGCCATGCTTCGCCACGTGCGGGCCGCGCGCCAGGTTTTCAACAGGCCGCGCAGGCCGAATGCGGAGGATCGCAGCGCTGCAAGCGGCTCGTCTGACCGGATCGCGAGGCCGAGCGCATCCAGGTCATGCTGCAATCCGACCGCGCGGAACACGGTCAGCGGGCCCGGCATTCTAGCGGCGTCTGCCATTTCACGCTGCAGTTCCGCCGCGTAGTCGCGCACGGCGGCACGCCGCGCGGGACTGTCACCGCCCAGCGCGTCGAGGGTCAATCCGTGTCGCGCGAGCAGGTTCATCGGCAGCGGCGTGCGCCCGCGCCCGGCCGCGGATTCGAGCCCCCGCAGGTCGGCGGTGAGATGCGCCAGCAGCGTGACCTTCGCGGCGCGCGGGCTCGCCACCGCATTGCCGAACCAGGCGCGCGTTTCGAGTTCCGCGAGTGCATCGGCGAGCGGAGCGACGGCCATTCGCTGCGCCGCGAAATCCGCGGGCGACGGTGCGGCCAGCAATGCCATCGCGGCCTCCACCGGCACCACCCAGCAACGCGCAGGAACCGCGCTTGCACGCGAAGCGGCGAACAATCCCTGCGTCAATGGATGGCGCGCCTGCGCTTGGGGCGCGCGCTGCATTTCTTCGCGCCACCAACCCAGCCGCGCGCCGGCGACCTGCGGTTCGCGCGCTTCGCGCAGTACTTTCAACCATTCCTGCTCCAGCGCCGCGATCGCACCGAAGCATGTGCGTTCGTCGGGTCGCAGGAACAGCCACGCGATCGTGCGCTGCGGATTGCCGCCGCGCCATTGCGCCAGATAATCATCGAACGCGGTTTCGCTCACGCTGCGTCCAGCAAAGTGGCCAGCTCGCCGGGCGTGGCGCTGATGGCATCCGGCTGCCAGTCGCGCGGATCGGCGCCGTCGAGGTAGCCCCAGCCTGCCGCGACGGTATAGAGGCCTGCCGCGCGGCCGGCGAGGACATCGCGCGGATCGTCGCCCACGTACACGCACTGCGCCGGCACCACGTTAGCCATCGCACAGGCATGCAACACCGGCGCGGGATCCGGTTTGCGCTGCGGCAAGGTGTCGCCTCCCACCACCGCCGCGGCGCGCCCGTCGTAACCCAGCTTCACCATGACCAGCGCCACCAGCGCCGCGGCCTTGTTGCTG
>DASZTT010000075.1:0-2850 GCA_035547895.1 Rhodanobacteraceae bacterium
CGACCACGCGAAATCCGCCGGCTGCTCGGGAACAATGGCACCGTTGCGCGCGAACACCGGCATTTGGTCCGTAGCGTAGTGCGCGGTGAACGACCGCCCGCCGTCGTAACGCTTGCCGTCGAAAAACCCGACCCACTGGCCGGGCGGCAGCCAGACGGTGCGCTCGCCGCCGGCATCGAGCACGGGCGCGACCAGCAGTTCGTTGCCGAGCCCGTATTCGCGGGGATGTTCGTAGGCCTCGTCGGAATCCGGGTTCTGCAAGTACAGCGGACGCATGATCGGCAGCGAATCCCGGTGCGCGATCCATGCATACGTGTAGAGATAGGGAATCAGCTGCGTGTGCAGCGTGAAGTATTTCCTCGCCAGCGCGATGCCGCGCTCGCCGTAGTTCCACGGCATGCGCAGGTTGCCTTCGCGCGGATTCTCGTGCGCGCTGTGCAGGCGCAACAGCGGACTGAATGCGCCGAACTCGATCCAGCGCGCATACAGGCCGAAATCGATGCTGCCGCCATGGAAGCCGCCGATATCGTGGCTGATGTACGGGATCAGCACGTTGCCGCCGCGCACCGAATAGGCGACCTCGTAGGCGAGCACCGGCCATTCCGAGTACGTGTCGCCGGTGAAATACGCCGGGTAGCGTTCGCTGCCCCAGCCGCCGTAACGCGAAAGGATGAAGCCGCGTTGTCCGGTCTGCCGTTGCGCGGCTTCGTAAAAAACGCGGTTGGTCCACAGTTGCGGATCGAGTCCGGGCATGTCGGCCGCACCGCTGCCGCCGTCCACCCACCAGAAAGCCACGCCTTGTTGCAGCAGCGGAGCGTGCAGGTATTGCATGGAAATCTCGGCCTGCTTCCTGTCGGAAAGGTCGAAACGGATCCGCGGCGGCGGCGGAACGTCGCGAAGTGCCGTCACGCCGCTCAGGTAACCCTGGCCGTATTCGTCCGGTTCGATGCGCAGCACGATCCCGATCGTCTGGCCCGCCTTCACGTAAGGCGTGATGTCGGCGAAGGTGAGCCGTCGCGGCCAGCGCACGTGGCTGTGCCCGACTTCATGTGCATCGACGTAAAGGCGGTAATCCCTGGCTTGCCGGCTCAGGTACAGGTAAACGTGCGCGGGCAGACGCGCCGGCAGCGAAACCCGCGCGCGATACCACGCGGTGCCCGCATGCTTTCCGTAACCCTGTCGCGCCGGCGGCACGTCGGTGCGAACGGGTTTCCAGTCGATCTTGCCGGCACCGGGCGCGTACCAGCGCTCGCGGATGCCGACATCATCCGGATCGGCCGCGAACATCCAATGTCCCGACAAGTCCAGATCGAACGACGGCGGGGATGGCAACGCCTCGCCCAGCGCCTTCAGCACCGCCGGCGCATGGCCGTCGTTTGGCGACAGGATGTTCTCGTCGGTGTTCGCGTAACCCGGATGGTCATTCAGGGAAACCTTGATGCCGTGGGCGCGCATCCATTGCAGGAATTCGCGCGGCTGCGGAACCAGCGGGCTCCAGTCGTAGCCGCCCTGCCAGCCGAAGTTGTGCCACGCGAAATCAAGCACCAGCGTATCCAGCGGAATGTGGTTCTGCCGGAAGCGCGTGATTTCGTCTTCGAGATGTTGCGCGCCGTAGCGCTGGAACGCGGGTGTCCTGGTTTCAGGATCGCCGGGGAAGTACTCGAAATTGAGGTCCGTGATCATCGGCCCGAGCACGTAGCGCGGGACCATCGGCACCGGCCCGCACAGCTCGGCATACGCGCGAAGCACCTTGCGATAATCGTGGCCATAGGTGAACAGGTACCAGTCCTGTTCATTGCCGGGCCCGCGCGGTTCGATCCATCGGGTTTTCGCGTTCCATACCGGCGTCCTGCTGTCGTCGATGAAGGCGAAGCCGTTGCGGCTCAGCAGGCCCGGCGCGGCTTTCGGCAGCAACACGTCGATGCCGGGAATGACGTCGTTGACTGGGCTGTCCCTGCTGTCAGCCGGCAGGTTGCTGGTGCTGACGTTGTCGAGCGAATAGGTGAGCCCGCCGAGGTTGCGATCGTCGACCTGGCCGGGGTGCCATGCGTGGATGCTGCCGTCGGCCTGCCACTGCACTTGCAGGTTGGCCGCGTCGAATGCGCCGGAGTGCAGGCGGTAACGCAACGTCATCGTGCCGGTGCTGGCGATCACCCAGCCGTTTTCCGTTTTCGTGTCGACGTGGACGTGCGGCCAGTCGCGCTTCATGACGACGGCGGTCGGCGCATCCGTGAAGTGGCCGGTCGGTGAATACTCCATCCGCACCAGCGACGGCGTCAGGAATTCGAAGCGCGCGTTGCCGGCCGGAACCGTGGCCGTGCCTTGCGCCGCAAGGCTCGCCGACGGCAAGCCCGTTCCCGCGGCCAGGAGGCCGCAGATCGCAATCCGCACCACGCCACTTCGAAGGTTCATGCTGGCCTCCGCGTCGAGGGGCGGTCCGGAGAAGAACGGTTAGGGCGCTCCTCCCACGGCCGCCGGCAGCGCATTGAACGCGATCACGATGCGCGGATCATCGCTGTCGTGCGGTTCGACGTAATGCTCCATCCAGCACGGGAACAGCACCAGCAATCCCGCTTCCGGCGTCAACTGGATGTCGCTGTAACCGTTCGGCACCGCACCCTTGACGTAGCCGTGCACCACGCCGGGGCGCGGATCGCGGAACACGAACCGTCCCGAACCGGGCGGCACCTTCAGGTAGAACGATCCCGACAGCAGGCAGCCTTCGTGCACGTGCAGGAAATTGAAGCCGCCGCGGTCGTGCAGGTTCACCCACGATTGCAGGTCGAACGGAATCCCCGCGACGCCCATGTCGCGCAACGCGCTGGCGCACGCCGCGCGCACGCTGTCGCG
>DASZTT010000076.1:0-9446 GCA_035547895.1 Rhodanobacteraceae bacterium
GATCGCTGCCGCGCTGCTCGGCCAGCGCCTCGCTGGCGCGCATCTGGCTGCCCAGCGCGAAACACAAGGACGCGGTGGCGAAGTACGCCACGCCGAACAGGCCGGCTTCCACCAGCGCATGCCCGATATCGGTGTCGCCGGTCGCCAGCAAGGCCTGCGCAATCATCGCCAGTGTCGCCAGCGCCGCGAACAGGCCGCCGAGGCGTGGCGACAGCAGCAACGCGGCAGCGCCGACGTTGATCACCAGCATCAACGCGATGCCGGTGTGTGCGGCGGGAATCGTGACCGCAGCCAGGAACGCCGCGACCACGTCCACGGTCAGGAACGCGCTGGCAGTGATCAGCAGTGCGCGCGGACCGCGCAGGTCGCGCGCCAGCACCAGCAGCGCAAACAGCAGGTAAACCAGGGCGGTGGTGCGTGCAAGCGCCGGTCCGCGCAGCGGCATCCACGGGAGGACGAGGCTGCTCAGCGACAGCACACTGTAGACGAGCGCCTGGAATACCCGGTAAATGTCGAGCACGCGCAGCTCGCGCCGGATGTGATCGGTGCTGCGTCCCGCGAGGGTATTCCGGTTTGTCAGGGACGGACTCGCCACGCGCCGCATCATGCTTTATGCACTGCGCATGCACAAGTCTGCGGGTAGCGCGCACAAGCATCGCGGGCCTTCCGGCCGCCACGGCTTGCGTTGCGCGCCGAACTGTGCGCCCGTAGACTAAGCGGTTCGCCTGTGCCGGAATAGCTCAGCTGGTAGAGCAACGCATTCGTAATGCGTGGGTCGGGGGTTCGATTCCCTCTTCCGGCATACCACACGATTGCTGCCAAAGGCCGCTCCTTGAGCGGCCTTTCGCATATCTGTTCACCCGGCTGCACGCGCCGTACGGGGATAACGCGCGGCGTGCCCCGCCGTTACTTCTGGGCCTTGCCTGGCGAATCCGCCACGACCATCGTCGATGTCTTTCAACCGTCGGGATCGGCTTCGAGACGGCTGGCGATGCCGCGCGTGAACTGGCGGGTGTGGCTGAATCGCACGCCGTGTGAGCGCGGGATGCTGCGCATCCCTGGCCGCATCGCGGACCCCGGATCTGCCGACGATTTTCTGCTGCAAGGCATTCTGGACGATGGGGTACTGGTGATGAAGCGTGCACACCGTTGCTGGATCGTGTTGCTGGCATGGAGCCTGTTGCTGGCCGCGTCGATGGCCGACGCCGCGTCGGCGCCGGCTGCCCGACTGACCGACGCGCTGCATTGGCGCAGCGTCGGTCCGTACATGGGCGGTCGCGTGACCACGGTCGCCGGCGTACCGGGCGAGCCCAACCGGTTCTACGCGGGTTACGCCGGCGGCGGGGTCTGGGAAACCACCGATTACGGCCAGCACTGGCACGGCATCACCGACAAATATTTCTCCCCGACGACCAGCGGCACGGTCGGCGCGATTGCGGTCGCGCCGTCGAACCCGAAGATCATCTACGCGGGTACGGGTGACTCGGCGCCGCGCAACACCGTCCTGACCGGGCACGGCATGTACAAGAGCACCGACGCCGGCAAGACCTGGAAATACATCGGGCTGGGCGACACCCACATCATCACCTGGATCCTGGTGAACCCGAAGAATCCGGACGTCGTGTACGTCGGCGCGCTCGGTCACCTGTTTGCACCCAACGAGGATCGCGGCGTCTTCAAGAGCGCCGATGGTGGCAAGACCTGGAAGAAGATCCTGTACGTGGACGCCAACACCGGCGTCGCCACGATGGCGATGGACCCGAAGAATCCCGACGTGATTTACGCGGCCATGTGGCAAATGCAAAGGTCGCCGTGGGATTTTTCGAGCGGTGGCCCGTCGAGCGGGATCTACAAGAGTACGGATGGAGGCGCGACCTGGCAGAACATCAGCCACAACCAGGGATTGCCGGCCGGCGTACTGGGCAAGGTCGGGCTGGCGGTGGCGCCGTCCAATCCGAACGTGGTGTACGCGCTCGTCCAGGCACGCGTGACCGACAGTGAACCGGGTGGGCTGTATCGCTCCGAAGATGCCGGCAAGACCTGGAAGCTGATGAACACCAGCATGGAGATCACGCAACGCGCGTTCTATTACATGCGCGTGTACGTCGATCCCAGGGATGCCGACACCCTCTGGATGCCGAACGTCGAACTCCTCGTGTCGCACGACGGCGGCAAGACCATCAAGAAGGTGTCGACGCCGCATGGCGACAACCACGCGCTGTGGATCAATCCGGAAAACCCGGAAATCATGATCGAGGGCAACGATGGGGGTGCCACGGTCACATTGAACGGCGGCCGGAGCTGGAGTTCGGAGATGAACCAGCCGACCGGGCAGTTCTACCACGCCAACCTGGACGATCAGTTCCCGTTCCATATCTATGGCGCGCAACAGGACCGCGGCTCGGTCGAAGGGCCGAGCGCCGCGCGCGGCGCGACGATCCCGCCGGTGTGGGAGAGCGTGATCGGCGGCGAAATCGGCTGGGTGGTGCCGACGCCGGGCCAGCCGTGGGTGAGCTACGGCACCGGCTACTACGGCCTCAACCTCAAGGAGAACCGCCGCATCGCGGTGCTCACCAACGTCACGCCGTATCCCGACTACAAGTTCGGCCACAAGGGCGCGAGCATCAAGTACCGCTTCGGCTGGACCTTCCATCCGATCGCGTTCGCGCCAGGCAATCCGAAGATGCTGCTGGTCGGCGCCAACGTCGTGTTCAAGACCCAGGACCAGGGCATCCACTGGACCGTGATCAGCCCCGACCTGACGCGCAACGACAAGAGCAAGCAGCAGCGTCCGGGCGGCCCGATCAGCGCCGACGTCACCGGCGAGGAGATGTACGACACCATCTCGGCCATCGCGATCTCGCCGTTCTCCGACGACACCATCTGGGTAGGTACCGACGACGGCCTCGTGCAGTTGACGACCGACGGCGGCAAGACCTGGAACCAGGTGCGTCCGCCCGACATGCCGACCTGGGCCATCGTGTCCAGCCTCGAGGCGTCGCCGACCGATCGCGGCACCGCGTACGTGACGGCGAGCCGCTTCATGTGGGACGACTTCCATCCCTACGTCTACAAGACCACCGACTTCGGCAAGCACTGGACGCAGATCACCGACGGATTGCCGGGCGACGAGTACGCGATGAGCATCCGCCAGGATCCGGTGAATCCGAACCTGCTGTTCGCCGGCACCAGCGCCAGTGTCTACATGAGCCTGGACGGCGGCGCGCACTGGCAGTCGCTGGCGCTGAACCTTCCCGCGGTGGTGGTCAACGACATCCAGATCCAGCCCCGGCAGCACGCCGTGGTGCTCGCGACGTTCGGCCGCGCGTTCTGGGTCATGGACAACCTGCAGTTCCTGGAACAACTCGAAAGCGCGGACGTGAAGAAGGACTCGCCGTACCTGTTCAAGCCGCAGCAGACCTGGCTGGTGAAGCGCAGCACGCGGGACTCCGGTGCCGGGCAAATCGGCGGCACGAATCTGCCCGCGGGCGCGACCGTGTTCTTCCACCTGCCGGCGGACTACAACGGCAAGACGCCGGTGAAGCTGAGCTTCGAGGATGCCTCCGGCAAGCTGGTCAACAGCTATACCTTGCCGGTCAAGCCCGAACCCAAGCAGGACAAGGTTGAGGATGCGTTCGCGAAGCCGAAGAAAGCTCCCGCCAAACTGCACCCCGGGATGAACAGCTTCCACTGGGACCTGCGCTATCCGGACGCGCAGGACGTGAAGGGCATTTACCACTCGTACTTCGCGGCATCGAAGCCGGCCGGTCCCGAAGTGGTGCCTGGCAAGTACTTCGCGGTGCTGCACTACGGCCGCACCACGTTGAAGCAGCCGTTCGAGATCAAACTCGATCCGCGGCTGGACACCACGCAGGCAGGGTTGCAGGCGCGCTTCGATCTGTTGATGCGGTTGCGGGATGCGGTGAACGACCTGAGCACGCATTTGAACGAGGCCATCGACACCCGGGATGCGCTCGACAAGGCGCTGGAAAAGAAGAGCGTCGATGCCGACGCGGCCAACAAGGCGGTTGCGAGCCTGGATCACGACATCGACAGCATGGTGAACCTCAAGATCCAGTCGGGCGAAGGCGCGCTGGTGTACGCACCGCAGTTGCGCGCCTGGCTATCGGCGATTTCGAACCAGGTGGATTTCGCGTTCGTGCAGCCGACGCCGTCGATGGTGGAAGTGGCGAACGGCTACCTCGCCGAGTCGGAAACCGCGGTGAAGCGTCTGCAGTCCGACACGGCGGCGGCCAGGGCGGTGTTGAAACACTGAAGACTGCGGACATGAGCGGCCCGGCTTGCGCGGAACACGGCGCGCAGACCGGGCCCGGGTGCCATCGCGGGTTGCACAAGCGACCTCGCGATCGCCGTCCAACCAAGGTGGCGGGCTTCTCGTCCCTTGTACGGCTACCGGCGCGCGCGCTAACTTAGCGTCTTCGACGATTGCCGGGGAGCGACGATGAACCTTCGCCTTGCCGCCTGCGCGCTCGCGCTGGCTGCCGCATCGGGGACTGCCATGGCCGCGCAACATCCCTTCAACGCACACGATCTGGCGATGATGGATCGCATGTCCGACCCGCATCTGTCACCGGACGGCAACGAAGTCGCCTTCAGCGTGCGCAGCACCGACTGGGACGCCAACAAGGGCGTCAACAGCGTGTGGCTGCTCGACCTTTCGAAGAAGGGCGCCGAGCCGCGCCGTGTCACCGAGCTGAAGTTGAACGCCAACAGCCCGGCGTTCTCGCCGGACGGCAAGACGCTTTATTTCCTCGCGACCGAAAACGATTCCACGCAGTTGTGGTCGGCGCCGGTGGCGGGCGGCGAGCCCGTGCAGGTGACGCACCTGCCGCTCGACATCGACAATTTCAAGCTGTCGCCGGACGGCAAGTCCCTGCTGTTCTCGTCACAGATGTTCGAGGATTGCACCACGCTGGAATGCACGCGCGACAAGCTGGACGCGCAGAAGAAGGTCAAGGCCACGGGCCGGCTGTACCGGCGCGTGTTCGTGCGGCACTGGGACGAATGGTCCGATCATCGCCGCGGGCAATTGTTCGTGATGCCGCTGGATGCCTCGGCCAGGCCGGTGCTCGTTACCCGTGGCATCGACGGCGACGTGCCTTCCAAGCCCGATGGCGGCAACACCGACTACGCGTGGTCGCCCGACGGCAGGACGGTGTATTTCGACGTGCGCATCGCCGGCAAGACCGAGCCCTGGTCCACGAACTTCGATGTGTACTCGGTGCCGGCCGACGGTTCCGCCGCGCCGAAAAATCTCACCGTCGCAAACGCGGCGTGGGATGCGTCCCCGCTACCCTCGAACGACGGCAAGACGCTTTATTACCTCGCGATGAAGGTGCCGGGTTTCGAGGCCGACCGCTTCGGCATCATGGCGCTCGATCTCGCCACCGGCGCCACCCGTGAAATCGATCCGCACTGGGATCGTTCGGCCGGACCGCTGACGCTTTCCGCCGACGGCAAGACGCTGTACACCACCGTCGCGGACGACGGCAACGTTGCGCTTTACGCCGTCGACATCGCCAGCGGCAAACCGACGAAACTGCTGGGCGATGGCAGCGTGCTGGGCTTCGATGTTGCCGGTGACAGGATCGTTGCCGCGCGCCAGGACTTCACGCATCCGACCGACCTGTACACCCTGACCGCGCAAGGCAAGGGCGTGGCGCAAGTCACGCACTTCAATGCGTCGCGGCTTGCGGACATCGAGTTTTCCAAGGCGACGTGGTTCACCTTCAAGGGCTGGAATGGCGACACCGTGCACGGCTACGTGATGCCGCCGGTGGGCGCGAAGCCCAGCCGGAAATATCCGGTCGCGTTCATCATCCACGGCGGTCCGCAAGGCGCGTGGCCCGACGAGTTCCACTACCGCTGGAACCCGCAGACCTACGCCGGCGCCGGCTTCGCGGTGGTCGCGATCAACTTCCACGGTTCGGTCGGTTACGGCCAGGCCTTCACCGACGCGATTTCGCAGCACTGGGGCGATCGTCCGCTCGAAGACCTGCAGAAGGGTTGGGCCGCGGCGTTGCAGCAGTTCCCGTACCTCGACGGCAACGACGCCTGCGCGCTCGGCGCGAGCTATGGCGGCTACATGGTGTACTGGATCGCCGGCGTGTGGAACCAGCCATGGAAGTGCCTGGTCGACCACGACGGCGTGTTCGACGCACGCATGATGTATTACGCCACCGACGAGCTGTGGTTCGAGGAACACGAAAATGGCGGCCCGCAATTCGAGCACCCTGAGAACTACGAGAAGTTCAATCCGGTGGACCACGTCAAGGACTGGCGCGTGCCGATGCTGGTGGTGCACGACAGCCGCGACTACCGCATTCCGGAATCGCAGGGCCTGGGTGCATTCAACGCGCTGCAGCGGCGCGGCATCCCCAGCGAGTTCCTCAACTTCCCCGACGAAAACCACCTGGTGCTGAAACCTCAGAACAGCGTAATGTGGCACGAGACCGTGATCGACTGGCTGAAGCGCTGGACGGGTTCGGGCGCGTCGGCGGCGGTGCAGTCGGGCGCAGCCGAGGCCAAGCCGAAGCACTGACGGGGGTGCCGCACCCACAAGGTGCCGGAGTGCGCCGATGGTCGGTTCTTGGCCGATCCTCCGGCGTCGCGTTATGCTTGCGGGACCGAAAGATCGCGGCGCCGGACCTGGAAAGGGGTTGACTGGCATGGCTGACGTTTTCGTTTCCTATGCCCGCGCCGACAAGGCGCGCGTCGCGCCGCTGGTCGCCGCGATCGAGGCGAAGGGCTGGTCGGTGTGGTGGGACCCCGAGATCAGCCCCGGCCGGGAGTTCGACGATGAGATCGACACCGAGCTGCAGGCCGCGAAGGCGGTGCTGGTGGTGTGGACGCCCACGTCAGTGGTGTCGCGCTGGGTGCGCGGCGACGCGCGCGATGCCGCGGAGCGCGGCATCCTGGTGCCGGTGCGGCTGGATCAGGCCCGGCTGCCGATCGACGTGCGCGCGATCCACACTACCGATCTGGACGGCTGGGGCGAAGATGCATCCAGCCCGGCGGCGCAGGAATGCCTGCACGCATTGGCCGCGATGATCGCACGCACCGAAACGGCGCAGGCCGCGAAGGCAGCGGAACTCGCGCCGCAAGCGCCCGCGAAGGAGTCCGCGCGTTTTTCGATTTGCGTGCTGCCGTTCGTCAACATGAGCGGCGATTCGGAGCAGGAATATTTCAGCGACGGCATCACCGAGGACATCATCACCGACTTGAGCAAGGTGTCGGCGCTGGAAGTCGTCTCGCGCAACGGTTCGTTCCTGTACAAGGGCAAGCAGGTCGACGTGCCCAAGGTCGCGCGCGAGTTGAAGGTCACGCACGTGCTGGAGGGCAGCGTGCGCAGGGCCGGCGGGCGGGTGCGCATCAGCGCGCAATTGATCGACGGGGCCAGCAATCGGCACGTCTGGGCCGAGCGTTACGATCGCGACGCCAGCGACATCTTCGAACTGCAGGACGAGATTTCCCACGCAATCGTCAAGGCACTGAAACTGCGCTTGCTGCCCGAGGAAAAGAAAGCCATCGAACGGCGCGGCACCGAAAGTGCCGAGGCCCATGACTTGTACCTGATGGCGCGGCAGTTGTATGTAACCAACCAATTGGGTGAGAACCCATCGCGAGCGATCGTGCGCGCGTGCGTACGTGCCACCGAAATCGATCCACGTTACGCGCAGGCTTGGGCGTTGATGGCAGTGGGTTACCGCAACCTGCGCGAATTGGGCGTGGAATCGGATGATGGCATGGTGGCCGCGGAGCAGGCACTGGCGCTCGATCCGGATCTGGCGGAAGCACACGCGGTCAAGGCCCACATTCTGCAAATGAAAGGTGCGATGGATGATGCCTTGGCCGAAGTTGAGGCGGCGCTGAAATTGGACGCCGAGTCCTATGAGGCCAATCGCACGGCGGGACGACTCAATTACCAGTTGCATCGTTTTGACGATGCAGTCGGGTTTTTCGAAAAGGCCTTGAATTTGATGGATTCGGATGTAAATACGGCGATGCTGTTGGTCAGCGCATACAAGGCGTTGGGCGATTCGGTCGGCGTGCATCGCGCGGCGGAGTTGGCGTCCCGGCGGGCAGACGCGGTGTTGGCGCTCGACCGGAACAACGCCAGCGTCATGGCCTACAGCGCTGTTGCCCTTGGTGCCCTGGGCGAAGGCGAACGTGCCAAGGCCCGGATGAACCGTGCTCTGCTCATCGATCCGGATAACATGGACATGCGCTACAACTTCGCATGCTCATTGAATGAATATTTGCACGACAGGGCGGCTACGCTGGAGATGCTTGCGCCGCTGTTCGCAACGATCACTGATTACCTTCTGCGCTACCTGAAAGCCGACCCTGACTTCGAATCGCTCCACGACGATCCGCGCTTCCAGTCCATGGTCGCGGCTGCCGAGGCGCGCCTTGCGACCGCGAAACATTCAACGGCACTGGAAAACAGGCAGCCCGCGTAGGAGTGGGCTCTGCGCGGGACCTCCGTCACATCTTCCCCGCTTCCAGCGGCCGCTGGCGATGCATCACCGCCCATTCGACATGCTCGGCCAGCGAGGCTTCGCCCAGCGCGCGCAGGATTTCGCGCTGCTCGTCGACGTCAGAGGCGTTGTCCAGGGCGGTCCGTGCATTGCCGAACACGCGTTCCATGAAGCGGTACTGGCGGATCAATTCGCGGTCGGCCTTGCGGAACGAATACGCCTCGCGCACCGCCGCGAAGATCGAGAACACCGCCATCACCACGATCAGGTCGTTCTTGGCGTCGTTCGACAGCGTATGCACCAGCACCGCCAGCACCACGCTGATAAAGATGCCCGCCAGCAGGCACATCGCGCCGATCGCCTCGTTGACGCGATGGCTGCGTTCGCGCTGCTCGGTGCGCACGCGGTAATAGCCGAGTTCACCGTGCGTGGCATCGCCGACCCACTCCTCGATCACGCCGCGCAACGCCGCCGCGTCCAGCCGTTCCGGCCACGCCTGGCCGAACAATCCCGCGCTGCGCATCACGTTGCGCACCCAGCCAAGCTCGATGTCCTGCTTCTGCATCAGGCTGTCGCGTGCGAACTCGGGATCGCCCGTCAGCGAGATGCCGGCGCGCCGCCAGTAACACTGCACGCGCAATCCTTCGGCCAGCGCGCGGTAATCGAGATACTTCCGGTGCCAGCCGCGCCGGCGCGCGATCGCGCTCACCAGCACGCCGGTCGCAAACAGGAACAGGAACACGAACAGCATTTCGTCCTGCTCGGGAAGGTTGTCGTACATGGTGAAGGCCACGCCCATGACGAATGCAACGAGATAGATCACGCGCATCGCCAGCAGCACGCGCTTCTGGAAATGGATGGCCAGCCAATCGGCGGCGCGAAACAGTGTGGCAGGCGAGGGTTGCGCGGGCGTGCCGCCGTTCGCCGCGAATGTTCCGTCGTCGA
>DASZTT010000077.1:0-3474 GCA_035547895.1 Rhodanobacteraceae bacterium
GAGGTTGGCGGAAGAACGGAACCCGATCACCGCGGCCAGCACCAGCACCAGCAGCATGCCGTTGATCCACGGCACGAAGATCTGTCCGGACATCCGGCTCGACGTGTGCACCACCCGCATGCGCGGCGAAAAGCCGAGCTGCACCGCTTCGCGCGTCATCGAATACGCGCCCGAGATCACCGCCTGCGAGGCGATCACCGTCGCGATCGCCGCGAGCACGATCATCGGGACCAGCAGCGCGTGCGGCACCAGCAGGTAGAACGGGTTGGCCGACGCTTCGGGATGGCGCAGCATCAGCGCACCCTGCCCGAAGTAGTTGCACAGCAGCGCCGGGAACACGAAACCCGCCCAAGCGACGCGGATGGGTTTCTTGCCGAAGTGGCCCATGTCCGCGTACAGCGCCTCGGTGCCGGTCACCGCCAGCACCACCCCGCCCAGCGCGAGGAACGCGGCAATGCCGTGCGTGTCGAAGAAGCGCACAGCGTAGTACGGGTTCACGGCCAGCAGGATTTCCGGCGCACGCACGATCATGCGCAGGCCCAGCAAGGCGATGGCCGCGAACCACACGCACATCACCGGCGCGAACAATCCGCCCACGCGCGCGGTGCCGAATTTCTGCAGCAGGAACAGCGCCAGCAGGACCACCACGCTGATCGGCACCACCCAGCGCGCCAGCCCGGGCGCGGCGACCTTCACGCCCTCGACCGCCGACAGCACCGAGATGGCGGGCGTGATCACGCCGTCGCCGTAGAACAGCGCGGCGCCGAAGATCGCGACCACCGCGACCAGCCAGCGCAGCTTCGGCAGCCCGCGCACGCTGTGCTGCGCCAGCGCCATCAGCGCCATGATGCCGCCTTCGCCCTTGTTGTCGGCGCGCATCACGAAGATCACGTATTTGACCGTGACCACCAGCAGCAGCGCCCAGAACACCAGCGACAGGACGCCGAACACGCTCGCACCGCTGACGTGCAGGCCATAGTCGCTGCTGAAGATTTCCTGCAGGGTGTACAGCGGGCTGGTGCCGATGTCGCCGAACACCACGCCCAGCGCGCCGAACGCGAGCGCGCTCAGCGGAGGAGAGACATCCGATTTCGAACCCGTGCCGCGCATGCCCCGCACCCCGGTGCCGCAAAGAGGGCGCGAAGTGTAATGCCGCCGCGCCGCGCGGGATGCACGGGTCACGTTTCGGCAGCTTGCGGTTCAGCCAGGCGCGCGGCGACTAAATCTCGACCTGCGCGCCCAGCTCGATCAGCCGGTTGCCCGGAATGCTGAAGAACGCGGTGGCAGGCAAGGCGTTGCGTGCGAGGAACGCGAACAACTTGTCGCGCCACAGCGCCATGCCGGGCCGATCAGTGGCGACGATGGTTTCGCGCGACAGGAAAAACGTCGTGTCCATCATCTTGATCTCGAGGCCCAGTTCGGCGCATTCGTGCAGCGCGGCCGGCACGTTCGGATCATCCGCGAAACCGAAGCGCAGCTTCAGCAGGTAGAAGTCGTTGCCGAGGTCCTTCAGTTCCATGCGCTCGTCGAAATCGGCGTACGGCGTTTCCAGCGTTTCCACGGTGAGGATCACGTTGCGCCTGTGCAGCACCTTGTTGTGCTTGAGGTTGTGCAGGAGCGCATGCGGCACCGCATCGGGATCACTGACCAGGAAGATCGCGGTGCCCTCCACGCGCGTGGGCGGATGCTCGGCAAGGTTGGCGATGAACGGCGCGAGCGCGAGGCCGCCGTGCTTCAACTGGCGCAACACCAGATCGCGGCCGCGCCGCCAGGTCGTGAGCAGGGTGAACACCGCGAGCCCGAGCACCAGCGGAAACCAGCCGCCGTCCTCGACTTTCAGCGTGTTGGCGCCGAAGAACGAAAGATCGATGGTGAGGAAGAACAGCCCGAGCCCGACGATGACGAGCGGATTCCATTTCCACATGCGCCACGCCACGATCAGGAACAGCGTCGTGTCGATGATCATCGTGCCGGTCACGGCGATGCCGTAGGCGCCGGCCAGCGCCTTGGAGGAGCCGAATCCGATCACCACCAGCACCACCAGAATCATCAACAGGCGGTTGACCCAGGGCAGGTAGATCTGCCCGATTTCCTCGTTGGACGTATGCACCACCGGCATGCGCGGCAGGAAACCGAGCTGGATCGCCTGGCGCATGATCGAGAACGAGCCCGCGATCACCGCCTGCGATGCGATGACCGCGGCCGCGGTTGCCAGCGCGATCATCGGGTACAAGGCCCATTGCGGCACCGCGAGGTA
The DNA here is from genome assembly GCA_035547895.1 of Rhodanobacteraceae bacterium. Classification (GTDB taxonomy): domain Bacteria; phylum Pseudomonadota; class Gammaproteobacteria; order Xanthomonadales; family Rhodanobacteraceae; genus 66-474. Next base: position 2,258 of record DASZTT010000077.1, read on the forward strand.
GAACGGGTTGCTGGCGGCCGCGGGATTGTGCACCAGCAGCGCGCCCTGCCCGAAATAGTTGAGCATCAGGCCGGGCATCACGAACCCGTACCACGCCACCGTGATCGGCTTGCGCCCGAAATGGCCCATGTCGGCATACAACGCTTCGGCACCGGTCACGCACAGTACCACCGCGCCCAGCACCAGGAATCCGCCGGCACCGTGGTGGACGAAGAAGTTGAGCCCGTACCAGGGGTTGATCGCGCGCAACACGAAAGGATGCCGCACGATGTTGTAGGCACCGATCAGGCCGAGCGCGATGAACCACATGCACATCACCGGCCCGAAGATGCTGCCGACCCTGCCGGTGCCGCGCTTCTGGATCAGGAACAGCGTGACCAGCACGATCACCGCGATCCACACCACCCAATGCGTCAGCGCCGGCGCGGCCACCCCCAGGCCTTCCACCGCGGACAGCACCGTGATGGACGGCGTGATCACGCCGTCGCCGAAGAACAGCGCGGCGCCGAGCACGGCCGCCAGCACCACCAGTCGGCGCGTGCGCGGGTACTGGCGCGTGGCGCGCTGAGCCAGCGCCATCATCGCCATGATGCCGCCCTCGCCCTTGTTGTCGGCGCGCATGATGAAGGTGATGTACTTGAGCGCCACCACGATCAGCAGCGTCCACAGCACCAGCGACAACACGCCCAGCACATTGAACGTCGTCACCGGCATCCCGTGCTGGTCGCTGAAAGCTTCGCTGAACGTGTACAGCGGGCTGGTACCGAGGTCGCCGAACACCACGCCGATCGCACCCAGCACCATCACGTGCATGGCCTTCCTGGCCGAATCGGCATCCACCGGTCTGGTTTCGATCTTTGCCGTCATCGTCCCAATGCCGCGCGCAAGGCCTTGCGGATGATCGTCTCGGCGTCGTCGCCGTCGGCGGCCGCCGCCGCGGCCAGCCTCGCGGCCTCGGCCTGCTTGTAACCGAGTTGCTGCAGGGCCGCCTCGGCTTCGCTGCGGGGATCGCGCGCCACCGGCGTGGTACCCGCCGGCACGGCGGCCGCCACATGGCCGACGCGATCGCGCAACTCCACCACGATGCGCTCGGCGGTCTTCTTGCCGATGCCGGGGATGCGCGTCAACGCGGCCACGTCCCCCGCCTGCACCAGCCGCGCGAATTCCGAAGTCGAAACGCCCGACAGCACCGCCAGCGCGATGCGCGCACCGATGCC
>DASZTT010000078.1:0-3711 GCA_035547895.1 Rhodanobacteraceae bacterium
CCCGCGCAACCCTGAGGCCGTTGCGTTGGCGGTGCTTCAATATGCGACCACCTGGCCGTCCCGACGCATTTCCGTGGCACCCCAGTACACGTGGTTCTTCGCGTCGTACTGGATCGCTTCGTAGCCGCCGTAGCCGCCTTCGGCATGCGTCGTGACCTCGACCTTGTAGCCGCGCTTTTTAAGCGCGTCCGCGACCGCGGGACCGAAGCCTGATTCCAGTTTCACCGTCCCGACGCCGTGCGAAGGCCATCCGGTTGCCGTCGCGTCGCCTTCGTGCGCCCAGCGCGCGGCGTCACCGGCCTCCTGCACGTTCATGCCGAAATCGATCATGTTGACCAGCACCTGCGTCTGTCCCTGCGGCTGGAAGTAGCCGCCCATCACGCCGAACGCCATCCACGGCTCGCCGTCCTTCATCACGAATGCCGGGATGATGGTGTGGAACGGACGCTTGCGCGGCGCATACGCGTTGGCGCTTTTGGGATCGAGCGAATACAACGCGCCGCGATTCTGGAACATGAAGCCGAGTCCCGGCGCGACTTCACCCGAACCCATGCCCGCGTAGTTCGATTCGATCATCGAGACCATCATGCCGTCGCCGTCGGCGGCCTCGAAGTCGGTGGTGTCGCCGCTTCCCGAGGGATACACGCCGGTCTGGTACGGCAAGGGATTGCCCGGCGCGATTTCCGGATTGGCATGTTGGAGGTCGATCAGCTTGCGGCGCTGGTCCGCGTAGCCCTGCGACAGCAGGCCTTTCACCGGCACGTTGTAGAAGCGCGGATCGGCGTACCACTTCGACAGATCCGCCGCCGCCAATCGAAACGCGCCGATCTCGGCCATCAACGTGTCGGGATTGCCGGGCCCCATCTTCCTGAGGTCGAAGCCCTTCAGGACGTTGAGCATTTCCAGCGTCGCGAAGCCCTGCCCGTTCGGCGGCAGTTCGTAAACGTCGTAGCCGCGGTAGTCCACCGATTGCGGTGTCACCCATTCGCCGTGGAAATCGGCGAAATCCGAATAGTCCGGGCCGGTGCCGAGGCGCTTGAAGAAGTCCGCCATGACGTGCGCGATCTGGCCCTTGTAGAACGCGTCGCGTCCGCCTTGCGCGATCAGCGTCAGCGTGTGCGCCATGTCCGGGTTCCTGAAGATTTCTCCCTGCTGCGGCGTGTGGCCGTCGATCAGGAACGTCTTCTGCGCATTCCCGAATTCCTTGATCAGGCCAGGATGCTTTTCGAATGCTTTCCAGTTGCCCGCCCAGTACTCGGCCACCACCTCGGTGACCGGAAAGCCGTGGGTCGCGTAGTCGATGGCCGGCGCGAGATCTTCGCTGATCGGCAACTTGCCGAATTTCGCGTGCAGCGCGAACCAGGTGTCGACGATGCCCGGCACCGTGATGGGCAACGGCCCGAGCAGCGGAATCTGGTCGCTCGGCTTCATGCCGGCCTTTTCGTACGCCGCCTTCACCTGCGCCTGCATCGCTTTCAGCGAACGGCCCTTGGGCGACCAGCCGGAGCCGTTGTAACCGTAGAGCTTGTGGGTTTTCGGATCCCACACGATCACGAACGCGTCGGCGCCCATCCCGTTGAGCACCGGTTCGGTGAGACACAGCATCGCGCTGGTGGCGATCGCGGCATCCACCGCGCTGCCGCCCTTCCTGAGGATTTCGACACCGACACGCGAGGCCAACGGCTGCTCGCTGGCGATCATGCCGTGTTGTCCCAGCACGGGCGAGCGCGTCGCCCAGGGTTGCCCGGCGTAGCGATCGCCGCGGCTGACGCCCGTCTGCGCGCCCGCCGTGCCCGCCGACATCACCAGCAGGCCGGCCACCGCGGCGATCGAGCCCCTGCGCAGGAACGTCCGCGCGCCGTCCACAAAGATCGAAAGAAAAGATGTCATGCCCCGCCCTCCACGATGGATCCGTGACGGCCATGCGCCGTCGACGGATCGAAGCTGCCAGTGTTAGCACGACGCGGCTTGCGGCTCCAGTGGCACAGGTCGTGCCGATGACGATTCCTCAGGGCATCGCGCCCTTGCTCATCGGCGTCGGCGGCGTCGCGGTGTTTTGCGGCAGCGGTGGCAACCGGTACAAACCAAGCGCGATCAGCAATCCCAGCAACGCCATCGCGCCGACGAACCACACCACGCCATTCCACCCGTGCGAGGCGTAGAACAGGCCACCGCATGCACCCGCGATGCTGGAACCCATGTAGTAGAAGAACAGGTACAGCGAAGACGCGTGGGCCTTGGCCGCGCCGGCGCGGCGACCGACCCAGCTGCTGACGACCGAATGGCCGCCGAAGAAGCCGAAGGTGAGCGCCACCACGCCCAGCAGGATCGCCCACAATGATGCCATCAAGGTCAGCAGCGTGCCGATCAGGATCAACGCCAGCATCGTCCACAGCACCTTGCGCCGTCCCAGCTTGCCGGCCAGATGCCCGACCCACGGCGAACTGAAGGTGCCGATCAGATAAATCGCGAAGATCGCGCCGACGAACGCCTGACTGAGGTTGTACGGCGGCGCCAGCAGGCGATAGCCGAGGTAGTTGTAGATCGTGACGAAGGCACCGAGCAGCAGGAATCCTTCGACGAACAACCAAGGCAATCCGCGGTCGTGGAAGATCACGTTGAATCGCGCGGCCAGCGCGCGCCAGTGCACGCGTTGCGGCGTGAAGTGCCGCGATGGCGGCAGCAGGCGCCAGAACGCCAGCGCGCAGGCGATGCCGATCACCGCGACCACCGCGACGCCCACCCGCCAGCCGGCAAAATCGGTGAGCACGCCGGCGATCAATCGTCCGCTCATGCCGCCGATCGCATTGCCGCTGATGTACAGGCCCATGCCGAGGCCGATGGAGGCGATGTCCATTTCCTCGGCCAGGTACGTCATCGCGACGGCGGGCAATCCGCTCAGCGACAAGCCAAGCAGCGCGCGCACGAGCAGGAACGACGTCCAGTTCGGCATCGCCACCGATATCAACACCAGCAGCGCCGACGACAGCAGCGAGCCGACCATGATCGGCTTGCGTCCCCACGCATCCGAGACCGCACCCGCGAACAGCATCGCGACGGCCAGCACGCCGGTCGTCAGCGACAGCGACAACGCGCTGACGGCTTCGTTGACCCCGTAGTCGCGGGTGAATTCCGGCAACAGCGGCTGCACGCAATACAGCAATCCGAAGGTCGCGAAGCCCGCCGCGAACAATGCAAGGTTGATGCGCCTGAAGGCCGGCGTGCCGTGGTGCACGTAGTCGGAGGCGTCCGCGCCTTGCGGCGTCGATGGGCTGGAGGGGGACATCCGCGCATCATAGCGATGCGCGGATCATCACCACTCAGCGATAGCGGTAACGCCAGTAGCCGCTCACCCATACGCCGCCGTGCCAGTAGCCCGGCACCCAAACCCGCACCGGCGCCGGCGCAACCGCGACGTATGCGCGGCGCGGCGGTGCCACCACACAACCGTTCAGCAACAGGCAGCTGCCGGCGGCCAGCGCCGCCGCGCACAACATCGATCTGGCTTTCATGCGTGCTCTCCACACGTGGACCTGCACGCAAAAACGCATCGCGGCGCGCCGGAGTTGACCGGCGCGCGCGAGCTCATCATGGTTGGTTCAGCCGCGCAGCAGCGACATCATCGATGGGTGGTAGCGCGTGCCTGCGGCGACATCGCGCGGGAAGACCTCGTCGATCGCGGCGAGATCACCGGCGTCCAGCGCGACATCC
>DASZTT010000079.1:0-10651 GCA_035547895.1 Rhodanobacteraceae bacterium
CGTTGCCGGCGGAACTGTTCGCGCGCTGCGCATGGCTGGATCGTCCGCCGCAGCACGCCTGGACCGGCGTGCTGTTCGCCAATGAGGTGCTGGACGCCTTGCCGGTCACGCGCTTCACGCTGCGGAGCGGCGAGGTCTTCGAGGAACACATCGAAGCCAGCGGCAACGGCGCGTTCGTGCGCACCGACCGCCCGGCCGACCCGCTGGTCGCGGGTGCGGTGCGGCACCTGCAGCGCAGCCTCGGCCGCGAGTTCGAAGACGGCTACCGTTCGGAAGTGCTGCCGCAGTTGCCGTGGTGGCTGGAAGCGATCGCGGGCGAACAGACGCGCGGCGCGGCGTTGTTCGTCGACTACGGCTACGTCCGCCGCGAGTTCTACCTGCCGGAACGCCGCGACGGAACCTTGCTGTGCCATTACCGCCACCGCGCCCACGACGATCCGTTGATCCTGCCCGGCCTGCAGGACATCACCGCGTCGGTCGATTTCACCGCGCTGGCCGAAGCGGGCGTCGGCGCCGGGTTCGAGCTGGCGAGCTACGCGTTCCAGTCCGAATTCCTGATCGCGGCGGGACTCGAGAACGCGTTCGCCGCCGATTACGCCGGCACGCCGGACGAAGCCGTGCGCTACGCGCTGGCGCAACAGGTCAAGCGCCTGACCCTGCCGGGCGAAATGGGCGAACGCTTCCAGGCGATGCTGCTGACCCGCGACCTTGATGCCGGCGCGGTCTTTCCCGGCTTGCTCGCCATCGATCGGAGCGCCCGCCTCTGACGCGACGAAACCCCGCTGAAAGGCGGCAGGAGCATGCTGTCGTCCCGGGCAGCGCCCGCACACGGCCAATCCGGCCGCAAATAGGCGACAATGGGCGCCAGCCGATCGCAGCGCACGCGCCGCGGCAAAGACAATTCGATCCATGACAGCCACCCTTGCCACCTTGCTGCTGCTGCTCGGTTCGGTCGCCTGCGACGTGACCGGACAGGTGTGCTTCAAGCTCGGTGTCGGCCACGAACCCGACGGCAACGGCAGCGCGTCCCTGCTGCACAAGGTGCTGCATTCCCCATGGGTCGCCTTGGGTGTCGTGGTGTATGCGCTGGAATTCGTGTTGTGGTTCGCCGCGCTGTCGCGCACCCAGCTCAGCATCGCGTTCCCGTTCACCGCGCTCGGTTACGTCGGCGTGGTGCTGGCCAGCCGCTACATCCTGAATGAACGCATTTCGCTGCGCCGCTGGGTGGGGATCGGAACGATCGTCGTCGGGGTCGTATTGGTCACCGGGCAGCAGCTCGGTTGAATGAACGAGACAGGGGCGATGACCCAATCCATGATCAAACAGGCGGACTTCCTGCTGCGCGGCGGACGCGCCGGGGTGCTGCTGATCCACGGCCTCACCGGCACACCGGCGGAAATGCGCTTCGTGGGCAAGGGCCTGAACCGCGCCGGCTTCACGGTATACGGCATGCAGCTCGCCGGCCATTGCGGCAGCGAGGCGGATTTGCTGAAGACCGGCTGGCGCGACTGGGCGCGCAGCGTGCGCGAGAGCGCCGACCGCCTGCGCCGCGAAGTCGACCACCTGTTCGTGGCCGGCCTGTCGATGGGTTCGATCCTGGCGTTGAACCTCGCGATCGAAAAACCGCAGTGGGTGGATGGCCTCGGACTTTACGGCAGCACGCTGTTCTACGACGGCTGGACGATCCCGCGCATGGCGCGGCTTTCCTTCATGCTGCCGCTGGTGTGCGGGCTCGGCTTCTTCAAGCAGCGCCGCTTCATGGAAAGCTTCCCCTACGGCATCAAGGACGAGCGCGTGCGCATGCGCATCGCCGGCGCGATGTTCGACGGCCAGAGCGAGGCCGCCGGGTTGCCCGGCAACCCGTGGCCGTCGCTGGCGGAATTCCACAAGCTGGTGTGGCACGTGCGTCCGCGCCTGCACGACGTGCGCGCACCCGCGCTGATCATGCATGCCGCCGACGACGACATCGCGAGCGTGCGCAACGCGCGCGTGATCGAACGCCGCGTCGCCGGTCCCACCGAGACGGTGCTGCTGAACGACAGCTACCACATGATCACGGTCGATGGTGAACGCGACAAGGTGATTTCGCGCTCGGCGGATTTCTTCACCCGCATCCTCAGCGAAAGCCCGATGCGCGTTTCGCGGGTGCGCGTCGCCGCGACACCGTCGATGGCATGAAGGGTCCGTCCGCGCCGCCGGGCGACGTACCCGCGGCGAACGAACCCGCCGCACGCACGGGATCGCTCTCGCCGCTGCTGCTGGCGTGGATCCTGCTGCTCGCGGTCGAAACGCTGGGCCAGGTGTCGCTGAAATTCGCGGGCACGCGCGTGGGCGCGGTGCAGCCCGACCTGCATTCCATCCGCGCCGCCTTGTCCACGCCGTGGCTGTGGCTGGGACTGGCCTGCTACCTCGGGCAGTTCGTGCTCTGGATGCGCATCCTGGAAAAATCCACGCTGTCCCGCGCGTTCCCGACCAGCGCCATTGCGTTCGTCGCGATCATGATCGCGTCGTGGGCCGTGTTCGGCGACCCGATGGGTTGGGAGAAGATCCTGGGTTCGGCCATCATCGTCGCTGGTATCCTGTTGCTGGGCGGCGACGCGCATGCCGTCCCGCCTGCGCCACCGCGCCACGACGCCGAAGGGAAATCACCATGAGCGACGATTCCACCGCAGATGACGTCCGGAAAACCGTTTTCGCGATCATCGCCAAGGAAGCCGGCATCGATGAAAGCAAGGTCACGCTGGATTCCACCCTCAAGGACCTGGAAATCCCTTCGCTCGATGCGATCCAGATCATTTTCGAGATCGAAGACCACTTCAAGATCCAGATGCCCGACCGCGATCCCAATTTCGACACCGAATCGGTGAAGGGTCTGGTCGAGACGGTCGAGAAGCTGGTGGCCGAAAAAGCCGCGAACCCGCCCCCCGCAAATCCGCCGGTCGCCTGATCCGTTTCGCATGAGTCGTCGTGTCGTCATCAGCGGCGTGGGCGCGATTTGCGCGCTCGGGTCCGATGCGCGCACGCTCTGGCAAGGCATGCGCGAAGGCCGCAGCGCGATCGCGCCGCTCGCGGGCTTCGAAAACCAGGACATGCGCGTCAAGGTCGCGGCGCAGGTGCGCGACTTCGATCCGGCCGCGCACTTCGATTCGAAGAAACTGATCCTGCTGGATCGCGTTTCGCAATTCGCATTGGTCGCGGCGCGCGAAGCGGTCAGGCAATCCGGGATCGATTTCACGCAAGGCGACCTCGGCCAGCGCAGCGCCTGCGTGGTCGGCACCGGCACCGGCGGCGAAGTGACCAACGACGAATGCTCGCGGCGGATGTACGGCGAAGGCAACCCGCGCCTGCATCCGCTGTCGATCGTGCGCCGGATGATGAGCGCGCCGGCCTCCCAAGTGTCGATCGAATTCGGCATCACCGGTCCGAGCTTTGCGGTGTCGAGCGCGTGCGCGTCCGCCAATCATGCTTTCGCACAAGCCTTCGCGCTGGTGCGCGCGGGCGTCGCCGACGTCGCATTGGCGGGCGGCACCGAGGCCTGCCTGACGCTGGGCGTGCTGCGCGCGTGGGAAGCGATGCGCGTGCTGGCCGACGACACCTGCCGGCCGTTCTGCAAGCAGCGCCGCGGCCTGGTGCTGGGCGAAGGCGCGGGCATGGTCGTGCTGGAAGATTTCGACCATGCGCGTGCGCGCGGCGCGGACATCCTCGCCGAATTCGCGGGTGCGGGCATGAGCGCGGATGCCGGCGACATCGTGATGCCGTCCGACGTCGGCGCGGCGCGCGCGATGACCGCGGCCCTGCGCGATGCGCAACTCGCGCCGGAAGACATCGATTACATCAACGCCCACGGCACCGCGACGCCCGCCAACGACCCCACCGAAACCCGCGCGATCCACGTGGCGCTCGGCGAACACGCGAAGCAAGTTGCCGTGTCATCCACCAAATCCGTGCACGGCCACGCGCTCGGCGCCGCCGGCGCACTGGAAATCGTCGCCGCGCTCGGCGCGCTGCGCGAAGGCGTGGCACCGCCGACCGCCAATTTCATCGACCCCGATCCCGAGTGTGACCTCGACTGCGTGCCGAACACCGCACGCGAAATGCCGGTCCGCGCGGTACTGTCCAACGCCTTCGCGTTCGGTGGACTCAACGCGGTGATCGCGTTGAAGCACGCAGCGTAGCGCTCTGCCGGACGAAGTCATCGTGATCAAGCTCGACCACCTGACGATTGCGGTCCGCGATTACAAAGTCTCTCGGGAATGGTATGTCCGGGTGCTGGGTTTGAAGGTGGAATTCGAGGTGCCGGAACGTGCCGTCGCGCTGCAGGATGACGCGGGTTTCACACTGTTTCTTGAGCAGGCTCCCGTCCACGAGATCGAGCCATCTCCTGTTTTGTATTTCCAGGTGGACGATGTCCACGCCACGCATCACCGGCTTCAGGCCATCCGGGTGGATTGCGTCCATCCACCGGAAAGGCGCTTCTGGGGATACGGCATGGAACTGAAAGATCCCGACGGTTACCGGCTGCGCCTGTGGGATGAAAAGACCATGCAGGAACGGGGTGGTGCATGAACTTGTGCTGCGTCCTCGCGACACGCAGACTGGACTGCAGAATCCAGCAGGGCGTGGATGGCCGTCAATCAAGCGCCGTGCGCCGGCATGATGAACAAAGCGGATGACCGCGGCGTCTTCGTCCGGCCCATCCGCCATCGCGCATCACTGCGCGGCGAGCCAGTCGTCGTCGCTGCCTTCGTTGACGCCCTCGAACAAAAACGTCGAGAGATAGCGCTCGCCGGTGTCGGGCAGCATCGCCAGCAGCACCGAGCCGGTCGGCGCGCGTTTCGCGACTTCGAGCGCGGCAGCGACGGTGGCACCCGACGACAGCCCGCAGAAAATGCCTTCCTCCTGCGCGAGCCGCCGCGCGGTGTCGCGCGCCAGCACCTCGTCGACCGGCACGATTTCGTCGGCGATGGTGCGACTCAGGACAGCGGGAAGGAAATCCGGCGTCCAGCCCTGGATCTTGTGCGGATGCCACTCGCCGCCGGCGAGCAACGAGGCGTTCACGGGCTCGGTCGCGATCACCTTGATGTCCGGACGCGCGAGCTTCAACACTTCGCCTGCGCCGGTGAGGGTGCCGCCTGTGCCCCAGCCGCTGATGAAGTAGTCGAGTCGGCGGCCGGCAAAGTCGCGCAGGATTTCCGGGCCGGTGGTGCTCCGATGGTATGCGGGATTGGCGTCGTTCTCGAACTGGCGCGCAAGGAACCAGCCATGTTTCTTCGCGAGCTCCTCGGCCTTGCGCACCATCCCGGTGCCGCGCTCGGCCGCCGGCGTCAGGATGAGCTTGGCGCCATATGCACGCATCAGCTTGCGGCGCTCGATCGAGAACGAATCCGACATCACCGCCACGAACGGATAACCGCGCGCGGCGCACACCATCGCGAGCGCCACGCCGGTATTGCCGGACGTCGCTTCGACCACGGTCTGCCCGGGCTTCAGCTCCCCGCGTTGTTCGGCATCCAGGATGATGGCGATGGCCAGCCGATCCTTTACCGAGCCGCCCGGATTGAACGACTCGACCTTGGCGTACAACGAGACACGTTGCGGCACGATGCGATGCAGCTTGACGATCGGCGTGCCACCGATGGTGTCGAGGATGGATGCGTGCAGGGACATGGTGGGCCTCTCGTGCAATTCCTGGCGGGACGCACAGCCTATTCGTGCGCGGATTGGAAATACGTTATCGGCGATACGGTCGCGGATGACGGGGCGCGGCGTGCCCGCCCAGCGCTCAGCCACTCGCCGGCGGAAGCCCTTGCAGCGGCACCAACGGCATCAACTTGCCGATGTCGAGGTATTGCAGAAGCGCGCCCGCGCCCTGCATCACGTGCGGTTCTGCCGCGATGCCCGTGATCGCCCAGCGCGCCCAGGCCTCGAACGCATCCTTTGCGCCATTGACCCCCTCGAACATCAGCGCGTGCTGCACCGGCCGACTGCACGCCCCCGCGAGCAGATCCGTCACCATGGTCCCGGCTTGCTGATTGATCGCTTCGCGCTGCGCCGGGGAAACCGCCGCCATCGACGCCACGTCCGGATCGAGCGCCATCGTCGCGAAAGCCCAGCGCACCACGACCTTCCGGTCGGCCGGCGTGGTTGCATGGATCAGGCATTGCGACAACTTGTCCGCGTAGGCACCGGCGTGCGCCGGCATCGGGCACGACACCAATGCGACCAGCGCGATCAGCCACGGGAAAATGCGGCGCATGGCGCGTCCTCGTCTGGGCGATGCAACTGTGACCGCGGGATCGCGCGGGGGTTTCAGGCTACCGCGACCGGATACGAACCGAGCACCGTCACCTGCGAGGCGAAGTCGCCCAGCTCGGCCAGCGCATCGCGCAGTGGCGATTCGTCCACGTGGCCGCCGACGTCGATGAAGAACGCGTACTGCCACTTGCCGGTGTGCGCGGGGCGCGATTCGATCCGATTCATGCTGATGCCGTGCCGCGCCAGCGGCTCCAGCACGCGATACAGCGCGCCGGGCTGGTCGCGCACGAACACCAGCAGCGAGGTGCGATCGTTGCCGGACGGCGGAAACAGCGCGCGGCCCAGCACCAGGAAGCGCGTGGTGTTGTCGGGCCGATCCTCGATCGGGCCGGCGACCACCTGCAAGCCGTACACATGCGCCGCGCTTTCGCCCGCGATGGCAGCGGCGTCATCGGCCTTGCGCGCGCGCCGCGCGGCCTCGGCATTGCTGGACACCGCTTCCAGCTCCACCCCCGGCAGGTTCTGGCGCAGCCAGCCGCGGCATTGCGCCAGCGACTGGCCGTGCGAATACACGCGCTCGATGTCCTCGACATGTCCGCTCCGTGACAACAGGTACTGGTGCACGTGCAACTCGACTTCGCCGCAGATCTTCAGCGGCGAGCCGAGGAACAAGTCGAGCGTGGACTGGATGGTGCCCTGCCCGGAATTCTCCACCGGCACCACGCCGAAATCCGCCCGGCCATCGGCGACTTCGTCGAACACTTCGGCGACGCTGGCCAGCGGGAAGCCTTTCGCCGAATGGCCGAAATGCTTGAACACCGCCTGCTGCGAAAACGTGCCTTCGGGGCCTAGGTAACCCACCTTCAACGGTTCCTGCTGCGCGAGACAGGCCGACATGATTTCGCGGAACAGCCGCACCAGCACCTCGTCCGCCAGCGGCCCATCGTTGCGATCGAGCACGCGCCGCAACACCTGTGCCTCGCGCTCGGGGCGATAGTAGTCGACGGCGGCGGCAAGCTTGCCCTTGGCACGTCCGACTTCGTGCGCCCAGTGCGCACGCCGCGCGATCAGCGCCTGGATCTCGCGATCGATGCCGTCGATCTCGGCGCGCACCGCGGCGAGGTCGGGCTTCGACGGCGCTTCACGCTTGTGCGCGATTTTCGCGGGTTTGGGGATTGATGCGCGCGTGGTCTTGCGCGGTGGCCCTGCCTTGCCTGCCATGCCGTTTCTCCCGGGGGAAGCCACAGCTTGATGGCATCACGCGGGGCACGCAAGCATTCGGACGTCTGGACGCCCGCCGCGCAAGCGCATCGCACGACGCGCCGTCAGCGTCCCGCCACCGCGGCCGTCCCGCGTGCCTGCCGCGTGGCGTAGCCGTCATCGAGGGTATGCAGGAAGGCGATGATGTCGTGGATGTCCCGTTGCGTCAGCGCCGGCGGGTCACCCGCATGCAGGTTGAACGGCGCATCGGTGGTATCCACGTTGCTCCAGTAGGCCTTCGGAAGATCGTCGTACAGCTCGACCTTGCCGCGGGCATCGCGCGGATAGATCCTTCCCGGCTGAACGCTGCGCAGGTTGTAGAAGTCCAGCACCTGTTCGAGGCTGTGGTAGACGCCGTTGTGGAAGAACACCGTGCGCCGGTCCACGTTGCGCAGGGTCGGAGTCAGGAACATCCCGCAGTATTGGGTTTGGCGCGCAAGGTCCTTCCTGAAAGGGCCACACACCCCGAGGTCGTGGAAATGCGGATCGCGGTTGTGTGGCAGCTTCGGGTTGCGCGGTACGGCCAGCGCCTCGTACTGGGCATCGGTGAACAGCGGCGGCAGGCCGTCGCGGCCTGGCTGGCTGACGTGGCACGCGGCGCAGTTGCCTTTTTTCGGATCGTTGAAGAGTTCGAGCCCGCGCATCTCGGCCAGCGTCAGCCGCGCACGGCCCTGCAGCCAGGCATCGTACTTGCTGTTGAAGGCGTGGAATGACGGATCCTCGATCTCGAAACGGCCGATCGCGAACATCGCCTCGGAAACCAGTTGCCGTGGATCGTCGAAAATGCCCGGGCCGAACAGCAGGGCGAATTGTTCGTGGTAGCGGCCGTGCGCCAGCTTGCTGGCGACCGAGTCGACGCTCGGATTGGCCATCTCCACGGGATCGAGCAGCGGCATGTACGCCTGCCGCTGCAACGAATCGGCGCGTCCATCCCAGAACAATCCACCCTGCGGGACCATCGGCGCCGCCGCAGGCGCGCTGCCCGCGGTTTTCTTCGCCCTGGGATCGTTGCGCACCGAAGCGGCGAGCACGTTGAGGTTCACCGGAATGTCGGCATCCGCGGCATCTGGTCCGATGCTGAAAGGTGCCTGCCGGTACAGGTACGCGAGCGACGGCGGCGGACGGTTCCCGACATCTTCGAGATGCGGACCGCCCGGCTGCAGGACACGGCCGGGCGGCGGGTTGTAACCGTAACCGGGATTGTGGCACGACGCGCAGGACTGCCGTCCCGACGCGGAAAGGGCCGTGTCGAAGAACAGCGCCTTGCCGAGTTGCGCCACCGCGCTCAATGGCCGCACCGGCGGCAGCTTGAGCTGGACCGGGTGCGGGTTGACGCCGTCCGCGGAAGTCCCTGCGTCGACCGACGACGCGGGTGTTTGCAGATTCGTGAAGGCGTAGCCGCTGGTGCAGCAGCAGGCGATGGCCAGCGCCAATGCGGCCAGCCATCGCCGGTCGGGGCGGTTGCGCGTGGCAGTGGCCGATCCGCCACGGCTGCGGCCTGAAGTGTTCCGGAAGCGATGGGGCATGGTGGATTTCGCGGGCATGGCATTCCCGCTCCGGTTCGACACGGAGCGGGAATGCCGGGACGGAGCCACGTCGTGATAAGACGACCGTGGCCTGGCTTTCCGGAACGTCAGATGTGCGAGGCCTTCCGGATCGGCAGGCCCGACTCGGGATACAGATAGAGCGGCTGCGCCTGGCCTGTCCTGCGCCTGAAATCGAACATGTCCATGATGCTGCCCGCCGTGGCATCGTTGGAGCCCTGTCCGATGCGCTGCCCGTTCAGCCAGTTGTCCTCGATGAAACGAACCACCGAGGACTGCGTGATGCGCGCATCGCTGACGTAGTTGACGCGTGCCCACGGCGAAATGACCAGGAATGGAACGCGCGTGCCGGGCCCGCAGCGGCCATTGACGACGCCACCGTTCACGCCGATGCCGGGCTTGGCGTCGGGACCGGTGCACAGGCCCGGCCCGTTGAGCTGGTCGGCGCCCGTCACCGTGCCCTGCGCCGTTTTCTCGGACGTGCTCGAGTCGAACGATGACGTGGTGGGCGAAGCAAAGCGGTGGTCGTACCAACCGTCGGAATCGTCATAGGTGATGATGACCGCGGTGTTCTTCCAGTCGGGCTGCCGTTGCAGGAAGTTGAGCAGCTTCACGAGATGCGCCTGCTCGTCCAGCGGATCGGAGTTGCCCGGATGCGCGTCACCGATCGCGGGAAACTTGATGTAGCTGACCGAGGGGAAATTGCCTTCCGCGACCGCGCGGTAAAAATCCTGCAGGTCGTATTCGTGATGCACGGGCGTCGAAGTGCTGTCTTTCGGATCCTCGTAGCCGATCCGCGCCACCGACGTGGGGCGGGCGTGCGTCGGGTTGGCGGTCGAGGCGTAGTACTGGAACCAGTTGTGGTGCGGAATGTAATCGGTCGGGCTCGAATCCAGCACGCTGGAATAGGTGCTGCGCTTGCAGCCGGTGGTGCCGTTGGGATTCACGGCATCGAGATCGAACCCGCCCATGAAACCGCCCCAGGTGATGTGTCGGGCGTTCAGCAGGTCGCCGATGTTCTTCGACGTCATCTGCATGGTGCTGCTGGTCGACGAGCAGACGTCATAGGCGGGGTCGGTATCGCCGATCAGGGTCAGTCCACCCTGGCCATCGGGAACGGCCGCGGCCGAGCCGAGCACCACTTTCACCCCGTTGTTGGTGCCGGACACCACTTCCACCGCGCCCGGCGTCGAAGGACCGTAGGTGTCGGTGTAGGCGTTGTCGTTCATCGCGAAGTGCTGCGCGTAGTTCCACAGCGCGGTGACCGTGTTGCCGTCGTAGTAGCCCATCACGAGGCCCTGGGTGCCGAAGGCGCCGGTGCTGGTGACGGTGTTGTTGCCGGTGTAGGCAGGGAAGCGGTCGGCCATGCCGTTGTCGTAAGCCAGTTGCTCGGGCGTGTAGCTGTGGTTCTGGCCTTCGGTGTTGGCCTGGGTGCGATCCAGCCGGAACGGATTGACGCCGTCTTCGCCATTCACCGGATTCTGGGTGTTCGGATTGTGCGTCAGCAGCGTGGGCGTCAATCCCTCCACGGCCGGCGTCCAGGACGCGGCGTGGAAAGCAGGTTCGCCGGGCGGATTCGCGGCCTCCGGATA
>DASZTT010000080.1:0-5692 GCA_035547895.1 Rhodanobacteraceae bacterium
CGTCCGCCCGGCAGCATCACGCGAGTTTGGATAGCATCATCACCTTCGACTGCCCGATCGCAGGGTCCGAAGGCCGCCGCCGCGTGCAAAGCAAGAAGCGCATCACGTCGTTCGACATCGCCGAAAAGGCAGGGGTCTCGCAGGCCACGGTGTCGCGCGCGCTGCGCGGCGACCCGTCGGTGAGCTGCGAAACCCGCCGACGCGTGGAAGCTGCCGCGGCAGCGCTCAACTACACCGTCGACAAGAATGCATCGAACCTGCGCGGCCGGCTCACCGGCACGCTGGCGCTGTTGTTCTTCGAAGACCCGACGCCCGACGACTCGCACATCAACCCGTTCTTCCTGTCGATGCTCGGCTCGATCACCCGCGCCTGCGCACGGCACGGTTACGACCTGCTGATCTCGTTCCAGGAACTCTCGCGCGACTGGCACGCCGATTTCGCGGAGAGCAAGAAAGCCGACGGCATCATCCTGCTCGGCTATGGCGATTACCTGACCCATACCAGCCGGCTGGAAAGGCTGCGCGCGCGCGGCACCCGCATCGTCAGCTGGGGCGCGGTGATGCCCGACCAGCCCTGCGTCACCATCGGCTGCGACAACTTCAGCGGCGGCCGCAGCATCACCGAGCACCTGCTCGACCAGGGCTGCCGGCGCATCGCCTTCCTCGGCGACGCATCGCGGCACTTCCCGGAATTCCAGGAACGCTACCGCGGGCACTTGCAGGCCCTGCGCGCGCGCGGCGTCGTGCCGGACGACGCACTGCAGGTGGATGCGGAAAGCTCGCAACAGGAAGGCCGCCGCGCGACGGAAGCGTTGCTCGCGCGAGGCGAACCATTCGACGCGATCTTCGCCGCCAGCGACCTGATCGCGATCGGCGCCATCGGCGCGCTGTCGGCCCATGGCATCGGCGTGCCGTTCGAGGTCGCGGTGGCGGGCTTCGACGACATTCCGATGGCCAGCTTCGTCAACCCTCCGCTCACGACCGTGCAGCAGGATACGCAGCGCGCCGGCGAAATGCTGGTGGATAGCCTGTTGCGGCTGATCCACAACGAAGCCGTGGAAAGCCGGATGCTGCCGATGAAATTGATGGTGCGGCGGTCCAGCCTGTGGCAGGACCTGCCGCATCCCGAACCCGCGAACAAGGATTGATGGACGATGCAGAAGCTTGCACTGATCGGCGACATCGGCGGCACCAATGCGCGCTTCGCGCTCACCGACCTCACGGCCGCCGCACCGCAGATCCTCGAAGAACAGACCTTCACCGACGCCGGCTTCCACAGCCTGCGCGACGCCGCACGGCATTATCTCGGCGCGACGAATGCGGAGCCGGTGCGCGCCGCGCTCGCGGTCGCCTCGCCCATCGAAGGCGACGACATCACGCTGACCAACCGCGACTGGTCGTTCAATCGCGACCAGTTGCAACGGGCGCTCGAACTGCAGCATCTGCAACTGATCAATGATTTCGCGGCCATCGCGTGGGCGGCGCCGCATCTCGCGGCCACCGACCGCATCGCCATCCACGGCGTGCTCGCCACGCCACCGGAAGGCCCGGTGACGGTGATCGGCGCGGGCACCGGACTCGGCGTGGCGTTGCTGACCGGCTCCGCCGAGCGCGGCTGGCACGTGGTGCCCACCGAAGGCGGGCACGCAAGTTTCGCCCCCATCGACGACGAGGAGCGCGAGATCGCCGCGTGGCTGCGCGTCCGCCACGGACGCGTGTCGACGGAACGCCTGCTGAGCGGCCACGGCCTGTCGAACCTCGACGCCTGCCTGCGCGGCATGGCACCGGTTGCGGCACCTGCGCCGCAACCGGGGTCGCGGCGTTCCAAGGATGTCGTCGATGCGGCGCTGGCGGGCGAAGCCGCCGCCGCGCACGCGCTGCGGCGGTTCTGCCGCATCTACGGCGCGGTCGCGGGCGACGCCGCGCTGCTGCACGGTGCCAACACCGTGATGATCGCCGGCGGCGTGGTGCTGCACTTCCTCGATTTCTTCCGCGCCAGCGAATTCATGGACGCCTTCACCGCCAAGGGCCGCCACGCCAACTACATGCGCCGCATGGCGGTGCAGGTGATCACGCATCCGAATCCGGGCCTGCTCGGCGCGGCGGTCGCGGTGCGCGCCGCGTCCTGACATCCCGCAGCGGCACGCTTGCTGAATCCGCGCCGCGGAGGAACGTTGCCGGGGCCATGCCGCACGTCCATGATGGTGCCGGCAACCGCGTGTTGAAGGACCAACCTCGCGACCATGCATCCCGCGGAACTCCTCGCCTTCGCCGGTCTCGGCGCCGTGATCCTGATCGTGGCGTGGCTGCCGCTGTGGCTGGAGCGGTTGCCGCTGACGTTGCCGATGCTAGCGGTCGGCGCCGGCTATCTTGCGTTCCTGTTCACGCCCGACCTGGCATCGCCGCAGGCGCATCCGCGCATCGCGACCGTGCTGCTGGAAGTGGTGCTGATCGTTGCCGTGATGGGCGCAGGCCTGAGCATCGACCGCCGCTTCTCATGGCGCGGATGGGGCAGCGCCTGGCGCCTGCTGGTGATCGTGATGCCGTTGTCGATCGCGGCGCTGGCGGCGCTGGGCCGGGGACTGCTCGGCTTGCCGCTGGGTGTGGCCGTGCTGCTGGGCGCCATCCTCGCGCCCACCGACCCGGTACTGGCGTCATCGGTGCAGGTGGGGCCACCCGGCGTCGGCGAAGAAGGCGAGACGCGCTTCGCGCTCACCTCGGAAGCGGGTTTGAATGATGGACTTGCACTGCCGTTCCTTGCACTCGGCGCCGCGATGACGGCGCATGCTTCGCGGTCTGGCTGGTGGATCGCGCGCTGGTTCGGCGTGGAAATGGTGTGGGGTGTCGCGGTCGCTGCCGTGGTCGGCTTCGCGAGCGGCTGGCTGCTGGTGAAGGGCAATCACCTGCTGCCGGAACGCATCCAGCTCTCGCAGTCCAACGAAGGCGTGGCGTCGGTGGGTCTGGCATTCCTGGTGTACGCAGCCGCCGGCGCCGCGCACGCTTACGGCTTCGTCGCGGTGTTCGCAGCCGCGATCACGTTGCGAAGGTTCGGCCGCGCACTGGAGTACGCGCAGCGGCTGACCGCGTCGGCGCGCCGTCTCGAACGTCTGCTGGCGTTCCTTGTATTCGGATTGTTCGGCGGTGCGATCGCCAGCGGCGTACTGGGCGGCATCGGCTGGCGCGAAGTGGCGTTCGCGCTGCTGGCGCTGCTGGTCGTCCGCCCCATCGCCTCGCTGCTCGGCTTTGCCGGATCTGTGCATCCAATGCCGGTCCGGCTTGCCGTCGGCTATTTCGGGATTCGCGGACTCGGTTCGCTGTACTACATCAGCTACGCCGTCGGCGCCGACCCGGACCACGACCAGCATGGCCTGTGGTCGATCACCGCACTGGTGGTGCTGTTCTCGATAGTGTTGTACGGCGTCACCGCGCGCCCCGCGCTGCGGCTGCTGGATCGGGCGATGGGGCGTAAAGAGCCGGACGGCTAGGAAACGCGCGCCTGCACCGGCCTGACCGGGCCGCCGCCCACGCTGGTCGCGGTCAGTTTCGCACCGGCCGCGCGCAGCGCGTCGCGTTGCCCGGCAAGCGGCACCCGCAGGCTGCAGTCCTCGAATCGCGCGAGCGTGCGGAACGCCGGCAGGTCCCAAGTGCGCTCCAGCAAGCCGGCCGTCCGCGGCCACCGCGCGGCGTCGATTTCGTAACGCACGAATTGCGCCGTGCGGAAGTAGCTTGCGATGCTGATGTCCGCGATCGACGGCACGCCGAAAAGAAATCCGTGCGTTGGAACCTGTGGTTCCAGGTAATCCAGCGCCTCGGGAACTTCGATCTCCCGCGCGCGCTGCACTACCGCCTGGTCCGGAGGCTGGCCGGTGGTGCGCTTCTTGATGGAGATTTCGTAGAACAACCGCCACACCAGCCCGTCCGCAAGCCGCGTATCGGCGTACTCCTCCAGCCAGCGCGCACGCGCGCGCTGGGCGATGTCGCGGGGATAGAGCGAAGGCTCGGGAAACTTGTCCTCGAGGTACTGGCAGATGACCGACGAGTCGGTGAGCACCAGGTCGCCATCGATCAACACGGGCACGCGCTTCAACGGACTCAGCTTCGCGAAAACCTCGTTGCCCACGAACGGGGCGATCGGATCGATCTCGTAGTCGATCCCCTTCGTCTCCAGGAATACCAGCACCTTGCGCACGTAGGGCGAGATGTAACTGCCGATCACCGTGAGGCCGGGCATCATGTGTGTTCCCGCTGATGGGGGCGTCCATCATAGGAGGTGGCCGGCGTCCCGCCTGCAGCAGATTCCTGCACGATCCGGCGCGGCAAACCGCTACTGCATCAACGCCTGCTCGCGGACGCGATGGATTTCATCGCGCAGGCGCGCGGCTTCCTCGAATTCCAGGTCCTGCGCGTGCTTGTACATGCGCGATTCCAGTTTCCTGATGAGCGCCGCGGCGGCGTGCGCGTCGAGCAATGAATAGTCCGCGGCTTCCTCGGCGACCTTGCGCACCGGCTCCGCCTGGCCTTTGCCGCGGCCTCGTCCGCGTCCGCGCGATGACGGCTCCTCGCGCGCGCCTTCCATCACTTCGGTGATGTTGCGCACGATGGTGGTGGGCGTGATGCCGTGTTCGAGGTTGTATTCGATCTGTTTGTTGCGGCGGCGGTCCGTTTCGTCGATCGCAGCCTGGATGGATTTGGTGATGGTGTCGGCGTACAGGATCGCCTTGCCGCGCACGTTGCGCGCGGCGCGGCCGATCGTCTGGATCAGTGAACCGGTGGATCGCAGGTAGCCTTCCTTGTCGGCGTCGAGGATCGCCACCAGCGATACCTCGGGCATGTCGAGCCCCTCGCGAAGCAGGTTGATACCGACCAGCACGTCGAACTTGCCGAGCCGCAGGTCACGGATGATCTCCACGCGCTCGACGGTTTCGATGTCCGCGTGCAGATACCGCACGCGCACGTCCTGTTCGGCCAGGAAGTCGGTGAGGTTTTCCGCCATGCGTTTGGTGAGCGTGGTGATCAACACGCGATCGCCCAGCTTCACCCGCTCGCGGATTTCGCCCAGCACGTCGTCGACCTGCGAGCGCACCGGGCGAATCTCCACCTGCGGATCGACCAGCCCGGTCGGGCGCACCACCAGCTCGACCACGCTGCCGCCGGACTGGCGAAGTTCGTACGGGCCGGGCGTCGCCGACACGAAGATCGTGCGCGGCTCGCGTTGTTCCCATTCCTCGAATTTCAGCGGGCGGTTGTCGAGCGCGCTCGGCAGCCGGAACCCGAATTCGACCAGCGTTTCCTTGCGCGAGCGGTCGCCCTTGTACATCGCGCCGAGCTGCGGGATCGTGACGTGCGATTCGTCCACCACCAGCAATGCATCGGACGGCAGGTAATCGAACAACGTGGGCGGCGGCTGGCCGGGCAGTCGCCGCGTGAGGTGCCGCGAATAGTTCTCGATGCCCTGGCAGTAGCCGACCTCGTGCATCATTTCCATGTCATACATGGTCCGCTGCTCGAGCCGCTGCGCTTCCAGCAGCTTGTTGGCGCCGCGCAGCACTTCGAGGCGTTCGGCCAACTCCGCCTTGATCGTGTCGATCGCGTTGAGCACGCTTTCGCGGGTCGAGGCGTAATGCGTGGCCGGATACACCACGCAGCGCGGCAGCTTGCGCAGGATGTCGCCGGTCAGCGGATCGAACATCGA
>DASZTT010000081.1:0-4876 GCA_035547895.1 Rhodanobacteraceae bacterium
GTCCGCCGCCACGGTGCTGCCGTCCGACAAATGCACGATGCGGCCGTAGATGCCGTCGAGGTCCGGCGCGTGCACCGACGCATTCGCGCCGTGGCAGCCGCTGCAACCCTCGGCGCGGAACAGCGCCGCGCCCTGGTCGGCGAGGCTGGTACCGGTGTTGTTCTGCTCAAGCCAGCGCGCGTAGGCGCGCTGGCGCATCACGATCACCCGGCCGCCCATCTTCGAGTGGTCGAGCCCGCAATACTGCGTGCAATACAGCGGGTAATCACCGGGCTCGATCGCTGTGAACCACAGCTGCGTGTAGCGGTCGGGCAACACGTCCTGCTTCACCCGGAACGCGGGCACGAAGAAGCTGTGGATCACGTCCTGCGAGGTCATCATCAGGCGGATCGGCACGCCCGTCGGCACGTGCAGCGTGTCGATCTCGCGCTGGCCGCCGGGATGCTGCACCTTCCACATCCATTGCTTGGCGACCACGTAGATGGTTTCTGCATTGGCGGGCGGCGTGCGGCTGCGCGCGTACAGCGTCAGGCTCCACACGAACACGCCCATGAAGATCAGGAACGGCACCGCGGTCCAGGTGAGTTCGACCGGCAGCGTTTCCTTGGGCAGATGGCGATCGGCAGGGCGGCCTTTGCGATAGCGGATGCAGAACACGAACATCACCACGAACACGCCGATCGCAACCAGCGCGCACAGCGCGACCATGGTCCACCACAGCTCGTCCAGCGGCCGCGCGTTGGTCGAGGCATTGGGCAGAAGATGCCAGAAGCCGCCGGAATTCATGCTTGCTCCCGCCTGCGCTGCCTCTCGCCGCGACGCAGGAACACGACGAAACCGGCCAGCAGCACCGCGAACGAAATGCCGAGCCCCTGCATGATCCGGTGGATCGTCAGCGTGTAACGTCCGGTCGAGGTGTCGTACTGGCAGCACAGCAGCACCAGCCGGTCGATGAGGTTGCCGACGTGCCCGTTCGACGCATCGACCAACGCCAACCGCAAGGTCTCGCCCGGAAACTTCACGCCGAACAGGTATTGCGAAATCGTCCCCTGCGGCGTCAGCACGACGACGCCGGTGGCGTGGTCGAACTGGTCGCTGCGCGCATCGAACAGGTAGCGGAAGCCGATGCTGCGCATCAGCGGCGCGATCGCCGCCTGCGGCCCGGTCAGGTAGTGCCATCGCGCGACCCCGGCGTCGGGATGGTTCGCCGCGTCCATGCGCTTTGCGTTCCGCGCATCGACCGGCGTTTCCTTCGGATCGATGCTGACCAGCGCCACCTCGAACTGCCTGCCGGGAGTGAAGCCACTGCCACGGATGCCCTTGGCGACGCCGGTGCGCACCACGCTGCAGAGCGTCTTGCAGGTGAAATAGCCGGGCACGAGCAATACGGGTTTTCCACGCAGCAGGTCGCGCAGGTGGATTGCTTGCCCGCGCGCATCGCGGAACAAGGCGTCCAGCGGCACCCGTGCGCCGAGTTCCTGGTCGAAACCCACGCGCTGGTGCAGGTCGGGTGGCGCGCGCACGCGGGTCGGTGGCGCCGCCAGCAGGCATGCAGGTGCCAGCAGAAAAACCAACGAGGCCAGCAATGTCACGATAACGTTGGAAGTGAAATCGAGCTTTTGCTCGTCATTCCGGCGCAGGCCGGAATCCATTTCCGGGCGAGCGATATCGAGAGCGATTCCGGCGCGATTCGCACCGCGCGCTCGCCCATCGGACCGGTTTCGCCGTTCGCTCGCCGTGCTCGCAGGTACGACAGCGACACAGGGTCCGGGCAGGGCGGTCTGCTTGCGCTTCATTGCCGCTTTCCCCGCGCCGCCAGGTCGGCGCTGCTCGAACCCGACGCCGGCGCGACGCCCGCGCGCGCACGCCGCTGGACATAAATCTGCATCGCACGCTGGATCGGTATGCGCGCGTAGTCGTGTTGCGCGTCGATCCATGCGTAACCCGACAGCAGTGCCTCTTTTCGCGCGCGGAATTTCGCGAGGTCGATTCGCGGGTGTGGTTGCAGCCGCGGCTTTGGTGGAACCTGACCCGGACGTGCGGTGATCGCGGGGTAGTTGGGCATCACCGCGCCGCTGATGATCGCGTGCAGGCCCAGCACCACGCCGATCACGACCGCGGCCAGGACGCCGGCGCAGATCAGGATCGTGCGGTACCGGATCGCATCCGGCTCGTGACCGAACGGTTTTTCCATCTCAGCCATGCGAGTGTTCCATGCCGGCAACGGCACCGGAAGACGCGACGAGCCCACGTCGGGCGTGCCGCAATTGGCCGAGATATCCGCACCACCACACTCCGCCGAGGCCCAGGGGCGCGCACAGGTCGGTCCATCGCAGCGAGAAACCGGCCGGCCGCAAACCCGGCACGATCAGCCAGAAGGCGTCGGCGAGATTCGCGATGACCAGCACCAACGCGATCGCGCGCAGCCACGCGCGCCGGCGCTTGGCGGCGCGCGACAACAGCATCGCGAACGGCAATGCAAAATTGAACGCGATCAGGAACCACGCCAGGTATCGCCACGAAGTCAGCGTGCGCGGGAGGTACCAGGCGTTTTCGTCGGGCAGGTCGGCGATCCAGATGGTGAGGTATTGCATGAAGGCGAGATACGACCATGCCAGCACGAACATCAGCAGCAGGTTGCCGAGGTCGTGCAGGACCTCCGGCGTCGCAAGCAAGCTCTCTCCGCTTCGCCAGGCCGCCATCGCGGTGGCGAACGCGCACGCAACCAGCATCCAGCCGGTGCCCACCATCATCCCGAACACCGACGAATGCCAGTGCGGCGTCAGCGACATCGCCCAGTCGGTCGCGGCGAGATACGAGGTGAGCGCGAACAGGATCAGGCCCGGCGCCGCGATGCGGCGCGCGATCACGCGATCGTCCATGTTGCGGGTGAACGCGGCCAGGCAGCCGATCCACACCGCGAAATACACCACGGTGCGGACGATGAAAGACATTTGGGCGAGGTACCAGCCTTGCGCCGGCGCCCGCAGGTCCGGCGCGCTCCATGGATACAGCACATGGGTCTCGACGAGGAACGGAATGGCCGCGACGGCCAGCAGCGGCAGCAGCCTTGCGGCAGCCAGCAATGGCGCGCGGATGCAATGGCCCCACGCGCCGCCCGTCAGCGAATGCGTCATCAACAGCGCGAGGCTGCCGGCGGACACACCCGTGAAGAAGAAGAACGAGTACAGCCAGGAAAGCATCGCCTGCCTGGGTTCGCGCGCGAGCCCCAGCAGCACGCACGCGGCCAGCGCGGCGAGGCCGATCACCAGCGCGAGCCATTGCATGCGTATGCGTGGCAGCCATGCGTTCATTGCGTGACCGCCCTCAGCTTTGCAAGATCCGCTTCGCTCAAATCCGACTTCGACGCATGCTGGCTCAGTTGCAGCGCGCGGATGTACGCGACGATCGCCCAACGGTCGTGCGGCGAAATGCGGTCGGCGTAGGGATACATCACGCCGTAGCCGTCGGTGATCACCTTGTAGAAGTGGCTGTCCGGCGCGTTGCGCAGCGCCGCCGTGTGATAACTCGGCGGATGCGGGAAGCCGCGCTCGGCGATCATGCCGTCGCCGTCGCCCGCCCGACTGTGGCAGGGCGCGCAATAGATGTCGAAGCGTTGCCGTCCGCGCGCCAGCAGTTGCGGCGTGATCGGCAACGGATTGGCGTAACCCGGCACTGCGGCTGCACCTGCACGTGCGAGCGGCTTTCCGTTCGCGCCCACGCCGCCGACGGGACCGGCGGGCGGCACCAGCGCGACTAAATCCAGTCGTCCGCTCGTGGTGCCGGCCAGTGCTCCGGCCGAATGAGGCACCGTGCCCGGCACCTGCGGACGCGACGAATTGCCGTCCGCCCACAACGGACTCGATGTCAGCGGCTTGTATTTCGGCTGGTCGTACATCTCGTGCATGCCGCGCTCGCAACTGGTGAATGTCGTGGTTGCGAGCGCGCACAGCAGAAACCTCAGCGACAGCACATGCAACGATTTGTTGGTCCTTCCGGGGCCGCACCGGTTCCGTTCCATCGATACATGGATGACGTCATTCCGGGGCTCGCACCCGTCCCACGGGTGCGAGAACCCGGAACCGGTTTCGCCCCTGCCCGAAGCCATGGCAAGAAACCGATTCCGGATCGCCGCTGCGCGTCGTCCGGAATGACCATGACCAATCAGAGGGCGCAGCCGGCCGTTCATTCTTCCGCCACCTCGACCACCGACAGCGGCGACAGGCTTTCCAGGAACGCCCGCGTGCGTTGCGCGTCAAACGATGGATCTTTGCCGCGCAGCAGCAGGAAGAATCGGTCGCTGGTCGCGCGTTCGAACGCGCGGCTGGCGAACAAGGGGTGGCGCACGCGCGGCAGGCGTGCGCCATACAGCACGGTCAGCACGCCCAGCAACACCGCCCACAGGATCGTCATCTCCACCGCGGGAGGGATGAACGCGGGCCACGAGAAGGCCGGCCGGCCGCCCACGTTGATCGGATAGTTCACCGCCGCCGACCACCATTCCAGCCAGTAGGTGAACGCGCCGCCGCCGATCGCGCCGATCAGCATCCAGAACGGCACCCAGTGGTGGCGTGCGCCCAGTGCCTTGTCCAGGCCTTCGACGGGATAGGGCGAATAGGCTTCGATGCACGATGCGTAGTAGCCCTCGCCACGCGCGCGACGCACCGCCGCGAGCAGTTGCTCCGCATCGGCGAACTCGGCGAGAAGTCCGTGCAGCGGGACGCTCATGACCGGGCCTCCGTGCGGCGTTGTGACGCGAGCAGCTTGCGCAACTCGAACATCGACAGCACCGGCAGCAACCGCGTGAACAACAGGAACATGAAGAAGAACAGCCCGACCGATCCGACCAGGAACAGGAGGTCCCACACGGTCGGCC
>DASZTT010000082.1:0-1747 GCA_035547895.1 Rhodanobacteraceae bacterium
GCAACGCATTCGCAACCCGGATCAAGGCGGCGCTGGAGGCCGATCCCGCGATTGCGCACGCGGCCGTCTCCGTCACCTCGCGCATCGCCACGCACAAGGTGCAGGGCAACCTTATGCCGCTGCCGGGCGTCAAGAACATCATCGCCGTCGCATCGGGCAAGGGCGGCGTGGGCAAATCCACCGTGGCCGTGAATCTCGCATTGGCGCTCGCGGCGGAAGGCGCGAACGTGGGCGTGCTGGACGCGGACATCTACGGCCCGAGCCAGCCGCTGATGCTGGGCATCGCGGGCCGTCCGGAGTCGCCGGATGGCAAGACCATCATCCCGATGACCAACCATGGCCTGCAGGTGATGTCGATCGGTTTCCTGGTCGGCGAGGACACGCCGATGGTGTGGCGCGGTCCGATGGTGACGCAGGCGTTGACGCAGTTGCTCACTGCAACCCGTTGGCAAGATCTGGATTACCTCGTCGTGGACATGCCGCCCGGCACCGGCGACATCCAGTTGACGCTGACCCAGCGCGTGCCGGTGGCGGGCGCGGTGATCGTGACCACGCCGCAGGACATCGCACTGCTGGATGCCAAGAAGGGCCTCAACGCGTTCGAGAAGGTGCAGGTGCCGGTGCTCGGCATCATCGAGAACATGGCCACCCACGTGTGCTCCAACTGCGGTCACGAGGAACACGTGTTCGGCGAAGGCGGCGGCGCGCGCATGGCCGGACAATACGGCGTGCCGCTGCTGGGTTCGCTGCCGCTGGACATCCGCATCCGCGAGCAGGCCGACAGCGGCAATCCGACGGTCGCGGCCATGCCGGATTCCGACCTCGCGCTGCGTTATCGCGACATCGCACGCAACACCGCGGCGCGCCTGTCGCTGCAGGCCGAGCGCGACATGACCGGCGTGCCGAACATCCGCGTGCTCGATGACTGACGCGGGCCCTTCGTCCCGGCGCGTGCTGTGCCTGTGCGGAAGCCTGCGCCGGATTTCGGCCAATCGTGCGGCACTGCAAGCAGCGCAGGTATTGGCCCCCGTGTCCTTGCGGCTCCACATATATCCGGGCATGGGCGCGTTGCCGCCGTTCAGCCCCGACCTCGAAGTCGATCCGCTGCCGCAACCGGTGCTTGACCTGCGCGCCGCGGTAGGCCGTGCCGACGCGCTGCTGATCGCATGCCCCGAATACGCCCACGGCATTCCCGGTCCCTTCAAGAACCTGCTGGACTGGCTGGTCGGCGCACTGGAGTTTCCGGGCAAACCGGTATTGCTGCTCAATACCTCGGCGCGCGGATCGCATCATGCGCAGGACGCATTGATGGAGGTGCTGAAGACGATGTCGGCGCGAATATTGTCGGACGAGCCGCTGCCGGTGCCCTTGCCGGGTGCCGGATGCACGTCCGAAGCGGTGCTGGCCAGCGAACAACGCCGTCGCGAAATCGAGGTTGCGATGGCCGTGCTTGCCGCCGGTCTCGCGTGATGCTGGCGCGTGTTGGGCAATCCCGTTATTTTGGCGGCTTTGGCCGGGGACTCCCGGCATAGACCAGGAGTGGAACGTTCGTGAGCATCAAGAGCGACAACTGGATCCGCCGCATGGCCGAGCAGCACGGCATGATCGAGCCGTTCGAGCCCGGCCAGGTCAAGCACAACGGCGGCGGCCGCATCGTGTCGTACGGCACGTCCAGTTACGGCTACGACGTGCGCTGCGCGGGCGAGTTCAAGATCTTCACCAACATCAATTCGACCATCGTCGATCC
>DASZTT010000083.1:0-10684 GCA_035547895.1 Rhodanobacteraceae bacterium
AGATCCAGCAGCACGTGCGCGTCCTGATTTTTCGGAAACGTGTAGCGATGCCAGCCGACCCGTTGGCTTGCCGTCAGCTCCACGCGCACGCCGGGCGTCGCGAGCGTCACTGCGTAGTAGCCCGGCTGCGCGATTTCGGTCTCGTGGCTGAAACCGGAACGATAGCCGCTGCCCGGCTTGTCGGGATCGCCCACGTCCCATTGCACCTTGCCGACGCCGGGCATCAGCAGCACGTCGCCCAGGTCGGAATGGCCGCTGCCCGAAAAATGCGTTTCGGAAAATCCGAGGATGCTGTGGTCGCCGTACTGATAGCCCGCCGCCCATGCGTAGGCGTGCTTGAAATCCGGCATCGCGGTGTCGGGACTCAACTGGATCATTCCGAACGGTACGGTCGCGCCGGGAAAGGTGTGACCGTTGCCGCCGGTGCCGATCATCGGGTCGGTTTGTCGCCAGGCCTTCTCGCCGGACCCACCCGCGTGCGCGCATCCGATGACGCCGAGCGCAATGGTCATAGCCAACAAACCGCGGACCGCGGCGCGCCGGGGCAAAGCACGGGAGACGCTCATGGCGAATTCCTTGGATCGTTCCAAAAGTACCCAGAAAGTAGCACGCGGCCCGGCCCGTTGCATGCTGCGCTGCAGAATGCAGGCGGCCGTGGCCGCGGGCATGATGCACGGACTTGGATCGTTCCAAAACCGGCGGTCATGCCCCTCCACCTTGCCCTGCAACTCTCCATGCGATGAGCGGCCGCCGCGTCACCGTCACCGACATCGCGCGCGGCTGCGGCGTGTCGCGTGCGACCGTCTCGCTGGTGTTGCGCGGCAGCCCGCTGCCCGCGGCGGCAACCCGCGCGAAAGTCGAAGCCGAACTGAAAAGGCAGGGCTACGTCTACAACCGCGCCGCCGCCAACCTGCGCCAGCGCCGCTCATCGAGCGTGGCGCTGGTGGTGAATGACCTCTCCAATCCGTTCTTCGCCGACTTCGCCGCGGGCGTCGACGAAACGCTCGGCGCCGCCGGATACGTGACACTGCTCGGCAGCACCGGCGAATCGCCCGAACGCCAGCAGCGGGTGCTGGCGTCGCTGATGGAGCACGACCCGGCCGGCATCATCCTGTCGCCGGCCGAAGGCAGCGACGGCGTCGCGCTCGGACAAGTGCTCGGCGTGCATCTGCCGGTGCTGGTGTTCAACCGCGAACCCTCGCACGTGCGCTGGTCGGCGTCGCACTGGGATTACCTTGCGCTGGACAACCGCCGCGGCGCGGCCCTGGCCACGCGGCATCTGCTCGAACGCGGACATCGTCGCATCGCGTTCTTCGGCGGACATGCCGAATCGAGCTCCTGCCGCGACCGCCGCCGCGGCTATGCCGAAGCGATGCGGGCCGCGGGCATCGAACCCGAACCCGGCTGGCTGGTGGAAACCGCGCCGACGCGCCTGGATGCCGCGGCCCGCACGGCTTCGCTGTTCAGCAGCAGGCACGCACCGACGGCGGCCGTGTGCTACAACGACGCGGTCGCGCTCGGGCTGATGCTGGGCCTCGGCGCACGCGGCATCGTTGCCGGCCGCGACTTCGCGGTCACCGGTTTCGACGACATTCCCGAAGCGGCGGTCAGCACGCCTCCGCTCACCACGCTCGCCACCGATCCGCGCGCGCGCGGCCGCCAGGCCGCCGAGCGCATCCTCGAACGCGCGCGCCGCCCGGACACCGGCGCGGTGCGCGGCATCGCCCCCGTCCGCCTGATCATCCGCGCCAGCAGCGAGGCCACCTTCACATGAATACCCGAGTCGCAGGCAACCGCACCGCCCTCACGGTGGTCACCACGATCTTCTTCATGTGGGGATTCATCACCGCGCTGAATGACGTGCTGATTCCGCACCTGAAATCGGTGTTCACGCTGAACTACACCGAGGTCATGCTGGTGCAATTCACCTTCTTCGGGGCGTACTTCCTGATGTCGCTGCCGTCCGGCAAGGTGGTGTCGCGGCTCGGCTACCGGCTCAGCATCGTCGCCGGACTTGTGGTCACCGGCATCGGCGCGCTGCTGTTCCTGCCGGCCGCGATGGCGCAGTCGTATCCGTTGTTCCTGCTGGCGTTCTTCGTGCTGGCGAGCGGCATCACGCTGCTGCAGGTCGCGGCCAATCCGTATGTCAGCCTGCTCGGGCCGCCACGGCTCGCATCCAGCCGCCTGAACCTCGCGCAGGCGCTGAATTCGCTGGGCACCACGATCGCTCCCAAGCTTGGTGGGCTGCTGATCCTGTCGGTGGCGGTGCTCGGCAGCGCGGAGCTGGCGAAGCTGCCCGCCGCGCAACAGACAGCGTACAAGTTGCAGCAGGCGCACCTGGTACAGGGACCGTACCTCGGCATCGCATTGGTGCTGTTCGCGCTCGCGCTGATCGTGTGGCTGTTCCATTTGCCCGCGATCGAAGGCGCCGACGAGCGTGCGGACGACGCACGGCACACGTTTTTCGATGCGCTGGCGCATGCACGCGTCTGGTTCGGCATGGTCGCGATCTTCGTGTACGTCGGCGCGGAAGTGTCGATCGGCAGCTTCATGATCAACTACATCTCGCTGCCGGGCATCGGCGACATGCCCGAAGCGCGTGCGGCGGGATTCGTGTCGCTGTACTGGGGCGGCGCGATGATCGGCCGCTTTGCAGGCTCCGCGCTCCTGACGCGCATCGATGCGCGCAAGCTGCTGTGCACGTTCGCCGTCATCGCGGGCCTGCTGGTGCTGACCACGATGCTGACGCACGGCTACGTGGCGATGTGGAGCGTGATCGCGATCGGCCTGTTCAACTCGATCATGTTCCCCAACATCTTCACGCTGGGCATCGAAAAGTTTGGTCCGCTTGCGGGCAAGGTCTCCAGCCTGCTGGTGATGGCGATCGTGGGCGGCGCGGTGATCCCGCTTGCGCAAGGTGCCCTGGCCGACCGCATCGGCGTGCACCACGCATTCGTGCTGCCGCTGCTGTGCTATGCGTACATCGTGTTCTACAGCGTCCGGGGGTCGCGCGTCGCATGAACGGCACCGTGTACTGCTTCGGCGAAGCGCTGATCGACTTCCACGCCGAACCGCGCGGCGACGCGCCGCCCGCATTCATCCCGCATGCCGGCGGTGCGCCGGCCAACGTCGCGGTGGCGGTCGCGCGCCTGGGCGACGCCAGCGCGTTCGTCGGAATGTTCGGCCAGGACGTGTTCGGCGACTTGCTGCTGCGCGGATTGGCCGACGCCGGCGTGGATGTCCGCCACACGCGCCGCACCGACGCCGCCAACACCGCGCTCGCCTTCGTGACGCACGACGCGCACGGCGAACGCAGCTTCAGCTTCTACCGGCCGCCTTCCGCCGACCTGCTGTTCCGCGACGGCGATTTCGATCCGGCAATCTTCGCCGCCACCAACATCTTCCATGCGGGTTCGTGCAGCATGACCGAACCCGCTTCGGCCGCGACCACCCTGCAAGGCATGACCCGCGCGCGTGAAGCCGGCGCGCTGGTCAGCTTCGACATGAACCTGCGCCCCGCGTTGTGGCCGCGCGGCGAGGATCCTGCACCGACCATCTGGCGCGCACTGGCGCTGGCGGATTTCGTGAAGCTGAGCGCGGAGGAACTCGCGTTCCTTGCCGCCTCGGTGGGAAGCGAAGCAGCCGTGCTGCAACGCCTGTGGTCGGGCGGCACGCGATTCGTGGTCGTCACCGACGGCGAACGCGCCCTGCGCTGGTTCACGCGCGACGCAACCGGCGGAATGTCGCCGTTCGCGGTGCGCGCCATCGACAGTACCGGCGCGGGCGACGCATTCGTCGGCGGCTTCCTGCACGCGCTGGTCGCGGCGGGTTCGCTGCCGGCATTGCTGGCCGACAATGCGCGACGCGACACCGCGCTGCGCTTCGCCGCCGCCTGCGGCGCGCTCGCGGTCACCCGCACCGGCTCGTTCGCGGCGATGCCCGCGCTGGCCAACGTCCATGCCTTCCTGGAGCAGCACGCATGAGCGACTTTCCCGATTTCCGTTCGCCCGAATTCCTGCGCCGGCACATCCGCGAGACGATGGCGTTCTATCACCCGCACTGCCTCGACCCGGCGGGCGGCTGCTTCCATTACTACAAGGACGACGGCACGATCTACGACCGATCGCACCGGCACCTCGTCTCGAGCGCGCGCTTCGTGTTCGATTACGCGATGTACGCGCGCCGCTTCGGCGGTGCCGAATACCTGGATGGCGCACGCCACTGCGTCGCCTTCATCCGCGATGCGCACCGCAATCCGGCAACAGGCGGCTACACCTGGACGCTGCGTGACGGTCAACCCGACGATACCACCAACCACTGCTACGGCGCCGCGTTCGTGCTGGTCGCGTACGCGCAGGCGCGCATGGCCGGCATCATCGAAGCCGCCGCATGGATGGACGAACACTGGAACCTGCTGGAAGCGCGTTACTGGGATCCCGCGTTCGGGCTGTACCGCGACGAAGCCGACGCGAACTGGCATTTCTCGAACTACCGCGGCCAGAACGCCAACATGCACATGTGCGAAGCGATGCTCACCGCGTTCGAGGCGAGCCGCGAAGAGCGCTGGCTCGATCGCGCGTACACGCTCGCCAACAACATGACGCGCCGCCAGGCCGCGAAAGCAGGCGGGCTCGTCTGGGAACACTACGACGCGGATTGGGAAATCGACTGGGAATACCACAAGGACAATCCCAGGGATTTGTTCCGCCCGTGGGGTTTCCAGCCCGGCCACCAGACCGAATGGGCCAAGCTGCTGCTGATCATGGGCCGCCATCGCGACGCCGACTGGATGCTGCCGACCGCGCGGCATCTGTTCGACACCGCCGTCGCGCGCGCCTGGGACGACGAGTACGGCGGCCTGTGCTACGGCTTCGCGCCCGACGGTTCGGTCTGCGACGCCGACAAGTACCACTGGGTGCAAGCCGAGTCGCTGGCCTGCGCCGCATTGCTCGCCGACCGCACCGGCGAGGAAAAATACTGGGACTGGTACCGGCGCCTGTGGGAATATGCATGGACGCATTTCGTCGACCACCGGTACGGCGGCTGGTACCGCATCCTCACGCGCGACGGCCGCAAGTACGACGACGAGAAAAGTCCGGCCGGCAAGACCGACTACCACAACATGGGCGCGTGCTACGAAGTGCTCAACGTGGTGGGCGGGTCGAATGACGCGAGCGGGAGCCGGCCATGAGCCGCGCGAGTGGTTTCGCTTGCATGGTGCGTCATTGCGGATGCGTCGCGGCGACGTTGGCGGTGTCACTCTGCTGCGCGGCCGCGCCGACGCGAATGGCCGGACCAACCAGCGCCGTCAATCCGCTGATCGGCAGCCGCAACGGCGGCAACACCTTTCCGGGCGCGAGCCTGCCGTTCGGGATGCTGCAGTGGAGTCCGGAAAACACCAAGGGCAAGCATGACCGCACCGCCGCGCCCGGCGGTTATCAATATGATGCGGCCCGCATCCGCGGCTTCAGCCTGACACATCTTTCCGGCACCGGCTGCGCCGGGGCCAGCGGCGACATTCCTTTCATGCCGGTGACCCTTCCCGTGACCAGCTCGCCTGCCAGCGATGCACGCGACTCGGTGTACGCCAGCGATTTTTCGCATGCCGATGAACACGCGATGCCCGGCGATTATCGCGTCAGGCTTGCCAACGGCGTGTCCGTCGAACTCGCCGCCGCACTTCGCAGCGGCATGGCGGGTTTCGATTTCCCGAAGGGCAAGCCTGCCAACCTGTTGGTGCGCGTGTCGGATTCGGAAGTCGGCAGCAGCGATGCCACGGTCGCGATCGACCGCAAGACGCAAACCGTCAGCGGCTCGGTCACCAGCGGCAACTTCTGCGGCTATCTGTCGAAGGCCGATCGCCGCAGCTACTACACGTTGTACTTCGTCGCACGGTTCGACCAGCCGTTTGCCGCGACCGGCACCTGGCATGACGCGACCGTGCGCAAGGGAGGCACCTCGGTGCGTGGCGGCACCGGTTACGGTGCGAAAGGGTTTCCGCCGGCCGGCAAGGGCTCCGGAGCGTGGATCGGCTTCGCACCCGGCAGCGACGTCGGGGTCCGCGTAGGCATTTCCTACGTGAGCCTCGCGAACGCGCGTGCGAATCTGCGCGCGGAACTTCCGCAAGGCACCACGCTGGCGCAAGTCCGCGAGCACGCCAGCGCGGACTGGAACACCGCGCTCGGAAGAATCGCGACCGAAGGCGGTACGCCCGGCGAGCGCACCACGTTCTATACCGCGCTGTACCATGCGCTGCTGCAACCGACCACCTTCAGCGACACCGATGGCGAGTACCGTGGTTTCGACCAGAAGATCCATCGCGTCGAGGGCACGCAGAAAGTCCAGTACGCGAACTTTTCCGGCTGGGACGTGTACCGCTCGCAACTGCAACTCGTCACCTGGCTGATGCCGAAGGTCGGAAGCGACATCGCGCAATCGCTGTACAACCAGGCACGGCAGAACCACGGCGAGTGGGACCGCTGGACGCACGACTCGGGCGGCACGCACGTAATGGCCGGCGATCCGGCGGCACCGGCGCTCGCGGGCATCTACGCCTTCGGCGGACGCGACTTCGATCTGAAGGGCGCCTATGCCTCGCTGAAATACGCGGCCACCCATGTCAGCGCGAACGACCTCAGCGATGCCGGTTGCAACGTCGAGTGCGTGGGCGAACGCCCGTCGCTCGACCAATGGATGAAGCTGCATTACATCGCCGCGAAATCGCACGCGTGGGGCGGCGCCGGCGAAACGCTGGAGGATGCGACGGCGGACTTCGCTCTGTCGCAACTCGCCAGCGCGGCTGGGGACGACGAAGGCCACGCGCTGTTCCTCACCCGCGCGGGGTACTGGCGTAAGCTGTTCAATCCGCATGCGACCGCGGACGGCGGCTACATCCAGAACCGCAACGCCGACGGTACCTGGCCTGTGTTCACGCCTTCCACCGACGATGGCTTCGTGGAAGGCACCGCCGCGCAATACCTGTGGATGGTGCCGTTCGACGTGCACGGCCTGTTCGACGCCCTGGGCGGCGGCACCAGGGCCACGGCGCGGCTCGACTCATTCTTCCACGACAGTCACGGCGGCTGGGCGCTGACCAATGCCGGCCCGTTGCATCCGGAATTGAACAACGAACCCTCGATCGGAACGCCGTGGCTCTTCGATTTCGCCGGCCAGCCGTGGCAAACCCAGAAGGCCGTGCGCGTGGTGCTCGACACGATCTGGAAGAACGCGCCCGACGGCATTCCCGGCAACGACGATCTCGGCGAAATGTCTTCGTGGTACGTGTGGGCGGCGCTGGGCATGTATCCGGCCATTCCGGGACGTGGCGAGCTGCTGCTGGGCAGTCCGCTGTTTGCGCGCGCGGTGATCCATCGCGCGGGCGGCAACGTCATCATCGAAGCCCCAGATGCGAATCACGAAAACCTGTATGTGCACGCGCTGACGCTGGACGGCAAGCCGTGGACGAAGCCGTGGCTGCCCGATGCTTTTGCGCTGCACGGCGGCACCTTGCACTTCACGCTCGGTGCAACGCCCGACAAGAACTGGGGTAGTGATGCCGCCGACGCGCCGCCCTCGTTTCCGCCGCCGGCGCCCGTGTCCACTGGAAAGCGATGAAGCATCGCACCCGCTGCACCACGTCCAACAAAAAGCCCTTCGAAACGAAGGGCTTTTTTGTTTCCGGACGAGCAGGTTGCTCAAGGGTCGTGCACTCAGAACGGAATGTCGTCGTCCTCGAACCCGCCGTTGTCCTGCGGTGGTGGTGCGGAAGGACGGCCGCCCGACGGCGCGCCCGCGGGACGGCCCTGCGACTGTCGCGGCTGGTAGCCGCCACCTTCGCCGCGGCCTCCGCCGCCGCCCTCGCCTTGGCCACCGAGCATCTGCATCTCGTTGGCGATGATGTCGGTGGTGTAGCGCTCGACGCCTTCCTTGTCGGTGTACTTGTCGGTGCGCAGCGAACCTTCGATGTAAACCTGCCGGCCCTTCTTCAGGTATTCGCCGGCGATCTCGGCGAGCCGCCCGAAGAATTTCACGCGATGCCATTCCGTTTTTTCCTGGCGTTCGCCGGTCTGCTTGTCCTTCCAGCTGTCCGTCGTCGCGATCCGGATGGAACACATCGCCGTGCCCGATGCGCTGTAGCGCGTTTCCGGGTCCGCGCCCAGATTGCCGATCAGGATGACCTTGTTGACGCCACGTGACATGTGGGAATCCTCGAATGGGAACAACCGAAACGGATGATCGTAGCAGCATACCGGCGTGTATGCCGGTGCAATGCGCGCGCCCGTGTAGGGCAATCCCGGCGCGTTGCTGCAACGCACTATAATCAACGGCTTGCCGCACGACGGACACCCATGAACCGCCCCAATCCCGCCCCGGCCGAGTCCGCCAACGCCTTCATCGTGGCGCGCGACCTCGCCGCGCCCGACATGTACCGGGTCGACCGCATGATCCGCCAGCGCCTGCATTCGGACGTGGTGCTGATCAACGCCATCGCCGAACACATCGTCGGCGGCGGCGGCAAGCGCCTGCGTCCCGCGCTGCACGTGCTGGCGGCGCACGCGGCGGGTTACGAAGGCGACGCGCACATCGAACTGGCCGCGGTGATCGAGTTCATCCATACCGCGACGCTGCTGCACGACGACGTGGTGGACGGTTCCGACCTGCGGCGCGGCCGCAAGACCGCCAACGCCGCATGGGGCAACGCGGCCAGCGTGCTGGTGGGCGACTTCCTCTACTCGCGCGCGTTCCAGATGATGGTGGAACTGGACCGCATGGAAGTGATGCGCATCCTGGCCGACACCACCAACTCCATCGCCGAAGGCGAGGTGCTGCAGCTGCTCAACATCGGCAAGGCCGAGACCAGCGAAGCCGCGTACATGCAGGTGATCGAACGCAAGACCGCGGTGCTGTTCGCGGCGGCCACGCAACTGGGCGGCGTGCTGGCCGGGCTGCCGCACGCGCAATGCCTCGCGCTGCGCCGCTACGGCATGGAACTCGGCTCTGCATTCCAGATCGCCGACGACCTGCTCGACTACGTTTCCGATTCCGCGACGCTCGGCAAGAACATCGGCGATGATCTCGCCGAAGGCAAACCCACGTTGCCGCTGATCTACGCCATCGAACGTTCTACGCCGATGCAGGCGGAACTGCTGCGCAATGCGATCACCAGCCAAAGGCTCGCGGCGCTGGACGTGATCATCGCCGCGATCCGCGGCACCGGCGCGCTGGAACGCACCCGTGCCAAGGCCGAAGCCCACGCCGACGCCGCGCACGCCGCACTGGAAAGCCTGCCGCCGTCCGAATACCGCGATGCGCTGGCGGGCCTGGCGGATTACGCAGTGAATCGCGCGAGTTGAGTCTTCTCAACTCTTTCCCGCAAACGCTTCGTCCAGCCACGCGTGCATCAGCGCGAACGCGCGCTTGGCCACCGGCGGGTCGTACACGCAACCCGGCGGCGAATGCGACTGCGGCTCCGCGAAGCAGTGCACCGCACCGCCGAACGCGACGAACTGCCATGGCGCGCGGCTTTGCTGCATCTCCTGCATGAAGGCGGGCGCGTCCGGCATCGTCCCCTTGTCGTCGGCCCCGTTCATCGCCAGCACGCGCGCCCGGATGTGTTTCGCGAGCGCAAGATCATCCGTCGAAAGGCCGCCATGGAAGCTCACCACGGCCGCGACATCGCTGCCGCTGCGGGCGAGGTCGAGCACCGACGTGCCGCCGAAGCAGAAACCGATCGCGGCGAGCTTCGCCGCGTCGATCGGCGCCGAGTGTTTCGCGGCCAGCGCCTTCAACTCGGCGAATGCTGCAGCCACGCGCCTGCGCAGCATCGGCCGGTCGGCATACAACGGCCTGGTCGCGGCCTGCGCCTGCTTGCTGTCTTTGGGGCGCAGGTCCTTGCCGTACATGTCGCCCATGAAGATCACGTAATCCTTGCCGGCGATCGACTTGGCGAAATCGACATTGGTCGGATTGATGCCTGTCCAGTCGGGAATCATCAGCAGGCCGGGACGCGGTGCCTTGGCCGCGTCGTCCCAAACCAGCACGCCCTGCATGGCCTTGCCATCGACGCTGTAGTCGACGGTTTGCGTGCGCATCGCGGCGTGCGCGATCGAGCTGGCGCCGAAAAGGGAAAGTGCAAGTATCGCAATGATCGGACGCATGGTTCTTCTCCTCGATGGGATCCTCACGCAGAAACGGCAGAAAGCCCTCCCTGGCGAGTCACGCCGGCCCGGACATCCTTGCCGGATCGCCCTCCGGCGCGAGATGCGCTTCAACGCACCTCGCGTCAAATCCCCGCCGCATGCGCCGACAGGCGCCGCTTCAGCGGTTCGACCGCATCCACCGCACGCATGCCGAAGCCGCGCAGAGCGATCCACGCGGGCGATTGCCACGCGAACGACTTTTCGATCGCGTCGAAGGTGCGTGCATCCAGCGTGGCTTCGGAACGCCGCCTGCGCGCGTAGCGCTGCAACACGTGCGGCGCGGCGAAATCGCGGCCGGCATCGCGTGCGTCGCCCAGCGCCGAGGCGAGTTCGGCTACATCGCGCAGGCCGAGGTTCGCGCCCTGCCCCGCCAGCGGATGCACCGCGTGCGCGGCATCGCCGATCAGCACGCAACGTCCGGAAGCGAAGCATTCGGCAATCTGAAGGCGCAACGGGAATGACGCGCGTGGCGTCGTGGACGTGAC
>DASZTT010000084.1:0-11299 GCA_035547895.1 Rhodanobacteraceae bacterium
GCGCTGGGCCGCATCCACTCGGCCGCGGAGGCGGAACACGCGGTGAAGCAGGCGCAGGATGCCGGATACGGCAACATCAACCTCGACCTGATGTACGCGCTGCCACGGCAAACGTCCGATGGCGCGCTGGCCGACATCGAACGCGCGATCGCGCTCTCGCCAACCCATATTTCGCACTACCAGTTGACACTGGAACCGGGCACGCCTTTCGCCAGGACACCACCGCCGCTGCCCGACCACGACACGGCCTGGGACATGCAGGAGGCGTGTCAGGCGCGGTTGGCGAATGCCGGCTACGCGCAATACGAAGTCTCCGCGTACGCACAGCCGGGCAGGCGTTGCCGCCACAACCTCAATTACTGGGCGTTCGGCGACTACCTCGGCATCGGCGCCGGTGCGCACGGCAAGCTCACCGGCGCCGGCACCATCCAGCGCCGCTGGAAGATCCGTTCCCCCGTCGCCTACCTGCAGCACGCGCGCACGCCGCAACGCATCGGCGGCGCCGAAGCGATCGGCGCCGGACAATTGCCGTTCGAATTCATGCTGAACGCCTTGCGCTTGAACGACGGGGTGCCCATGGCGGATTTCACGAAGCGCACCGGCTTGCCCGCCGGAGCGATCGCGGCACCGCTCCACCAGGCCCGCGCGTGCGGCTGGCTGGCCGATGACCCCGATCGGCTGCAGGCCACGCCGCTCGGCCAGCGATTCCTCAACGACCTCATCGAAGTTTTCCTGCCCGACCCAACGGAGCGCGCGCATGCCTGAAATCATCGGCGCCACCTGCCCCTATTGCGGCGAACCCATCGAATTGCTGGTGGACGAATCGGCCGGTTCGTGCAGCTACGTCGAAGACTGCCAGGTGTGTTGCCGGCCCATGCAGGTGGACGTGGAGGTAGACGGCGGTCACGTTTCGGCGCGGGTCCGGACCAGCGACGAGTGAGGCTCGACGAGTCCGTGGCGCTTTTCCGCCGCCTTCCATAGAATCGCCCCCGTTGGGCGGGGTTGGCGCTGGCAGGGAGCTTGCATCGCGCCTACTTGGGGAATCGATGGACAAGCAGCCGCACATGCCGACACTTGCCGACCGCAGCGACCTTGCACCGCGCGCGCGGCATCTGCTTGCGCAGCAGATCGCGGAGTGCGGCAACTTGCTGGAACCGCTGCTGCGCTCCGCGCTGGACGATCTTGAACACGAACTGTTCCGGATCGGCGAGCAGTCGAGCGGCGGGCAGGCCCAGCATGAAGCCATGGAGGCGCTGAAGGAAGTCAAGCGCCTGCGCCCGCGCTTCCAGGGCCGTTTCATGGCCCTGCTGGAGCAGCGCTTCGCCGGCATCGACCGATCGTCCGCCGCACCGGAAAGCGATCCGCGCATCAGCGGCGACCTGTCGCTGGTGGACCCGCACGAGTTCGACGAAACCATGGCGCTGGACGACCTGTCCACGCGCACCGAGCTGCACGCCGGCAATGCGATCTTCGATCTCTGCCATCGTTATGCCGTGCTGGTTGCCGCGCCGCCGCTGGACAACGACGCGCTGCCGCCCGGTCCGCACATGTTGGCCGTGGTGCTGGGCGAAGCCGCGACCGATTTCGGCCTGCAGCGCGAACACCGTCTGCTGTTCTACCGGCTGTGCGACCGGCGCCTGTTCGCGGCCGCCGAGTCGTTCTACGGGCGCTTGAACGATCACCTGAAGACGGCCGGCATCCTGCCCGACCTGCGCAGCTACCTGCCGCGCCGCCCGCACTCCAGCGCGCGCGCCGCCGCACCCGAGACGCCGCCGCCCGGCGCTCCCGGCGATGCCGCGCCGATCGCGCCGGCCATCAACTTCACAGCGCCGGCCGGACCGGCCATGGGCGAATTGCACGCCCTGCTCGATGCGCGCCGGCGCGCGCTGAACCCCGAGGCCGAAGCGGCCGCCGCGCAGTCCGCGCAATTCGCCTCGATGCCGGAACTGCAGGAAGCGTTGGCGGCGCTGCAGGCGCTGCCTTCGCGCAACGGTGTGCCGCAACCGGGCGCACGCCTGAGCGGCGAACTGATGGCGCAGTTGCGCCGCGCCTCGGACGGCAAAGCCGTGCAGTTGCAGCCGGAACATCGCGATGCGCTGGATCTGGTCGGCCTGCTCTACGACCAGTTGCTTACCGAGACCCGCACCGAAGGCATCGCCCAGCAACTGCTCGCGAGCCTGCAGGTGCCGCTGCTGCGCATCGCGCTGTCGGACAGCAATTTCTTCACCGTGCGCAATCACCCGGCCCGGCGCCTGCTGAACCTGGTGCTGGAAACGGCCAACCTCTGGCTCGACCGCAGCGACGAGAAGTTCGACAACGCGCTGAACCAGCGCCTGCAGCGCAGCGTCAAGCGCGTGGTCGACGACAGCAGCGGCGACATGGGGGTCATCCAGAAGGAAGCGGACGACCTCGACACGCACCTGAAACTGATTACCCGCCGCGCCGAAATCGCCGAGCGCCGCCAGGTCGAAGCCGCGCAGGGCCGCGATCGCCTGCACGATGCGCGCGCCGCCGCCGCCAAGGCGATCGAGTCGCGCGTGTCCAAGCGCAAGACCACGCCGCTGATCCGCGCGCTGCTGGAAAACGCCTGGGCCGACGCGCTCACGCTGACGCTGCTGCGCGAAGGCGAACACAGCGAGGCCTATCGCCGCCGCCTGGCCGCCGTCGACCAGTTGCTGGGCGCGCCGACGGAACGCGACAACGCCAGGCTCGCCGCGGATTTCAATCACGGCCTGACGCAGGTCGGCTTGCAGGCCACCGAAGCCGACCAGATCACCCGCTACGCGCTGGAACTGCCGCAGCAGGTGCCCGACGCGGGCAGCGCGCCGACGCCCACCCAGACCGAGCTGCTGATCCGGTTGAAGTCGCGCCACAAACCCGGCGAGGAAGAAGCCGGATCGGCGCAACCCGGCGCGCGCAAACTGCCGCTGACCTCGAGCGAGCGCCGCGCGCTGGACACCTTGAAAACGCTTCCGTTCGGAAGCTGGCTCGAATTCACGCTCAACCAGCAGGGACAGAAGGCTGCGCGCAAGCTGGCGTGGTACAACCCGCCGAGTGGACGCTGCCTGGTGGTGAACGCGCGCGGCACGGCGGCCCCCGAGCGCACGCTGGAACAGATCGCGCGGATGATGGCGCGCGGCCAGGTACGTGTTCTTCCGAACCAGGATGGCGGTATGATCGACCGCGCCTGGAATGCACTGCTGGCAGGGTTGAAGAAATTCGGCAAGACCAACACAACCACGGAGTCCGCGACATGAACGACGAACGTCGCAGCGCCCCGCGAAAACCCACGGCGGTCCCCATCGAGGTGACCGACAGCATCAGCGGCGAGAACATCGGCCGCATCGGCAATCTCTCCCGCACGGGTTTGATGTTGATCTGCCACCGGCCGCTGCGCGACGACGCCCTCTACCAGTTGCGCTTCCGGTTGCCCAACCCGCGCGGCGTGAACGAGGAAATCGAAGCCGGCGTGCACACCATGTGGACCGACCAGGCCGCGACCAACGGCTACCAATGGTCGGGCCTCCGGATCATCTCGATCAGCGGCGCCGCCGCGGCCTGCCTCGATCGCTGGCTGGAAGCGAGCGCGGCATGACCTTTGCGATCGTCCATGATCGCGGCTTCGTTCATGGCTTTCGCAACGAACAAGCATTCTGACCAGCGACATCAGAACGGCCATCCCTGGCCTGACTTTCCACAAAAGCCGCTTTGATCCAGATGTTTGGTGTGTTCACGGCAATGTTTTGCTTTGCGACGCGCTTCGCCGCATCATGGCGGTTCCTGATCCAAGCACCACCGCCATGACCGCCTCGCCGCAGGACAATCTTTCCGCGCTGTATCCCGCGCATCTCGCCGAAATCGAAAAACGCAGCGCCGATGCGCTGGCCGCGTGCGACCGCGACACGCTGGCCATCGCCGC
Source organism: Rhodanobacteraceae bacterium (assembly GCA_035547895.1). Classification (GTDB taxonomy): domain Bacteria; phylum Pseudomonadota; class Gammaproteobacteria; order Xanthomonadales; family Rhodanobacteraceae; genus 66-474. The sequence continues at coordinate 3,920 of DASZTT010000084.1, forward strand.
GGGCGTGCCGCACGGCTGGTTCCTCGACGACCAGGATTATCCGTTCAAGGCCAACCCGCATTTCCTGCACTGGCTGCCGCTGACCGACGCACCCGGCAGCTGGATCGTGTACACGCCGGGCGCGAAGCCGAAACTCGTGTTCCTGCAGCCGCGCGATTACTGGCACGTGGTGCCCGCCGCGCCGGCGGGCTACTGGACCACGCACTTCGACATCATGACGATCCGTACGCCGGACGAAGCGCGTATGCATTTGCCCAGGGATGCATCGCGTTGCGCAATCGTCGGCGAAGCCAACGCGGCCGTCGGCGACTTCGCACCGGACAACCCCGCGGCGCTGCTGAACCTGCTGCACTACCGCCGCGCGTTCAAGACGCCCTACGAAATCACCATGATGCGGGTCGCCAGCAAGGTCGGCGTGCATGGGCACCGCGCCGCCGCGCGCGCCTTCCGCGAAGGGCTGTCGGAATTCGACATCCATTGCGAATACCTGAAAGCCACGCGCCTCACCGAGGCGCAACTGCCGTACGGCAACATCATCGCGCTGGACGCGCACGGCGCGGTGCTGCACTACATGCATTTCGACCGCAACCCGCCCACGCACGCGCATTCGTTCCTGATCGATGCCGGCGGCAGCTTCCACGGCTACGCCTCGGACATCACGCGCACGCATGCGTCTCCCGAAGCCGGCGAATTCCAGGCACTGATCGACGCCGTCGAGCAGGCCCAGCAGGGTTTCTGCGCGAAGGTGCGCGCGGGGCAGAGCTATCCCGAACTGCACGTCCACGCCCACCACGTGCTGATGCAAGCCATGCGCGACCAGGGTTTCATCACCTGCTCCCCGGAAGCGGCGGTGGCGAACGGCATCTCCTCGACGTTCTTCCCGCACGGGCTCGGTCATCTGATCGGTTTGCAGGTGCACGATGTCGCCGGCTTCGCGCGCGACGAAGGCGGTGCGACGATTCCGAAACCCGAAGGCCATCCCTATCTGCGCCTGACGCGCACGCTGCAGCCCGGCATGGTCACCACCATCGAGCCGGGCCTGTACTTCATCGACATGCTGCTGGCGGAATTGAAGGCCACGCCCGCGTCGAAGGATGTCGTGTGGCCGAAGGTCGATGCCTTCCGCAAGTACGGCGGCATCCGCATCGAGGACGACGTGGTGTGCACGGACGGTGAGCCGGTGAACCTTACCCGCGAGGCGTTCGCCGCCGCGTGATTCCCTGTTCCCTTGCGGGAGCGGGCTTCTATTTCATCGCGACCGCATCGGTAGTAGTGGGCAACCCGACCTTCCTGCAGAACGCGGCGAAGCGCGGATCATGCTGGTAGCGCAGGATGAAGGGATCGTTGAGCAGGTAGGTGACGCCCGGATCGCGGTTGGTCCAGGCGCGGTCCAGCCACTTGAACATGTCGTCGGGATCGCTGCGCAGCGCGTATATTTCCGCGATCTGATAGGGGCCGCTTTGCGCAATACTGGCGATCAGCTTTTTTAGCGCAGCATCGGCGGCCTTGCGGTCGGAACCGATCTGCAGCGCGAGCGCCATCGCAACGTCGCGCCATGGACCCGGCGGTTCCTGGTGCGCGGTAGCCAGCGCGGTCTTGGCGTCGCCGCGCAGGATAGTAATTACGGTGAGCTGTTCGTGAAAAACTGTTGCGCCAGGCTGCAGCGCGATGGCCTGGTCGATCGCACGCCGAGCTTCCTCCAGCCGGCCCAGCGCGGTGAGATAAACGTTCAATTCGCCCCAATGGCCGGCACTGCGCGGATCGTTTGCTATAACGTGACGTTGCAGTGCCAGTGCGCGCTGATTCTGCCCCAATGCAGACAGCACCTCCGCCAGCACGGCTTGTGCGCCCGCATCGTTCGGCGCCAATTGCAGCGCGTGTTGCGCGGCGGCTTCCGCACCTGTCCAGTCCATGTCCACGGTCAGCAGCAAACTTGCCTGCGCTAAATGGGCCAGCGCCAGATTGGAATTCAATGCCAGCGCCTTGGCCGCGGCCGCGCGCGCCTTGGCGATCTCAGCCGTCGCGTCTGCAGGTGCAAAACCGATGGCGAGTGCAACGAACTCGCCGGATAGTCGTGCATACGCCGCCGCGTAGTTCGGATCGAGGCGGATGGCTTCATCGTAGGCAGCGATAGCCCCGCGGCTACCCCCCTCGGTGTGGAGCGCACGGTAGGCGGCACCACGCTGATAGGCGATATACGCGGCCAGGTTGCCGCTGGGTGGACGGTCGCTCTGTACCACCGCGCCATCCGTGGTCAGCAGCTTGGCTTTCAACGCGTCGGCCACGGACTGCGTGATCGCGTCCTGCAGCGCGAACAAGTCCTTGTACGGCTTGTCGTAACGCTGCGACCACAGGATGCTGCCATCGACTGCATTGACGAGTGTCGCGGTGATGCGTACCTCGTCGCCCGCGCGCTGCACCGAACCCTCCAGCAAGTGTGCGACGCCGAGCAGTGCGCCAATCTTCGCGCTCGAATCGCGGCTGTCGCGGAACTGGAACGCCGAATTGCGGCTGATCACTTTCAGCCCCGCGAACTGCGACAACGCGGTGATCAAGTCTTCCGACAACCCGTCGGAAAAATATTGCTCGTCCGGCTTCCCGCTTTCGTTGGCAAATGGCAGCACGGCAACGGATTTGGGGGGAATGGCCGCGCTGGTGCCAGGCGACGGCATCGCATCCGCGAATGCGGATGACGTTGCAACGGAGACGGCCGAGGATTGCGCGGGCTGCGGCGCGCGCTTCAGCACCAACACGCGCCAGCCGAGCAGGACGACCGCCAGCACCAGCACCACGAGGATGAGTGCGTTGAGCTTGCGGCCGATCTGACGGCCTTCGGTTTCCGACCGCGCGTCAGGGGAATCGAAGGGCGCCGTGCGACGGAGACCCTCCGGCGTCAGCTCGTAGACCCACGCGAAGGCCACGGCGATCGGAAAACCGATCACGATCAACAACACCACCAGGCGCACCGCCCAGTTGGGGATATTGAAGAACGGAAACAACTGCGTCGCTACCTGCACCAGCAGCCAGCCGGCGACAGCGTAGGCGATCGCCACCCGCCACACGTGGCGGCGCTTCAACTCTTCGAGGAAGCCGGGCCTGTCGGATGCCACGCGTTTCAAGGATTCCCCGCCGGGTACTTCCCGGCTTCCGCGTGCGGCGGAGTGTAGTCGATCACGGCCGTGGATTCAGTACGCGGCGAGCGCAACCCGGCACTCTGACGTCGTGGCGGGACATCAAACCCGGAATCTGCTCTTCCAATGAAGCCGAAGACCGGACTCCGGGCTCGCCACCCGGAGAGCGCCCGAATTGACGAAAGTCTTTGTGGCCACACGCACAAGCATCGGCAACGGCATGACCATCGCCACGCGGACACGCGCGGCATGATCTGCGATCATCGGGGGCTTGTTTCGGCCGGCAAGGTTCGTCGCGATGAGTCACGAAAACGCAATCCGCCGCAACGTCGGTGCCTGGGCGCTGATGTTCACGGGGCTGGGTTCCATCATCGGCTCGGGCTGGCTGTTCGGCGCATGGCGCGCGGCACAGCTCGCGGGGCCGGGCGCGATCTGGGCGTGGATCATCGGCGCGGTGGTGATCCTGTTCATCGCGGTCACCTACGCCGAACTCGGCGCGATGTTCCCGGAGTCGGGCGGCATGGTGCGCTACGGCCAGTACTCGCACGGCACATTGGTGGGCTTCATCGCCGCGTGGGCCAACTGGATCGCAATCGCCTCGGTGATTCCGGTGGAAGCCGAAGCCTCGGTGCAGTACATGGCGTCGTGGCCGTGGCAATGGGCGCAGGATCTCTACCATCACGCAGCCGGTGGCGCGGGCACGCTCAGTACCACCGGCCTTGCGATCGCCGCGGCGCTGGTAATCGTGTACTTCCTGCTGAACTACTGGAGCGTCAATCTTTTCGCGAAGACCAACGCGTGGATCACGCTGTACAAACTGATCGTGCCGGCGCTCACCGCGATTGCATTGATGGCAACGTCGTTCCATCCCGAGAATTTCCACGTCGGCGCGCACGGTGGCCCGCACGCCTACAGCATTTCGGCGATCCTGACCGCGGTCGCGATCAGCGGCATCGTGTTCAGCTTCAACGGCTTCCAGAGCCCGGTGAATCTCGCCGGCGAAGCCAAGAATCCCGGCCGCAACGTGCCGTTCGGGATCATCGGCTCGATCGTGCTGGCGACCATCGTGTATCTGCTGCTGCAGGTGGCATTCCTGGGTGCGATGGAACCGGCGTCTCTGGCCAAGGGCGGTTGGTATGCACTGGATTTCTCGTCGCCCTTTGCGCAACTGGCGCTGGCGTTGAACCTCAACTGGCTGGCGCTGCTGCTGTACTCCGACGCCTTCATCAGCCCGAGCGGCACCGGCGCGACCTACACCGCGACCACCGCGCGGATGATCTACGGGATGGAACGCAACGGCACGCTGCCGAAGATCTTCGGCCGCGTGCATCCGCGCTTCGGCATTCCGCGTCCGGCGATGTGGCTGAACCTCGCGGTCGCCTTCATCTTCCTGTTCTTCTTCCGCGGCTGGGCCACGCTGGCCGAGGTGATTTCGGTGGCGACGATCATCTCGTACCTCACCGGACCGGTGAGCGTCAGCGTGTTGCGCCGCACCGCACCGGAATTGCGCCGCCCGCTGCGCATTCCGCTGCTGCCGCTGATCGCAGGTCTGGCCTTCGTGTTCGCGACCGAGCTGTTGTACTGGGCACGCTGGCCGCGCACCGGCGAAATCATTCTCTTGATGGTGGTCGCGTTGCCGGTATGGCTGTGGTACGCGGTGAAACGAGGCGGCGCCGATCTGATGAAACAGGTTCGCGGCGCGCTGTGGCTGATCTTCTACCTGCCGGCGATCGCCGCGTTGTCATGGATGGGCAGCGCGCGTTTCGGCGGCCACGGTTACCTGCCCTACGGCTGGGATCTGCTGATCGTCGCCGCCGTCGCCATCGGCTTCTTCGCGTGGGGCCTGGCCTGCGGCTGGCGCACGCCCGACGTGGAACAGGCCGCGGCGCACCACGGCATCGTCGAAGGCTGATCAGCGCAACGCCAGTATGTCGCCCAGCAGCGCCTGCGCGGTGACTTCCGGGCCCGCGCCCGCGCCCTGGATCACCAGCGGGCGCGCGGCGTAACGCGATGTCGTGAACGCGAACAGGTTGTCGGCGCCCAGCAGGTGCGCCGCGGGGTGCGTGGCGGGCACTTCCGCCAGTCCGACACGCGCCACGCCCTCGGCCTCGAAGCGCGCCAGGTACCGCAGCACGCGGCCGTGCATCATCGCCGAGGCGTTGCGCGCGGCGAGGGGCGCGTCCAGTTCGTCGAGTCGATCGAGGAAGGCCTCGCGCGGAATGCCGCGCAACGATTCGGGCACCAGGCTCTCGACTTCGATGTGGGCGCGTTCCAGCGGATAACCCGCCGCGCGCGCGAGGATCAGCAGCTTGCGCGCCACGTCCTCGCCGGACAGGTCGGCGCGCGGATCGGGTTCGGTGTAGCCGAGCGCGCAAGCCTCGCGCAGCAGCGTCGAGAACGGGCTCCGCCCGTCGTAATGGTTGAACAAATACGAAAACGATCCCGAGAACACGCCTTCGATGCGCGCGACGCGATCGCCGCAGGCATGCAGCCGCCGCAGGGTGGCGAGCGCCGGCAGGCCCGCACCGACGGTGGCGCTGTCGCCGTAGCGTGTGTCCTGCGCACGCACGGCCTGAAGTGCACGCCAGCCATCGAGGGCGCCGCCGGCCAACGCCTTGTTGGCGGTGACGACGTGGCAGCCGCGCGCCAGCCATTCCGGATGCAGCGCCGCGAGTTCGGCCGACGCGGTGGCATCGACGATCACCTTGTGCGCGGCGTCGTGCGAATCCAGCGCGCGCAGCAGCGCGGCGTCGTCGCGTGCATCGCCCGTGACGTTCAGGCGGTCGCGCAGGCGGCGCTCGGCCAGCGCGGCCGGCTGCGTTTGCTGATGGCGCGAATTGGCCGCGCCAGCCAGCCGCAGGTTGGCGCCCGCCTCGGTGCGCAGCAGTTGCAGGAACGCGCCACCGACCTTGCCCGTGCCCAGCAGCACCACCGCGATGTCGCGGCGCGTTGCGACGCGCCGGCATTCGGCTTCCGCCAGCACCGCGTTCATGCCGGCACCGCCACGCGTTTCCGCGTCACCGCAGCCGCGCGCGCCAACCCGGCGCGCAGCTGGCGCGACAGGTCGGCGATGTCCTCGATGCCCACCGAAAGGCGCAGCAGCGTGTCGGAAATGCCGGCCGCGCGGCGTGCTTCCGGCGCCATCGCCGCATGGGTCATGGTGGCCGGATGCGCGACCAGGCTCTCGACGCCGCCCAGCGATTCCGCCAGCGTGATGCATTGCAAACCGTCGAGGAAAGCGCGCACCGCGTCCTCGCCGCCCTCCAGCTCGAAGCTCAGCATCGCGCCGAACCCGGCTTGCTGGCGCTGCGCCAGCGCGTGCTGCGGGTGCGATGCAAGGCCCGGATAGAACACACGCGTCACCGCGGGATGCTGGTCCAGCAGATCAGCCAGCGCGGCGGCATTCTCCTGATGCACGCGCAGGCGCGCCGACAGGGTGCGCAACCCGCGCAATGTCAGCCAGCTGTCGAACGGCGCGCCGGTGAGCCCGAGGCAGTTGCCCCACCACTTCAATTTCTCCGCGACCTCGGGCTCGCGTGCGATCACCGCGCCGCCGACCACGTCGCTGTGGCCGTTGATGTACTTGGTGGTCGAGTGCACCACCACGTCGGCGCCCAGCGCCAGGGGCTGCTGCAAGGCAGGCGACAGGAACGTGTTGTCCACCACGCATAACGCGCCCGCCGCATGCGCGGCCTGCGCGACATGGCGGATGTCGGTGATGCGCAGCAACGGGTTCGACGGCGTTTCCACCCACACCAGCGAGGGATTCCCTGCAAGGCCGGCCGCGAGCGCGGCGGGATCGGTGAGGTCGGCGAAGCGCACGCTGAAGCGGCCCTTCCGCGCCCACGCATCCAGCAGCCGCCAGGTGCCGCCGTAGCAATCGTGCGCGGCGAGCACCGAGCCGCCCGCCGGCACCAGTTCCAATGCCAGCGCGGCCGCGGCCATGCCGCTGGCGGTGACCACCGTTCCCGCGCCGCGTTCGAGTTCGGCCAGCGCCTCGGCCAGGAGGTCGCGCGTCGGATTGCCGCTGCGCGAATAGTCGTACTCGCGTTTTTCATTGAAGCCCGCGAAGGAGAAATTCGTCGACAGGTGCAGCGGCGGCACCACCGCGCCGTGCTGGGCTTCGGTCTCGATGCCGGCGCGCACCGCGCGCGTACAGGATGCAAGGTTGCTCATGTCATGCTCCACAATCGTTCAGGGCTTCGCGCAGCAAAGGCGCCAGGCGTTCGTGTTCTTTCAGGAAGCCGTC
>DASZTT010000085.1:0-18433 GCA_035547895.1 Rhodanobacteraceae bacterium
CACGATACCGGTCCCTGGGTCTTGTGCCAGTAGCTGAAGGATGCCATGGCCGGCGTCGCGAACTGGCCGCTGGCCGCGGAATTCTGGAACAGCGGCGGCACCCCCGGCTGCGACAGCACGAATTGCACGCTGGCCGGCACCGTGAAGTACGCCTGGCCATCGACATGGTGGTTGATCTTGGCGTGGTAATCGAGCGCGAGGGTGTCCTGCGACGTCGGCTTCCACTCGGCGCCGATCTGCCAGCCCCACTTCCAGTTGTCGCCGCGTATCTCGGCCGTGCCGTCGGCCGATTGCGGCAGGAAGGTCGGCGCGAGGTTGAACGGCGGCGCGGCCATCACTGCGCCAAGGTCGACCGCGTTGGACAGGTCGATGGTGGTCTTCTGCGCGATCACCGAGAAGCCCAGCGAGAATTGCGGGTTGATCGCCCACGCCACCGAGCCGACGAAGTCCACCGATTTCACGTCTGACTTGAGGGCCTGGTAACGGCCGACCCAACCCGCGTCGTACTGGGTCTGCAAACCGAACGGCGCGTCGACGCCGAAACCGATCCGCCAGTTCTGCGCGATCGGCGCGATGAAGCTGATCGCCGGCACGCCATACACGCCGCCGCCATTGCCGCCGTCGCCACCCGACAGCGGAAAACCGATCGCGTCGGTGCCGGAGCCGTGGAACTGCGTGCTGACGTTGATGGCCGTCGCATCGAGCTGCACCGCGTAGGTGTCGAAATCGACCATCGCCGCGGGATTGTTGAGCACCACCGACGCATCGCCGCCGGCCGCCTCGCGCCCGGCATACGCGCGGCCCAGCGCCTGCGCGGTGTTCTCGCTGATCTGGAAGCCGGATGCGCTTGCTGCCGGACTCACCAGCGCGCCGCCGACGGCGACGCTCAGGGCGGCGAGCGCGAGGCCAGCGAGGCTGGGCGCGGTGATCGGATGCTTGCTCATGAGGATCTCCAGTCGAATGGTTTTGGCATCGGTAGCGCAATCGTCCGAGTCGCGCCTGCGGGGCCTGCCTCGGTCTTTCATACGTTTGTATGAATTTCGTTGGGGCGGACTATCGCACCGCGGCCGGGTCCGTGCAAGTCCGCAAATCAGGCGCGCTGCCCGGATCGAATTCGTTCGTCCCGGGCACAGACGCAAGCGTCGACATCGAAGCGGGAACACGACGGATCGTTTCGACTCCGCGTTTTCAGCCGCCACGCTCGGCGCGACCGGAAAGCAGCAACGTGTCCCGCAAACACCCGCGCACTAACTTCTCGTACATGCGCTTTCCCTATACTGGGTCGTCCGCCGCCTCCGATGCCCTCATGCCTCAAACCAAGCCCCGCCGCCGGCCGCCGCTGTCCCGATCCCTGCCCTGTTTTCTTCCCTCGTTGATCGCCGTGTTCCTCGCGATCTGGATTCCGCCCGCGTGGGAACGTTATTCCTTGCTCTTGTTGCTGATCGGGGCGTCGCTTTCGATGGCGGCGGTGTGCCACGCGATCGGCTTCGGTTGCGAACCCTCGTTCGTGCGCACGGCACTGCGGCGCGGATCGGCGCACCTGATTGCACTGGCAATCCATACCGCGATCGTGTTCCTGCTGGTGGCGTGGCCGCTGGCGGTGCTGTCGCAGGCACCGTCGTTGGCGGCGGCATTGGGACTGGCCGTCGCGCTGGTGGTCGCGCTGCTGGTGTTGTGGCGATTCTGGCCGGTGTTCGGCCTGGTGTTCGCCTGGGACGACGCGTTTCCCGCCGGCGAGGAACATTCCTGGATTACCGCCGCCTTGGCGCGCAGCCTCGCCTTTGCGCGCCACCTCACGCGCGGCCGCGACCTGTTCATCACGCACTTCCTGCCGGCTTCGCTGGCGCAACTCGCGATCGCATTCGGCGCGCTGTCGCTCGCCGGCATGGGCGCCAGCCTGCCCGACGAAATCCGCACGGCATCGCTGTTCCTGTTCGCGGTGGTGGTGTTGCCGCTGTGTTCGCTGATCGTCGCGGATCGCACCCTGCGTCTTCTGTTCGACGGCCGCGTGCAACACTTCGCGCCGAAGCCGCCGACATCATCGGGTCCCAGGCCCGCGCGCACGGATGAAAGCGCGTCGACCGAAGACACGTCTGGTTCGAACGATCCGCAAGCCGCCTCTCTCCGCACGGACCTCTCCATCGAAAAACCCCGCGCACCCGCGCAAGCCGTGCTGGATGAAAACCTGCTGTCCGCTGCGCGCAGCGGCAATACCGCTGCGGCGATGGATTGGCTGGCGCAAGGCGCCAACCCGGATGCGGCGCCACCCGCGGGCGCACGCGACCAGCGTTCCGCCCTGGTGCTGGCGGCGGAACTGCCCGAAACGCATTTGTTGCGCGCGCTCATCGCGAAGGGTGCCGACGTCAATCGCGCGCACGCGGGCCTGACGCCGCTGCTGGCGACCACGCGCGCCTGCCACGAAGGCCGTCCGGAAATGGTGACCAGCCTGATCGCGAACGGCGCCGATCCGGCGCGCGCCGACGCCGACGGCAACACGCCGTTGCACCACGCCGCGCTGTGCGCGGAACCCGCGGTCGCCGCGATCCTGATCGACGCGCAGGCGCCGCTGGAAGCGCGCAATCGCGAGCAGGCAACGCCGCTGGCGGTCGCAGCCGCCGCCGCGAACTGGCCGGTGCTGCGTTTCCTCGCCGAACACGGTGCGCAAGCTGACGCCGCGATGCCCGCGGCGGCGGGCATTGCCGACGACGATCCGGAAGGCGTGCGCATCCTCCTCAAGCACAAGGGCCGCGCCACCGCCGTCGATGCCCTGGGGCGAAGCGCGCTGCTGCACGCGGCGCGCGAGAACCACGTCGAGATCACACGCGTGCTGCTGGACGCCAACGCGGACGTGTCCCTGGCCGACCGGTACGGCACCACGCCGTTGATGGAAGCCGCGCGTGCCGGCGCGGCAGGCGTGGTCGCGCTGCTCGCGGAGAAAAATCCCGACGTGAACGCCTGCGATCAGCACGGCCGTACCGCGCTGATGCTCGCCTGCCAGTCGCCGCGCGCGAATGCGGACTGCGTGCGCGCGCTGTTGGACCTCGGCGCCGATCCGGCGCGCAAGGGCAGCGACGGCCGCAGCGCGATCGACCAGGCCAGTGCCGCCGGACGCTGGGACCTCGTTGCGTTGATGGATCCCGAAGCCGCGTTGCCCGCCAGTCATGCGCGCGGCAAGGAACCGGAAGCCGGCGCGGACACGCCGCAACACCTGCTCGATGCGCTGCGCTTCGCGCACTGGACCGTGGTCGCACGTTTCGAGGATCGCGTGCGCACATGGCCGGCGACGGAGCTCGCCGCGCTGTACCTCGACCTCGCCGACCACGCCGATGCCGCGCCGCGCACGTGGTTGCTGGAACACGGCCTCGAAGCCGAGGCACGCCTCGACGACGGCAGCCGCCTGTTCGATGCACTGCTCGACCACTTGCCGGCATCGCTGGCGGCGGTGCGCCAACTGCTCGACGCCGGCGCCACCCCCGCGGGCGCGGGACGCTTCGCAGCCGCGCTGGCGCACCTCGGCGACGGGCGCGGCGCAGCGCTGGCGCTCGCGATGCTCGAACGCGGCGCCGATGCCTTCGGCGCGGATGCCGATCATCGCACCCCGTTGCATCACGCCTGTCGTCCGGCGCTGCTGCCGGTACTCGATGCGCTGCTCGCGCGCGGCGCCGATCCCAACGTCCGCGACCGTACGGGTGCCACGCCGTTGCACGTGGTGCTCGACGGCAAGCCCGATGAAGTGCTGCCGCTGTTGAAGGCGCTGATCGCCCACGGCGCCGATCCGGAGAGTCCGGCCGCCAGCGGCGAAACACCGCTCGGCCTCGCGCTCGCGCGCAACGCGACCAGGCTCGAATTCTGGCTGCGCTGGAACGGTTGGGCGCTGCCCCGGCGTCCGCTGCGCGACGACGATCTGCCGGCGGCCGCCGCCGATCCCGATGCGGTGTCGCGTTTGCTGGAACTCGGCCTCTACGTGGACGCCCGCGACAGCCGCGGCGCCACTGCCCTGCTGCGCGCGAGCGGTGCGGGCGCATTGCAAAGCGTGCAACGGCTGCTGGCCGCGCACGCCGATCCCCGGCTCATGGTCGATACCGGCGCATCGCCGCTGTCGGCCGCCGCCAGTGCGCGCCAGCCCGACATCGCGCGCGCGCTGGTCGCCGCGGGCGTGCCGGTGGATCTTCGCCACGCCGACGAGGTCACCGCGCTGATGATCGCCGCGGCACTGGGTCACGCCGACATGGTCTCGGTGCTGCGCGAACTCGGCGCCCAGGCCGGCCTCGTCGATGCGCGCGGCCAGACGGCATTGCATGCTGCCGCGCGTTTCTGCTTCGACAGCCGCGACAGCCTGCGTTGCAGCCGTCTGCTGGATGCACTGCTGCGCGATCCGGCACCGGTGAACAGCGCCGACCGCAGCGGCGCGACGCCCCTGCTGGTGCTGCTCGGCGTGCATACCAAGCCGGGCGCCGATTGCGACGGCACCCACCTCGGCGCGTTGGTGCCGGCGATGCTGGATGCGGGCGCGAACCTCGACCACGCCGATGAACATGGCGTCACCGCGCTGCACGCTTGCGCGATGCACGCGATGTTCGAACCGGCGCGCGTGCTGTTGCAGCGCGGCGCCAACCGCGAGGCGCGCGACTGCATGCAGCGCACCCCGTCCGATGTCGCGCGCGTGCTGGGTTACGTCGACCTCGCGATGGAACTGGCGCCGCGGCGCGGCGTGCCGCTCAATGCACCGGTGGTGACACCGGCGATGACGCACCAGGAATAGCCCCGGCTTCCTGCCGCCGCTCGGTATCGGCTTCGAACAGGCCCTGCAATTCCTCGTAGGCCTCGCGCGTGGTCTGGCGCAGCGCGACGTCGTCGTCGTACACGAGATGCTGATCGCGCAGCAGCCGTTCGTCGTGTTCGCGGAACAGTTCCACCACCGCGCGCGCCTGCTCCTTGTCCATGCCCAGCGCCTTCAGCGTCAGCGCCGCCATCTTGAGGCTGGAATAGAACGTCTCGCGCACCACGTCGTCGGGATCGGCGGTCAGGTCCATCAGCCGGAACGCATGCTGGCGGTTGCGTGCACGCGCGATGATCTTGAGGTGCGGGAACATCCGCCGCACGATGCGCGCGGTCCGCACGTTGGCATCGGGATCGTCCGTCGCCAGCACGAACACCTCGGCCTTGCCGGCTTGCGCCGCGCGCAGGATCTCCGCGCGCGCCGGATCGCCGAAGAAGATTTCAGTGCCGGCGAAGCGGCGCGACAAATCCACCTGCTCGATCGAATTTTCCAGCGCCACGAACGGGATGCCGCGCGCGCGCAGCAGGCGTCCCACGATCTGGCCGACGCGTCCGAACCCGGCGATCACCACGCGCGGCACGCCGGTATCGATGGTGTCGTATTCGCGCACGGGTGTCTTGGGCTCGGGAAGCTTCGCGGCCGCCAGCACCAGCAGCGGCACCGCGGCCATGCCCAGGGTCACCACCAGCACCAGCACGCCGTGCTGGGTCGCGGTCAACAAGCCCTGCTCGTGCGCGAGCTTGAACACCACGAACGCGAATTCGCCGCCGCCGGCGAGCAGCGCGACCAGCTTCAGCGCGTCGGTGTTGCCCATGCGCTTGTTCAAGGCTCCCACCAGCGCCAGCGCCGGCGCCTTGCACGCGAGCAGCAGGACCACCAGGCCCGCGATCAGCCACGGATGCTGCTGCAGCAACGCCAGGTTCACGCCCATGCCGACCGTGATGAAGAACAGGCCGAGCAGCAGCCCTTCGAACGGCGCGATGTTGGATTCGAGTTCGTGGCGGTATTCGGAATCGGCCAGCAGCACGCCCGCGAGGAACGTGCCCAGCGCCATCGAGATGCCGGCCAGCTGCATCAGCCACGCGACCCCCATCACCACCAGCAGCGCGACCGCGGTGGACACTTCGATCAACTGGGTCTTGGCAACCGCACGGAACACCGGCCGCAACGCATAGCGGCCGCCCACCACCACCACCGCGATCACCCCGGCAACGCGCAGCGCCGACAACCACGAAGGCACGTTGGCGGCGTGCGCGCCGCCGTGGCCGGCCAGCAACGGAATCGCGGCGATCAGCGGAATCGCGACCAGGTCCTGGAACAACAGGATCGCGAACGCCTGGCGTCCGTGCGGGCTCTGCAACTCGCGGCGTTCCGCGAGGATCTGCAAACCGAACGCGGTGGATGAAAACGCGAGGCCCAGGCCCACGACGATCGCGGTCACCGGTTCCAGGTGGAAGCCGAACACTGCAATCACCGCCATCACCGCCGCCGAACCGGCGACCTGCAGCGTGCCCGCGCCGAACACCGCGCGCCGCATCACCCACAGCCGTTGCGGCGAAAGCTCCAGGCCGATCACGAACAGCAGCAGCGCGACGCCGAGTTCCGAGACGCCCGTGATCGCCTCCGGATTCTGGATCCACTTCAGGCCATACGGTCCGATCACCACGCCGGCCGCGAGGTAGCCGAGCACCGAGCCCAGCTTCAGCTTGCGCGACAGCGGCACGGCGATCACCACCGCGACCAGGAACACCAGCACCGATGGCAGCCAGGAATGTGTCTGCACGGATCAGCCTTGTTTCAATCGCACGGAATTATGGCAGGACCGCATGGGACGTTTCACTGCAACCCGTAGGACCGCAGCAGTGCGTCCGGTTGCGGCGCGCGACCGCGAAAGGCGACGAAACTTTCCAGCTCCGGACGGCTGGCGCCGACGGCGAGGAATTCGTCGCGGAAGCGCGCGCCGGTCGCCGCGTCGATCACCCCGTGCTCCTCGAATGCACCGAACACGTCGGCCGACAACACTTCGGCCCACAGATAGCTGTAATAGCCGGCCGCGTAACCGCCCGCGAAGATGTGCGTGAACGCGTGCGGGAACCGCTGCCACGCGGGCGGGTGCAACACCGCCGCTTCGCGCCGCGCAGCCTCCAGCGTTTCCATCACGCGCGCGCCGCGCGCGGGGTCGTAGTTCGCGTGCAACAGGAAATCGAACAGTCCGAATTCAAGCTGGCGGCACAGGAACATGCCGGCCTGGAAATGCCGCGCCGCGAGCATCTTGTCGAACAGTTCGTCGGGCAGTCTCTCGCCCGTGGACCAGTGTTTCGCGAACAGGTCCAGCGCCTGCCGGTTCCAGCAGAAGTTCTCCATGAACTGGCTGGGCAATTCGACCGCGTCCCATTCCACGCCGTCGATGCCGCCGATCGAGGGCAGATCGATGCGGGTGAGCATGTGGTGCAGGCCGTGGCCGAATTCGTGGAACAGCGTCTGCACGTCGTCGTGGGTCAGCAGCGAAGGACGCTCGCCGCTGGGCGGCGCGAAATTGCAGGTCAGGAACGCGACCGGCAATTGCACGCCGTCGCCGTCGCGGAAGCGCGCGCGGCACACGTCCATCCACGCGCCGCCGCGTTTGCCCGAGCGCGCGTACAGGTCGAGGTACACGCCCGCGATCGGCGTGCCACCCGCATCGAGCACTTCGCAATAGCGCACGTCGGGATGCCACACGTCCACCGGTTCGCGCGCGGGTTCAACCTTGATGCCATACAACCTGCCGGCCAGCGCGAACATGCCGTCCATCACCGATGGCAGCGGGAAATACGCCTTCAGTTGTTCTTCGTCGAGCGCGTAGCGTGCCAAGCGCAGCTTTTCGGACGCATACGCGACATCCCAGGATTCCAGTATTTCCAGTCCGAGTTCGCTGCGCGCGAACGCGCGCAGTTCTCCCAGTTCGCGTTGCGCAACGGGCCTGGCACGCGCGATCAGGTCACGCAGGAACGCCAGCACCTCCGCGGGAGTCTGCGCCATCTTGGTTGCCAGCGATTCTTCCGCCGCGTTGGCGAACCCGAGCAACTGCGCGGCCTCATGGCGCAGCGCGAGGATCTTCTCCATGCGTTCCGAATTGTCGAACTTGCCGGCATCCGGGCCCTGGTCGGACGCGCGGGTTTGATAGGCCCAGTACACGCGCTCGCGCAAGCCACGGTTGTCGGCGTAGGTCAGCACCGCCTGCACCGCGGGCTGCTTCAGCGTCACCAGCCAGCCGTCGAGGCCGTGCTCGCGCGCGTATTCGCGCAGCACCGCACGGCCCGATTCGGGGATGCCGGCGAGATCGCGCGCATCCTCGATGTGTTCCTGCCAGGCATCGGTGGCGTCCAGCACGGCGTTGGAAAACGCGGTGGTGAGCCTGGAGAGCTCGTTGGCGATGTCGCGGAAACGCGTGCGCGCGGGTTCTTCCAGCGCGACGCCGGAAAGCCTGAAATCGCGCAGCGCATGCTCGACCAGTGCGCGCTCGGGACGCGCACGCTGCGCGAAATCCGGCGCGTCCGCGACCGCCCGCACCTTGGCGTACAGGTCGCGGTTCTGGCCCAGCCCACTGGCGAAATCGGTGATCTTTTCCTCGGCCTGTTCGTAGGCCGCGCGCAGGTCCTTGCTGTCCGCGACCGCGTGCAGGTGCGACACCGGCGCCCAGGCGCGCGACAGGCGCTGGTCCAGGCGTTCCTGCTCCAGCATCACGTGCGCGAAGTCGCCCGGCGCGCCGGTTGCGGTCAGCCGATCGATGCCGGCTTGGTAATCGGCCAGGATCGCCTCGATCGCCGGCACCACGTCGGCCGCGCCGATCCTGGAAAACGCGGGCAGCGCCGCACCGTCGAGCAAGGGGTTTTCGGTAGACATGCATGGCTCCGGTGGATTCAACAGCGTGGCGTTCCTGTCCGCCGAAATCAAGCTTGCGGGATCGGAGGTGGGCTGCATTTCCTGCGCGCCGCCCGGCCGCTACGATGGCCGCTCACGGTCCAAGAGGCGATGCGATGGCCAATGTGCGGGAATACCGGGGCGTGCTGCCGAAGCTCGGCGCGCGCGTGTACATCGACCCTGCGGCCACGGTGATCGGCGACGTCGAACTCGGCGACGACGTGTCGATCTGGCCCGCTGCGGTGGTTCGCGGCGACGTGGAACGCATCCGCATCGGCGCGCGCAGCAACGTGCAGGATGGCGCGGTGCTGCACGTGACCCACGATGGTCCCTACTCGCCCGGCGGTTCGCCCTGCATCATCGGCACCGATGTCACCATCGGCCACGGCGCGGTGGTGCACGCCTGCACCGTCGGCGACCGCTGCCTGATCGGGATGCATGCCACGATCCTCGATGGCGCGGTGGTGCGGAGCCATGCCTTCGTGGGCGCCGGCGCGCTGGTCGCGCCCGGCAAGACCGTCGGCGAACGCGAATTGTGGATCGGCAACCCCGCGCGCTGCGTGCGCACCTTGGGCGACCGCGAAATCGAAGCGTTGCAGTACTCGGCGGACCACTATGTCCGCGTCAAGGACGGGTACCTGCACGGATCGCCTTGAGCGCGGCGTTCGCATCCGGCCGCACGCCGTGCCAGCGCTCGAATGACGCCGCCGCGGTTTCGACCAGCATGCCCAGGCCATCCATCGCCGTGCACCCCGCGGCCTGCGCCCACTCGACGAAGGTCCTGGCGGCCCGCCCGTAACTCAGGTCGTAGGCGAACGTGCGTGTTTTCACAAGGCACCGCGGCAGCGCCAGTGCGGCCTGCTGCACGCCGGCCGAGGTCGCATCGACGATCAGGTCGAACCCCGCGCAGCGATCGAGGGCGGCCCATTCCAGCGCGTGCGCCCGTTCCGGTTCGCGCAGCGCATCGACCAGTTCCTGCGCGCGGGCGGGCGTGCGATTGGCGACCATCAGCGACCGTGCGCCCGCATCGAGCAGCGCGAACGCCGCCGCGCGTGCCGCGCCGCCGGCGCCGAGCAGCAGCACGTCGCGACCGCCCGGATCGGCGCCCAGCCGCCCGCGCAGGTCCGCGATCATTCCTGCGCCATCGTTGCTGTCGGCCTCGATTCGAGCGTCGGGCAGGACCGTCAACACGTTGGCGACGCCGAGCCGCCGCGCCGTCGGCGTGTGCACCTCCGCGAGCTCGAACGCGGCCGCCTTGTGCGGCAAGGTGACATTCGCACCACGGCCGCCGTGCGCGAAGAATCCGCGGATCGCGTGCCCGAATCCGGCAGGCGCGGCATCGATGGCGGTGTATTCCAGCGCGATGCCCGTTTGCTCCGCGAACAACCCATGCAGGCGCGGCGACAGCGAGTGCGCGACGGGATGGCCGAAAACGGCGTAATGGCAGCCGGCAATCATCGCTGAAGTTTAGAGTTTCCGTGAAAAGTCCGGCCAGGGCTGGCCGCGGTGACTATACGACCCACGACCGTGGCGACGATGCCCGGCGGGGCTGCGGTCACGGACGATCGCAAAAACATGTCCCGATCCGTGAGACGACGGCGGCGCAGGATCGACCAACCACCCGAACCGGAGTCCGCCATGCACCGCCACGCCCGTTCCGAACCGACGCCCCAACACGACGCCCTCACCCTGGCGGCCGCGACCTGGCTCGCCTGCGGCGTCGTGCTGTTCGGCTTGACCCCGTTGCCTTGGCGCGACGCGGCACTGGGATGGTCACCCGCGTTCTGGCTGTTGGCGGCGCCGTGCGTGCTGCTGGTTGCAAGGCGCGCATTTCCGTCGCAAACCGTGGAAACGCCACGGCGCGCGGTCCGTTCGATCCACCGCAACGACGTTCCCGTGCCACGGCACCGCCACGGCCACGCGACCCGCGCGGTTCGCACGCGACGCGCGGCGGCCTGACGCATCAAACCACCACGCCGTTCCGCTTCGCCTCCATCCGCCGCAGCAACTCGCGCATCACGCGGTGGTACAACTCGTCACCCAGTTCCGCATCTTCGACGCCGGCGTCGATGGAGGGATTGTCGTTCACCTCGATCAGCACGGTGCGGTCGTGGGTCTGCTTGATGTCGACGCCGTACAAACCATTGCCGATCGCCGCCGCGCCGCGCAGCGCCAGCTTGATCACGTCCGACGGTGCCTCGTCGATCTTCAGGCACTCGAAGCCGCCCGAGCGGGCACTGCCGCGCGCGCTGTGGTTGTAGATCTGCCAGTGTCCACGTGACATGAAGTATTTGCAGGCATACAGCGCCTTGCGATTGAGCACGCCGATGCGCCAATCGAATTCGGTGTAGAGGAACTCCTGCGCGATCAGCAGCGCGGTGCTCTGGAACAGGTGTGCCGCGGCCTTGGCAAGTTGTTCCTGGTCGTCCACCTTGATCACGCCGCGCGAAAACGACCCGTCCGGAATTTTCAGCACCAGCGGAAAGCCGAGTTTTTCCGGCAGCTCGCGCAACTGTTTCGCGTCTTCCCGGTACAACACCTCCGAACGCGGCACCCCGATCTTGTGCGCGCGCAACAAGTCATTCAGATAGATCTTGTTGGTACAACGCAGGATCGAGGTCGGATCGTCGATCACCACCATGCCTTCGCGCTCGGCCTTGTGCGCGAAACGATAGGTATGGTCGTCGGGCGCGGTGGTTTCGCGGATGAACAGGCCGTCATATTCGGCCAGGCGCGGGTAATCGTGCTTCTGGATCGGATCGACCTCGATGCCGAGCTCCCTGCCCGCGGTGATGAACTGCTTCAGCGCGCGTGCGTTCGACGGCGGCATCGCTTCCTTGGGATTGACCAGCATCGCGAGGTCGTAACGGAACTGCTTGCGCGCACGCGGCTTGCGCCACAAACGTTTCGAGAATGCATCCAGCGCCTGCGCGAACGCGTCCTCCTGCGCGTCGTCGAGCGTGTGCAGGCCTACCGGCTTGATCGCGCTGATCTGCCACACCCGGTCGCGTTCGAATTCGATGCGCAGCAGCGGGCACGGGAAGGTTTCGAACACCTGCCGCGCGAGGTCCTGGAGCGCGGGATACGAGGTCACCCCGAAATAGACCAGGATGCCGAGGTCGGTGGTGTCCTGGCCGCCGGCGGGCAGGAAATGCGTCAGCTTCTGGTTGAGATCCTCGACGTCGAGGTTGTACAGCGCGCGTTTGCGCAGGTCGCTGATCGTGCGTACCGACGGGATCACCCGATGCCCGCGTGCCTCGCCCAGCAGCGAAACGTAATGTCCCACGCCGAGATACTTGTAGTTGCGGCACAGGTTGATGACGTGGGTGCGCTCGTCGCCGCCCAGCGGCTCGCGCAGGTATTGCATCGCGGTGACGACGTTGTCCGAAGGGTAGTACGAACCCCAATCGGAGGCTTTTTCCACGACGATGACCAGCCGGCTCATGCGATTGTCCTGATTCGAACCGCGCGCCGCTTCTTTCGCACAGGGGTCCGGAAGCGCGCAGTGTCGGCACGGCAAGTGGCGAACGCAAGGGGTGGCCGGCGCGGTGCAGGCATCGATTCAGGCTTGCGCGCTGCCAACCCGCGCGCCACGCTTGCATCCATGCCTCGCCCTTCGACCGCCCCCGGTATCCGTCGCGCCACCCGCGCCGACATCGACGCATTGCTTGCGCTGGAAGAGGCGACCTTCGACAGCGACCGCATCGGACGCGCGCAGTGGCGCCGCTACATCGGCAGCACCAGCGCGGCGGTGTTCGTGAGCGGCAAATCCGGCAGTGTCGATGCCGCGGCCGTGGTGTTCTACCGCCGCAACGCGCGCGCCGCGCGCCTGTATTCGCTCGCGGTCGGCGCGCACGCGCGCGGCACGGGGCTTGGCGGTGCACTCCTGGCAATGGCAGAGAAAGACGCTCGCGCTCGCGGTTGCACCGCCATGCGCCTGGAAGTGCGCGCCGACAATTCCTCCGCGATCGCGCTGTACGCGCGGCGAGGCTACGCACGCATCGCGCACCTGCCTGGCTTCTATGAGGATGGTACGGACGGCTGGCGCTACGCGAAAGGGTTGACACCTGTCACGCCCTGAACAGGTGCCATTCGGGACATGCAGGCGCCGCCAAGCCGGGTTCATTATCGTTCCGGATCGATCTCGGCCCGCCGTCATCTGTCAAGCATGCTTGACATGAGACATCGAGGTGGCTATCTTGATGTCAAGCACGCTTGACATGGAGTCAACACGATGAACCGAACCCGCTTGTTCGCCTCGCTTTGCGCCGTTCTGCTGTGCGCCACCACCGCCTTCGCCGTCACGCCGCCCGTTGGCACGGCGACCGGCCCGGCAACCACCGCAACGACGCCCTTATCCGCCCCGCCGCTGAAGAACCCGACCCCCCCGCCCCCCGAGGCGAGCCCTGACATCGAAAAAATCATCACGGCGATGAACAACTCTTCCACGTGGGGACACCCGGACCTGTTCGGCGAATTCGCCGGCATGCGGCTGTATTCCGAGGGCCACTACGCGGCAGCGATCAAATACTTCAAGTATGGGGCACGCTATGCCGACAAGCTGTCGCAGCTCAGCATCGGTCTCATGTACGACAACGGCCAAGGCGTCGAAAAGGATCCGGTAACGGCTTGCGCGTGGCTCGCGTTGGCGGCCGAGCGCAAATATCCGGCTTTCATCGCCACCCGCGATCGCGTGTGCGAGGCATTGACGCCCGCCCAGCATGACCAAGCGGTCGCCGTGCTGGACAAGCTGATGCCGGAGTACGGCGACGCAGTCGCGAAAAGACGGATGATCACGGCCCTCAATCTGGCGAAGACGGAAGGCACTGGTTCGCGTCTGGGCTTCGACAGCGGCATCCATACCGTCGGCGTCAAGCAGAACTGCGGCGGCCCGACGTTTGGCGACGCCCCCGTCGCAGGCTGCGGCAGCACGAACTTCTGGAGTCCCTGGCGCTGGGATCCCAAAAAATACTTCGCGGCGCGCGATGCACGCTGGCGTGGCTCGGTAACCGTCGGCGACCTGATGGACATGAACTCACCGGCATCCAAGGCGAATGCAAAGCCTGGCGGGGGTACGCCTGCGCCGGCATCCACTGCGGGCCACTGAGGGGTCGCGAAGGTGTGATGCTGGTGCGGTACCACACCTTCTCGGGTGCGCCTTGCGTCGTAAACGCGCATCTATACTGACCACATCTTCCTGCCGGGCTGCATGCATGCGCCGTCGCATGATTTCCGTGTCACTGCTGTTGCTGGCCTCCGCGTCGATCGCAGGTTGCGGGCAGAAGGGTCCGCTGGTTTTGCCGGCCAGGCCGTCGGCATCGGCGCCAGCGGCTTCGACACCGGCGACGGCAACCTCCGCTGCCAAACCCGCGGAAGCGGCCACGTCAATCCTGCCTGCATCCGCCGCGAGCGGCGGTTGAGCCGGAGCGTCCGTGGGGTTGCGCTTCACCAAGATGCACGGGCTCGGCAACGATTTCGTGGTGCTGGACGCACGCGTGTCGTCGCCGGCCCTTGCGGATACGCGGATTCGTGCGATGGCCGACCGGCATACCGGAATCGGTTTCGATCAATTGCTGGTCATCGAAGCCGCGCGTGATCCGGCCTGCGTCGCCGCGTATTCGATCCGCAACGCCGACGGCTCGGTCGCGGAACAGTGCGGCAATGGCGCGCGCTGCATCGGCGCGTGGCTGCATCGCGCCGGCGCGATCACGATTGGAGCCACGGTGAAGCTGCAAAGTCCCGCCGGCGTGATCGGAATGCGGCTGGACGATGCCTCGACGGTCGCCGTGGAAATGGGCGAGCCCGTATTCGAACCCGCGCGCATTCCGTTCGATGCATCCGCGGCCGCGGACACTTATCCGCTGGATGTCGATGGCGAGCGCGTGGAAATCACCGCGGTATCGATGGGCAATCCGCATGCGGTGATGGAGGTCGCCGACGTTCACGATCCCCGCGTGGACGGTTGGGGGCCGCGCGTCACATCACATCGACGATTCCCCCAAGGCGTGAATGCGGGATTCGCCAAGGTCATCGACGCGCACCACATCGAACTGCGCGTGCACGAGCGCGGCGCCGGCTGGACGCTGGCCTGCGGCAGCGGGGCCTGCGCGGCGGTCGCTGCATTGCACAGGCGGGCCCGCGTCGGCGACGACGTGCGCGTGGCGTTGCCCGGCGGCGATCTGCGGATCGCATGGAAAGGGTCGGGCCATGCGCTGTGGATGACCGGGCCGGTGGCATTCGCCTTCGACGGCGAATGGCTGGGCGCCTGAGTGGCATTGCACGAACGCGCGCAACTCACCAAACTGCGCCTACGCCACCGGAGCCCAGCATGGCCGACTTGACGCTGAAGCAAAGCCTCGAAGCGATGGATATCGCCGAATACCTGCGCCAGCATCCGCGCTTCCTCGAACATTTCCCGGACGTCGCCACCGAGCTGGTGATGCCGCGCGAAAACGGGCCCGCCGCATCGCTCGCCGCTTACCAGCTCGAAGCGCTGCGCGCGCGCAATCGCGAACTGAACGACAGGCTGGCGGAGCTGGTGGCGGTCGCCGGCGACAACGAGCAACTGATGGTGCGCGTGCATACGCTCACCATCGGCCTGCTGCGGGACGACAACTTGTCGGACGTGCTGAGGAGCTTCGTCGGTGCGCTGAACGAGGATTTCCATTCCGACCGGGTGCGCGTGCTGCTGTTCCGCGATGGCGCCGACCTGCCGCGCGCCGACTGGCTGGTGTGCGTACCCGCAGGCAAGGCGGCCCTGCCGGCGTTCACGGATTTCCTCGCACGCGGCGAACCCGCATGCGGCAGGCTGGCCCAGGACAAGCTGGATCGCTTGTTCGGCGCCGATGCCGGCAAGGTGCATTCGGCGGCGCTGCTGAAGATCGGCAACGAAGGCATGCTCGCGATCGGCAGCGATGACCCCAACCGCTTCCATCCAGGCATCGGCACGCTGTTCTTGAAGCTGATCGCGCAGGCGCTGGACGCCGCGATTGCACGCTACCCGGCAACATGAAATGAGCGGTCTCGCCGCCGACACTGCGCGGTTCCTGGATTACCTGAAAGTCGAGCGGCACTATTCGCCGGGCACGCTGCGCAACTACACGCACGCACTGGAAGCCTTGACGCGTTTTGCCGACGGCCTCGCGCTCAGCCAATGGAACGAGTTGCGAAGTGAGCAGGTGCAGACGCTGGTGGCGAACGAACACCGCCGCGGACTGGAACCGCCGTCGCTGCGCGCGATGCTGTCGGCGTTCCGCAGCTTCTTCCGGTTCCTCGCGCGGGAAGGGAAACTCCAGAACAACCCGGCCGCGGGGGTACGTTCGCCGAAGGTACGCCGCAAATTGCCCGAGGTGCTGGACGTCGACGAAGCCGCGGCGCTGGTCGAGATCGCGGCGGATGATCCGCTGGCGCTGCGCGATCGGGCAATGCTGGAGCTGTTGTATTCCAGCGGCCTGCGCGTGTCGGAACTGTGCGGGGCGCGCTGGCGCGACCTCGATCCGGACCAGGGCTTGCTGCGCGTCACCGGCAAGGGCAACAAGACGCGCATCGTTCCCGTGGGCCGGATGGCGCTCGAGGCGTTGGCCGCGTTGCGGGAATCGCAAGTCGCGGATGCCGACGCACCGATCCTGCAAGGGCGAAGCGGGCAGGCATTGACGTCCGGCGCGGTGCGCGCCGCGATCAAGCGCCGCGCGCGCTCGCAGGGGATCTGGCGGCGCGTTTATCCGCATCTGATGCGGCACTCGTGCGCCTCGCACCTGCTGGAATCGTCCGGCAACCTGCGCGCGGTCCAGGAACTGCTCGGCCACGCCGACATCGGCACCACCCAGATCTACACGCATCTGGATTTCCAGCACCTCGCCAAGGTGTATGACGCGGCGCATCCGCGTGCGAAACGCAAGTGAGTACGCCTACGCGGCGTAGCCGAAACGTTCGATCCAAGGACGCAGCACCGGCAGCACCGGTTCGAACCAATCGCGGTAATGCGTCCAGCGTCCCACCGCGGCGGCATTGACCGGTTGCGTCACCTGCGCGTAACTCGGCGTCGCGATGAACTGCTTGTCGCGTGCGTGCGCGGCGAAGCCTGCGAACGGTGACGCGTCCGCGACTTCGAGGAATCGACCAAGCCGCGCGACCGCCGAATCGAAATCCCCGACCACGGCCTCGTAACGCCACTCCAGGATATTCGGCTCGAACACTTCGACGTGCCGGCAGCACTGCTCGAACGCTTCCGTGTAGCCGCGCGCGAGCCGCGGCAGCGACGAGCACATTGCCCGGAACGCGGGCGAGCGGAACGTCTGCATGCTGCAACTCAACAGCACGTCGCAGGGATGCCGGATGCAGAGGATGATTCGCGCGTCCGGAAACAGGCGCAGGATCATCGGCAGGCACAACATGTTCAGCGGATTCTTGTCGACCAGCCGGTGCTTTCCGAGATCGGGCAGCGTGTTTTCGACCAGCCGCCAATACACGGCACGCAATTGGTCGGCGTCGGTTTGGGTCAGACCGGCGAGATCGGCCGGATAACGCTGCCCCACGTGTTCCATGCGTTCGATCAGCTGGTAGACGTAGCCGCGCTCGTCCATCGAACGGAAATCCGGATGCGCGTCGAGCATCTGTTCCAGCAGCGT
Organism: Rhodanobacteraceae bacterium; assembly: GCA_035547895.1. GTDB lineage: Bacteria > Pseudomonadota > Gammaproteobacteria > Xanthomonadales > Rhodanobacteraceae > 66-474. Next base: position 17,308 of record DASZTT010000085.1, read on the forward strand.
GGTTCCCGAACGCGGAAAACCCATCACGAAAACGGGGCTCTGCAGCATCGGAGGACCGGCCAACGGTTTCCATTTTGCATAGGTGTTCGCGTCGACCGATCGGGCTGCCATGGGCAACGGTTGGCCGTCCAGCGCCGCCAACTTCGGGGCCGCCTGCCGGGCGATTTCCAGTTGCCTTGCGTGCGCAATGTCGAGCGCTTCCCATGCGTCGCCGTAACGTGCCAGCCGGTCGTACGCCGAAGCCAGGCCGAACGCGGCGCCCGAGACGACTTCCGGATCCTTGGCCAAGTCCAGTACCCGCTGGTAGAGCACGGCTGCGTCCTTGTAACGATGCTCGCGCATCGCCATGACCGCGTGCGCACGCCAGCCATCGATGCGGGCATCGACGGCCCTTGCGTCCAGCGCGTCCGGCGCGTCGAGCGCGTTCAGCGGCAGCTGCTGCAACTCGCGGCGCGCCTGCTCGAGCTGATTGTTGCGCTCGTGCAAGGCAACGCGTTGCGCGGTGAGGCGAAGCCGCATGGGATCGGCCGCCGGCCCTTCCGGAAGGCGGGCCTGCGCAAGCACCTTCAGCGCGCCTTCCAACCGGCCCAGCACGGAAAGGATCGAAGCCAGGACCAAAGCCTGCTCCGCCGGCTGCGGCGGCCAGTCATCCGCGCCTTGCAGCAGGGTCTCTTCACTCTCGATGTCGCCGCAGACGTGGCAGGCGTGCGCTGCCTCCAGGCGCGCTTCGACGAAGCGCGGCGCAAGGCGTACCGCGTCCAGCAACACGTCGCGCGCCAGCGCCCAGCGCTGCTGCTGGATGAAAAGCAGGCCGAGGTTGTAGTGCACGTCGGCATCACCCGGCGCAAGCGATTTTGCCTTCCGCAACGCCTGCTCGGATCGAACGAAATCGCCCGCGTTCCGACAGGCTACGCCCAAGTTGTTCCAATAAGCGGAAACGTCGGGACGCATGCGCGACAAGCGCGCGAATATTTCCTCGGCCTCGACATAGCGACCCGTCGCCTGCAACGCCATGCCCAGCAACGCAAGAGCCGGCTCGGATTCGGCGGCGTCCGTGTGCGCTGCGCGTGCGAGCGCGATGACCCGATCGGCTTCGCCCGCATTCCACGCGGCCGCCATGGATTCG
>DASZTT010000086.1:0-1604 GCA_035547895.1 Rhodanobacteraceae bacterium
GATCCTGCTGATCCTGATCGGACTTGCGGTCAGCTGGCGGCGGCGCCGGCGGTGACCCGCGCGAATCGCAACCTCGCGGTGCTCGGCGCCATCGCGATCGTGCTGGTGGCTCTGGTGTTGTGGGTGGGCCGCCGCGAATACCTCCGCGATCCGCCTGACGTCACCTCGCTCGATCCCGATGCGGTCACCAGGGTCGAACTCGACATTCCGCCGGTCGCGCCGCAAGTATTCGAAAAGCGCCATGGTGGCTGGTGGCGCGTGCAGCCTTCGCCCGCCCGCGCCGACGACGCGCGCGTGCAGCGGCTCGCCAACCTCGCCGCGACGCCGGTCTCGCGCTGGATGGCGGCATCGGTGGTGGATCCATTCAAAGTGGGACTGGAACATCCGTCGGCGACGCTGGTGGTGAACGGCGTGCGTCTCGAATACGGCGGCCTCACCGCCATCGACGAGCTGCGCTACGTGCGCATCGACAACAGGATCGCGCTCGTGCCGCGGCAGTACAGTCCCGAGGTCATGCTCACGAAACCAGAAGGCGAGTAGGTGCCCGAGCTTCCCGAAGTCGAAACCACCCGGCGCGGCATCGCACCATTCGTGACCGGGCGCGTGGTGGAACGCGTGGTATTGCGCCGCAAGGACTTGCGCTGGCCGATCCCGCGCGCGATCACGACAATCCTTCCGGGCCAGCGTATCGATGCGGTGGAACGCCGCGCGAAATACCTGCTGCTGCACACGAAGGCCGGCAGCGCGCTGCTGCATCTCGGCATGTCAGGTTCGCTGCGCATCACCGACCCCGACGTACCGCCGCGCACGCACGACCACTACGACCTGGTCTTCGATTCAGGGCAGGCCTTGCGCTTCAACGATCCGCGACGCTTCGGCAGCCTGCTATGGCAGAAGTCCGGCGAAACGCATCCGCTGCTGCAGGACCTCGGTCCCGAACCGCTGGGCGATGCGTTCGACGGTGATTGGCTGTGGAATGCATCACGCGGACGCAGCGCGGCCGTGAAAACCTTTTTGATGGACCAGTCGATCGTGGTCGGTGTCGGCAACATCTACGCCACCGAGGCACTGTTCGCGGCCGGGGTACATCCCAAGCGTGCGGCGGGCGCGGTGTCGCGCGCGCGCTACGCGCGCATCGCCGCGGAAATCCGGCGCGTGCTGAATTACGCGATCACGCGCGGCGGCACCACGCTGCGCGATTTCCTCGCACCCGATGGCGCGCCGGGTTATTTCGAGCAGGAGCTCGCCGTGTACGGCCGCGCGGGCGAGCCATGCAAGGTCTGCGGCACGCCGATCCGCGCTGAAGTGGTGGGGCAACGGATGACCTACTGGTGTCCGCGTTGCCAGCGCTAGCACGATGCATGCGCTTCGCATGACAACCGTTACGCGACAGGGTTCGTGCAATCATCCATGATTGCTGCTTAATGGAAGGCCATCGCGGAAGAAGATCTTGCGGGATCGGAAGCATCAGGATGACAGCCCGTCCTGAACCCATGACAGCACCGTCACGTCGGAGAACACCATGTCGCCCAACGTCATCGTTCCCATCATCGTCGCGCCGCTGATCGTGTGGCGGCTGTATGCACGCATGCGCCGCAACTTCG
>DASZTT010000087.1:0-6156 GCA_035547895.1 Rhodanobacteraceae bacterium
GACGGGGCTGAATTTGTCCAGCTTGAACGCGCGCGGCTCGGCCGGCAGCGGATCGTGGTAGGGCAGGTCCGCCCACACGTGGCAGCAGGGCGTCGCATCCTTGAGATCCTGCATCGCCGCGTCGCGGGAAGGCGGCGGCGCGGTGTCGAAGCTTCCGATCAGCGGCAGCTTGATCGCATGGCTGCAGGCTGCCAGCAGCACCGGGAAGCAAATGAAAGCGGCGAGGCGGAGAAAACGGGACACGGAGACTGGATGAAGAAGAGTATTGGAGAAACGCGCCGTGCCCGTGGCCGCCGAGGGCAGGGCACGCAGTCGGCGCAGTGTAACGATCACGGCCATGCCGGAAACGGGCCGAAAGTCGTGTTCCGGCATTTCGACCCGCACGGCCCCGCCAAGTTTCCGGACCGGCCTAGAATTCCGCGTGGCCCGGCGTGCGCGGATACGGGATCGCGTCGCGGATGTTCGAAAGTCCGCACACGTACACCAGCAGGCGCTCGAAGCCCAGCCCGAAGCCTGCGTGCGGCACCGTGCCGTAGCGGCGCAGGTCGCGATACCACTGGTAGTGCGCGGGGTCGATGCCGAACTGTTGCATGCGGCGATCGAGGTGATCCAGCCGCTCCTCGCGCTGCGAGCCGCCGATGATCTCGCCGATGCCCGGCGCCAGCACGTCCATCGCGGCGACGGTTTTGCCGTCGTCGTTGAGGCGCATGTAGAACGCCTTGATCTTTTCGGGGTAATTCATCACCACCACCGGCCGCCCCACGTGGGTCTCGGCCAGCCAGCGTTCGTGCTCGGTTTGCAGGTCCACGCCCCATTCGACCGGAAACTCGAATTTCTGTCCGGATTTCTGCAAGGCCGTGATTGCATCGGTGTAATCGATACGCTCGAAGGGCGCGGCGATGAATTTTTCAAGGCGAGTGATGGCATCTTTCTGAACGCGCTCGGCGAAGAACGCCATGTCGTCGGCGCGCTCGTTCAGCACGGCCTTGAAGATGGCCTTCAGGAAGGCTTCCGCGCAGTCGGCGTTGTCGTCGAGGTCGGCGAACGCGATCTCCGGCTCGCACATCCAGAATTCGGCGAGATGGCGCGGCGTGTTCGAGTTCTCGGCGCGGAAGGTCGGCCCGACGGTGTAGACCTTGCCGAGCGCGAGGCAATACGCCTCGACGTTCAACTGGCCCGAGACGGTAAGGAACGCTTCGCGTGCAAAGAAGTCGCGCTTGAAATCGATCGCGCCCTTGTCGTCGCGGGGCAGGTTGGCGAGGTCCAGCGTGGAGACGCGGAACATGTCGCCTGCGCCCTCGGCGTCGGACGTCGTGATGATGGGCGTGTTGACCCAGTAGAAGCCTTCTGCCGTGAGATGCCGGTGGATCGCGGTCATCATGGTGTGGCGCACGCGCGAGATCGCGCCGAACAGGTTGGTGCGCGGCCTGAGGTGCGCAACTTCGCGCAGGAATTCCGGCGTGTGCTGCTTGGGCTGGATCGGGTAGGTTTCGGGATCGTCCACGAAACCGAGTACTTCGATCGCGTCGGCCTGCAATTCGAAGGCCTGGCCCTTGCCCTGCGAAGGCACCAGCTTGCCGCGCGCCACGATGGCGCAGCCGGCCGAGAGTTTCTGCACGTCGCCCGCATAGTTCGGCAATGTCGCGGGCGCGACGATTTGCAGCGGCGCAAAGCACGAACCATCGCTCAGGTTCACGAACGACAAGCCCGCCTTGGAGTCACGGCGCGTGCGCACCCATCCGCGCACTTCGACGGACGAGCCTTCCGGCGCGCCGCCGGCCAGTGCCTGTTTGACGCTCAAGGTTGCCATGGCTTGAAACCGTGCCCGCGATGGGCCATGTATGGGAAAGACGAACGCGCGATAATAACGCAGCACGCACCGCAAACCGATACGGACATGGCCATCGAACTCACCCCCGCCGCTTCCGCGCGCATGCGCGACTTCCTCGGCAGGCACCCCGCCGCGCCGGGCGTGCGTTTCGGCATCAAGCGCACCGGCTGCTCGGGATTCGGCTACACCGTCGACCTGGCCAGCGAAGTCACCGGCGACGACAAGGTATTCGATCTCGACGGCGTCAGGCTGGTGGTCGACGCCAAGGCGCTGCCGTTCGTTGACGGCACCCGCATTGACTACGCACGCGAAGGCATGAATGCGGCTTTCGTGTTCCACAACCCCAACGCCACGGGCGAATGCGGTTGCGGGGAAAGCTTTACGGTCGCGGCGCCGGACAATCGTCCATGAGCGCGGCGTCCGGCGCGGCAGGGGCAGGCACCGCGCCGGATGCCGCCGAGAATTCCGCGCTGGCGCCGTTCGTGCCGCACATCCTGCGCCGGTCGGAGCCGGTGAGAGGCAAGCCGACCCTGCCATTCCCGGTTGTGCATCTGCCCTGATCACGCTATCATTTCGGGTTCGCTGAACCTGTTTTGGCGAAACCTCGCCTCACCGCCGGCTGGCCGGATCGGGAGGCTGCCCACCCCGGCGCCGTTGCCGTGGCGACACCCATGAGGAAAACACAATGCGTCATTATGAAGTCGTGTTCCTGGTCCATCCGGACCAGAGCGAGCAGGTGCCCGGCATGCTGGAGCGCTACAAGGCGCTCGTCGAAGCCGAAGGCGGCAAGGTCCACCGCGTCGAAGACTGGGGCCGCCGTCCGCTCGCCTATCCGATCCAGCACCTGGCCAAGGCCCACTACGCGCTGCTCAACATCGAGTGCGGGCCCAAGGCGGTCACCGAGCTGAAGTCCGGTTTCCGTTTCAACGACGCGGTGCTCCGTCACCTGATCATGCAGTGGCATGGTCCCGAGACCGAACCGTCCCTGATCCTGAAGACCAAGGACAAGGACGAGAAGCCGTCGCGCCGCCGCGACGACGATATCGAAGACGACCGTGACGAGGCCGCGTGATGCCGAGCCCGACCAGAAAGAAGACCGGAGACACGAACATGTCCAAGTTTTTCCGCCGCCGCAAGTTCTGCCGTTTCAGCGCCGAGGGCATCGAGCACATCGATTACAAGGACCTCGCCACCCTCAAACAGTACGTCACCGAAACCGGCAAGATCGTCCCGAGCCGCATCACCGGCACCAAGGCGCGTTACCAGCGCCAGTTGACCAAGGCCGTGCAGCGCGCGCGGTTCCTGGCCTTGCTGCCGTACAGCGACAACCATTTTGTTTGATATACGGCATCCCTGATCGCTGCACGGCATAACGCAGGGCGATCCGGGAGTTCGGGGGCGCAGACTCCACCACGGCCAGCCATGGCCTGACTTTTTGCCCATTCATTCGGACAACCACAAGGTTGCGTCGGCAATGCCGGCGCTAACGAATCGGAGAGTTTTATGGAAGTCATCCTGCTCGAAAAAGTGAAGAACCTCGGCGCACTGGGCGACAAGGTTCGCGTGAAGCCGGGCTACGGCCGCAACTACCTCGTGCCGCACGGCAAGGCCGTGCCGGCCACCAAGGCCAACCTCGAAGCGTTCGAGGCAAAGCGCGCTGAATACCAGGCCAAAGCCGACAAGCTGCTGGCCGAGGCGCAGGCGCGCGGCGCCAAATTCGAGAACGCCGAGGCCACCATCACCGCCAATGCCAGCCCCGAGGGCAAACTGTTCGGCTCGATCGGTCCGCGTGACATCGCGGAAGCGTTCACCGCACAAGGCATCGCATTGGAGAAGAGCGAAGTGATCATGCCGGAAGGCGCGATCCACAATCTCGGCGATTACGACGTCGAAGTCTCGCTGCACGCCGACGTGAAGGCGCCGGTGAAGGTGCACGTCGTCGCGGGTGGGTGACGCTGCGCGTTCACCCTGGTTATTGCGAGCGGGCGCCCTTGGGCGCCCGTTTCGTTTGCGGCGCGCTTGGTGAAGCCCGGATGAAGAGGCGTTCTTGCGGGGGCGCAAGCTAATCAGTACCATATTGGTACTATTCGAAGTCCTCCAGTTCATGCTCCGCGTCAGCCGACTTGCCGATTACGCCTCTGTGGTGATGGCCTGCCTCGCGCGCCATCCGGGCGAAGTGTTGCCCGCGGCGCAGGTGGGCGCGGAGACGCACCTCGAGGCGCCGACGGTCAGCAAGTTGCTGAAGCGGCTCGCGCAAGCAGGCCTGGTGGATTCGTTCCGTGGTGCAGCGGGCGGTTATCGCCTCGCGCGTTCGGCGACGGACATTTCGCTGGCGGAGATCGTCGAAGCGCTGGACGGGCCGATCGGCCTGACCGAATGCAGTCTCGGCCACGCGGGTTGCGAGCGCCAGCCGTTTTGCGCGGTGTCGCGCGATTGGCAGGGCATCGGCGCGACCATCGACAACGCACTTCGTGGCGTGAGCCTGGCCGACATGCTGCATCGTCGTGCCGGCGCGCGCGGTGCGCGGGCCACGTGAGGGAACAGGGCATGGCAACCCAACCCGAAGAACTCCGCTCGGCGTTGTCGCGCCGTTACGACGCCGGCTTCGTCACCGACATCGAATCGCACAGCCTGCCGCCGGGCCTCGACGAGGACACCATCCGCGCGCTGTCCGCGATCAAGGAGGAGCCCGAGTGGATGACCGAATGGCGGCTGGCCGCGTATCGCCGCTGGCTGAAGATGACGCCTCCGAGCTGGGCGCACCTGGAGCTTGCGCCGATCGACTTCCAGGCGATCAGCTACTACTCGGCGCCGAAGAACAAGCCGAAATCGCTGGACGAAGTCGATCCGAAGCTGCTCGAAACCTACGACAAGCTGGGCGTGCCGCTGCACGAACGCGCCAGGCTGGCGGGCGTCGCGGTGGATGCGGTGTTCGATTCGGTGTCGGTCGCCAACACCGCGCGCGACCAACTCGCCAAGGTCGGCGTGATCTTCTGCTCGATGAGCGAGGCGATCCGCGAGCACGCCGAGCTGGTGCGCCAGTATCTCGGTTCGGTGGTGCCCCAGGGCGATAACTATTTCGCGGCGCTCAATTCGGCGGTGTTCTCGGACGGTTCGTTCGTGTTCATCCCGAAGGGCGTGCGCTGCCCGATGGAACTGTCCACGTACTTCCGCATCAATGCCGGACACACCGGCCAGTTCGAGCGCACGCTGATCATCGCGGAAGAGGATTCCGTGGTGTCGTACCTCGAAGGCTGCACTGCGCCGATGCGCGACGACAACCAGCTGCACGCGGCGGTCGTCGAACTGGTGGCGCTGGAACGTGCCAGCATCAAGTATTCGACGGTGCAGAACTGGTATCCGGGCGACGAGAACGGCAAGGGCGGCATCTACAACTTCGTGACCAAGCGCGGCGAGTGCCGCGGTGACGATTCGCGCATCAGCTGGACCCAGGTGGAGACCGGTTCGGCGATCACCTGGAAATATCCGAGCTGCGTGCTGCGCGGCGACCGTTCGGTCGGCGAATTCCATTCGGTCGCGCTGACGCACCATTACCAGCAAGCCGACACCGGCACCAAGATGATCCACATCGGCCGCGACACGAAATCCAAGATCGTGTCCAAGGGCATCAGCGCGGGCAAAAGCCAGAACAGCTACCGCGGACTGGTGAAGGTGGAGAAGGGCGCGGTAAACGCACGCAACCACACGCGCTGCGATTCCATCCTGATCGGCAAGCAGTGCGGCTCGCACACCTTCCCGTACATGGAAATCAAGAACCCGACCGCGATCGTGGAGCACGAGGCGACCACGTCCAAGATCTCCGACGACCAGATGTTCTATTGCCGTTCGCGCGGCATCAGCGAAGAAGACGCGGTGTCGCTGATCGTGGACGGCTTCTGCAAACAGGTATTCCGCGAATTGCCGATGGAGTTCGCGGTGGAAGCGAAGAAGTTGCTGGAAGTCTCGCTGGAAGGAGCAATTGGGTAATGCTAACGATCGAAAACCTCCACGCCCGCGTCGCCGGCAAGGAAATCCTCAAAGGGCTTTCGCTGGAAGTGAAGCCGGGCGAAGTGCACGCGATCATGGGTCCCAATGGTGCGGGCAAGTCCACGCTGGGCAACGTCCTGGCGGGCCGTTCCGGTTACGAAGTGACGCAGGGCAGCGTCACGTTCGACGGCAGGAACCTGCTCGATCTCGAACCCGAAGCGCGCGCCGCGGCGGGCGTGTTCCTGGCGTTCCAGTACCCGGTCGAAATTCCCGGCGTCAACAACACCTATTTCCTGCGCGCGGCCCTGAACGCGCAGCGCAAGGCGCGCGGCGAAGGC
>DASZTT010000088.1:0-15656 GCA_035547895.1 Rhodanobacteraceae bacterium
GCTGGTGGCGTGCACGCGGGTGCTGCGCGGCGCCGGATACACCAGCTTCCACGGTGCGCCGCCGGCGCAGCCGCTGCAGTCCGCGCTGGCCGCCGAATACACGCACGCGACCGCGCCATTGCGGCGGCTGGTCGATCGCTACTGCGGCGAAATTTGCGTGGCGTTGTGCGCGGGACGAACGCCGCCGGATTGGGCGCTGGCGAAACTCGACGCCCTGCCCGACATCATGCGCATCGCCGACCGCACCGCCGGCGAATTCGAACACGCGACGATCGACCTGCTGGAGGCCCTGGTGCTGGCACCGCGCGTGGGCGACAGCTTTCCCGCGATCGTCACCAACCTCGAAGACGGCGATGCACGCACCGGCACGGTAATGATCCACGATCCCGCGATCGAGACGCGCATACATGCCGCGCGCGACCTTCCGCTCGGGCAGCAGGTTTCGGTGAAACTGATGGAAGCCGATCCCGCCACCCGCAGGATCCGCTTCGAACTGGAGTGATGCCATGCCGAGTCCCGCCACGCTTCTCTGGGGCATGCTGTTCGGCGCCATCGGCGTCGGCTATTTCATCTACGGCAAGAAGCAGGCGATGATCGTGCCGCTGGTGTGTGGCATCGCACTGATGGTCTATCCGTGGTTCGTGTCGGGTGCGTGGCTGACCCTGATCGTCGGCATCGTGCTGATGGCGGTGCCATACTTCGTGCGTTACTGACGCTGGCCGTGGAGGAAATGGAGCATGTCGCGAAAACATCCCGCCGCTGCGTTGTTCCTGCTCGCGCTCGCGGCCGGCCTTGCATGGTCCACGGCGTCTGCCGCCGAACCTGCGCCGCCCTTCTTCACGCTGCACGATCTCGGCCACGGCGTGTGGGCGGCGATCTCGCCACCCAGGAGCAAGGCGGGCGCCAACGCGGGTTTCGTGATCGGTCCGGACGGCGTGCTGGTGATCGACACGTTCGAGGACCCGGCCGCGGCCAGCGCCATGCTGGACGCGATCCGCGCGAAGACCCGCGAACCGATCCGCTACGTCATCGACACGCACTACCATCTCGATCATACCGCCGGCAATAACGTGTTCGCCGCCGCAGGCGCCGTGGTGATGGCGCACGAGAACGTGCGCACGTGGGAGCGCACCCAGAACCTCAAGTTCTTCGGTGCCGCTCCGACTGCGCAGCAGCAGCAGTTCGTCGCCACGCTGGGCCTGCCGTCGGTGACATACACCCATGACGTCACGGTCTGGCTCGGCGATCGCAAGATCATCGTGCGCACGCTCGAAGGCCACACCGGCGGCGATTCGACGGTGATCATCCCGGACGCCAGGGTCGTGTTCACCGGCGACCTGTTCTGGAACCACACGCTGCCGAACCTGATCGATGCCGACACCCGTGAACAGATCGCCAGCAACGACACGCTGCTCCACGATTATCCCGACGCCAGCTTCGTGCCGGGCCACGGCGACGTCGGGAAGGCCGCGGACGTGCGCGCCTTTCGCGATTACCTCGCCGCGTTGCGAACAGCGGTCGCGAGTGCGCAACGATCCGGAAAATCGGGTGATGTCCTGGTGAATGCAGTGCTGCCAGCAATCCGGAAAAACTACGGCGACTGGGGCTGGTTCCAGCACTTCGCGCCCCGCGACATCGAGCAGACCGCGGCGGAGCTCAGGGGCAGCAAACACGTTCCGGTGCCGGGAGTCCCATAGACATGGCCGCAAGCCACCCCGCCATCGAAGACATTCGCGCCGCGCGCGAGCGGTTGGACGATCGCGTGCGCGAAACGCCGGTGTGGCACTGGCGCGGTGATGCAATCGACCGCGCGGCGGGTGCCGGCACGCAGGTGTTCCTGAAGCTGGAACTGTTCCAGTACACCGGCACCTTCAAGGCGCGCGGCGCATTGCTCAACGCGATGGCCCTTTCCGACGACGCGAAGCGGCGCGGCGTCACCGCGGTCAGCGCAGGCAACCACGCCATCGCGGTCGCGTTCGCGGCGCGCGCGGTGGGCACGACGGCGAAGGTGGTGATGCCGAACACCGCCAATCCCGCGCGCGTCGCGCTGTGCCGCACCTACGGCGCCGAAGTGGTGCTGACCGACGACGTGTTCGCGGCGTTCGCCGAGGTCAAACGCATCGAGCAGGACGAAGGCCGCACCTTCATCCATCCCTTCGAAGGCGAGCTCACCGTGCTCGGCACCGCCACCGTCGGCTACGAACTCTGCAAACAGGTCCGGAACCTCGACGCGGTGATCGTGCCGGTCGGCGGCGGCGGCCTGATCGCCGGCATCGCCTCCGCGGTGAAGCTGATGCAGCCGCGCTGCGAGGTGTACGGCGTGGAGCCGGAGGGCGCCGACAGCATGTCGCGCAGTTTCAAGACCGGCGCGCCGCAAAAGCTGGAACGCGTGGACACCATCGCCGACAGCCTGGCCGCGCCCTACGCGCTACCCTACAGTTTCGGCGTGGCGCGGCAATTCGTCGATGAAATCGTGACGATTCCGGATGCCGCGATGCAACGCGCGATGGCGCTGCTGTTCGCCGACATGAAGCTTGCGGTGGAACCAGCCGGTGCCGCCGCGACCGCCGCGCTGTGCGGTCCGCTGCGCGAGCGGCTGGATGGCAAGCGCGTCGCGCTGGTCGTGTGCGGCACCAACATCGACCTTGACAGCTTCGCGCGACTGACTTCAGGCGCAACACCATGAATCGCGTGCCGGCGGGTACCGAAACGATTCGTCCGTTCCTTCCCTGCCGGGATTTCGATCGCTCGAAACGTTTCTACGAGGCACTGGGATTCGAGAAGGTCCTCGATGGCGACGTCGCGATTTTCAATGCGGGTTCGGGCGGCTTCATCCTGCAGCAGTATTTCGACGAAGGCTGGGCGAGCCACTGCATGATGCAACTGATGGTCGACGACCTCGATGCGTGGTGGTCGCACATCGAAACGCTGGATCTGGCCGCCCAATTCGGCGTCCCCGCGCCGCGTGCGCCGGCGATGCAACCCTGGGGGTTGCGCATCGCCTACGTGGTGGATCCTTCCGGCGTCCTCTGGCACGTGGCGCAGCGACGCGAGGGGGCGAACCAGGATCGATGACGGGCCATCATCGGGCGCCGGCGCCAAGCCGCGTCGGCACATGCGAGCGCGCACTGGGACTGGTCGGGCTGATCGGCGTCGCCACGTTCGCGGTCGCGTGCGGGGCCGCGCAGTGGCTGCGCGGCGATTACGACTGGTTGCGCGTCCCGTTGAGCTTCTACGTTCTCGGACCCTACGGACGCGCGGTCGAGGCCAGTTATTTCGTGCTCGCGTGCGGATTGGTGGCGTTGGGGGTCGGCGCTTATAGCGCCCTCGAACGCAACGCCCGCAGCGCCGCGCCGCTGCTGCTGTTCGTGCTCGCCGCGGCCGCGTTGTGCGTCACCGCCGCCGAATCCACCGACGTTCCCGGCCAACCGCCGACCCTGCACGGCGTCGTGCACGTGATCGCGGCGAACGCCACCTTCCTGTGCGTCACCGTGGCGATGCTGCTGCAATCCTGGCGATGGCGCCGCGATCCACGCTGGCGCGTGCACTTCCGCCCGGCGTTCACGCTCGCCGTGCTCGCCTTCGCCGCGTTGTGGATCTACGCACTGGTGCATGCCATCCCGCGCGGCCTCGGCGAAAAGGCGGTGATCGCCCTGATCCTTTCGTGGCTGTGGCTTGCATCATGGTGGTTGCTGCGCCTGTGCGGCTGACGCGCAGCGTGCCGTCGCCCGCACGAAACGCGGGTTTGCATCGCCTTCATCCGCCAGACACGCGCGGCGTGGTTGGATAGGACTTCGCGGCCGCAACACATGCGAACACAAGGAGCAAGTCATGAACATCAAGGACGTGATGACACTGAATCCCATCTGCTGCCCGCCGGGCGCCAGCCTGAAGGAGGTCGCCGAGATCATGCGCGACGAAGACATCGGCGAGGTTCCGATCGTCGAACGGGACGGCGGCAAGAAGCTGCTCGGCGTGGTGACCGATCGCGACATCGTCGTGCGTACCGTCGCCGCGGGACGCAACCCCGCCAGCGTGACCGCAGGCGATTGCATGACCGAACCCGCGATCACCTGCAAGGAAAGCGACACGCTGGAAGATTGCGCGCAGGCCATGGCCGCGCATCGCATTCGCCGGATGCCGATCGTGGACGGGAACGGCGAGTTGTGCGGCATCATCGCGCAAGCCGACCTGCAGGCCACCGACGCACGCTCGCTCAAGCAGCAAGTCGCGGATCGCGTTTCCACGCCGCACTGAAGCGCCAGCACAAGCGCCGGCGCCGCTGCCGGCGCCAGGCTTCGACGAGACCGCGCCTGCGCGACCCACAACGCAATGAACACCCGTCCGGCGAACAGTCCCGTCCGGCACGCGTCGCCCAACGGGCGCGCGCAAGACGGTCCGACCACGCGCGTGCTCGGTGGCGCCGCGCTGGCCGGTGTCGCCTTCATCACCGTGACCTGTGTGCTGGTGCAGTTCCTGCGCACCGACCTCGACTGGATCACCACGTCGATGAGCCTCTACGTGACCGGCCCGTACGGCACCTGGGTGCGCGCAAGCTTCTATGCGCCCGTGCCGGGCATCGCTGCGCTCGGCGTCGGCTGGTACCTCGCGCTGGACCGCCGCGCGCGCAGCGTGGTCCCGCTGATCCTGTTCGTCGTCGGCGCGGTCGCCCTGTGCATCCTCGCGTCGTTCACGGCCGACGCGACACGCTGGCCGGTCACGCTGCACGGCGCGATCCACCAGTGGGCGGCGTTTGCCACGTTCCTGTGCATCACCACCGCCGCGTTGCTGCAATCGCTGTGTCTGCGCTTCGACGCGCGCTCGTACGATCAGTTCATCGAAGCCACCGCGATTGCATCCGTGTGCGTCGTGTATTTCTGGATTTACGCACTCTCGCCGATCCCGCGCGGCCTGGGCGAAAAAGCCGTGATCGCGCTGGTGCTGGCGTGGCTGTGGCGCGCGGCATGGTGGCTGGCACGTGGACGCGCAAGCCATCGCGACCGGCTCGCGCGATCCTGATGGTGGTGAAGGCGGCGGGGCGCGAGCAGAAGATGCGCCACGTGCAGGTCCGACCGCAGCGTGAGCTGCACAATTGCGCGTGGTAACGTTCCGGTTTCCACACTCTTCGCACGAGCATGTCCGACCATCAGCAACCGGAGCCCGACAACACCGCGATCCGCACGGCGTTGTGGCGCGCGCTGCACGTGCTGGCCGACCCGCCGCCGCACGTGTTCGAAGACACCGTCGGCTTGCAGCTCGCCGCGCCCGGCGAAGGCTGGCGCGAGCGTCCGGACATGGGCGCGTTCACGCGCCCGTTCCGGGCCTCCATCCTGGCGCGCGCGCGATTCATTGAAGACCTCGTCGAGGAACAGGCCGCGCGCGGCGTCGATCAATACGTGATCCTCGGCGCCGGGCTCGACACGTTCGTGCAGCGGCGTCCGCAACTCGGCAGCCGCATGCGCGTATTTGAAATCGACCAGCCCGGTCCGCAGGCCTGGAAGCGGCAGCGGCTGGTCGATCTCGGTTTCGGCATTCCGCCGCACCTGCAACTGGTGCCGGTGGATTTCGAAGCCGGCGATGCGTGGTGGGAACGTTTGGCGGAAGCCGGTTTCGATGCCACGAAACCCGCGGTCGTCGCATCCGCGGGCGTCAGCATGTACCTCACCCGCGAGGCGATCGAGGAAACCTTGCGCCGGGTCGCGGCGCTTGCGCCGGGTTCGACGTTCGCGATGACCTTCATGCTGCCCATCGAAATGCTGGGCCCGGACATCCGCACGGGCGTCGAGCGCGCCGCAGCCGGCGCGAAAGCCAGCGGTACGCCATTCCTCAGCTTCTTCACGCCCAGCCAGATGCTGGCGCTTGCGCGCGAAACAGGATTCAGGCATGCGCGGCACGTGTCTGCCGCGTCGCTCGCCAAGCGCTATTTCGCCGACCGGACCGACGGCCTGCGTCCGCCCGACAACTCGGAAGAACTGCTGGTCGCCGAAACCTGACCCGTTCGCGGGTGAACTTCATGGCCGTTGCGCGTCTCGGGCCATCGTCGCTCGTCGTGGCGCGATTGCAGGATTGATTTGCGGCGCGCAGCATGCGCGCGCGGGATATGATCCGCGCATGCAATTCGTCTTCACCAAGGATTCCGGCAAATACGACCGCATGCAGGTCGTGCGCGACGACGGCTCGGTCGAGCACATCGAATGTCCGAAGCAGCGGATCATTCCGCATGACATGGTGCATTACGTGGTCGAGACCACGCTGGCGAAGCGCGGATTCGTCACTCGGGTACGCGACGGCGAACGCGCCGACATGCGCATGCGCGGCGAAGCCGAAAGCGACGGCGTCGAGCGGCTGGTGGAAGTGATCCAGGGCGATGCATGGTCGGGCGGCGGCAGCGAAGCCACGGAAATGCTGGACCTGTATCGCGTCACCTGCGAGGCGCGCAATTGCCCGATGCTTGGCGTCAGCGCGGACGACCTCGACGCTATCCGCGCGCGCATGGCTGGACTCACGATGCAATGGGAAGCGTTGCCGGTCGGGCAATCGCTCGCGCTTTCGATGTGACGTGACCCATGGCCGGACTTCGCAAAGCCACGCCGGAGCGGCTGAGCGCATTGTCAGACGGCATCTTCGCCGTGCTGATCACGGTGCTGGTACTGGAAATGCGTCCGCCGCGCATCCCTACCTTCAGCGCGCTCCTGCTGCTGTGGCCGACGTGGCTGAGCTACGCGGTGAGCTATCTCTTCATCGCCATCGTCTGGACCAATCATCACTACCTGATGCGCTACGCCACCGAGGCGAATCCGCGCCTGTTGTGGTTCAACTTCGCGCATCTGTTCTCGATCTCGTGGCTGCCCCTTTCCACGGCCTGGATTGCCGCGAGCGAACTGGCGCCGCAACCGGTGGCGTTCTACGCGCTGGTGTTCTTCCTGGTCAACCTGACTTACATCGCCCTGATCTGGGAACTGGTGAAGGAAGAAGACGCGCCGCCGAAGTTGCTGCGCATCCTGCGGCTCCGCTCGATCATCACCTTGTGCGTGTTCGGCGTCGCGGCCGCAACCTCGCTGGAGTTTCCCCTCGCGGGCTTGGCATTGTGCATCGCGTGCTTGATCGTCTACCTGCGTCCGGCACCAGCGGAAGCATAGGCTTTCTTCATGGCTGCCGGCGTCACTGTTTCCAGGCGGGCTGCCTGCTGGCGAACCATCCCACGCCGCGGTAGCTGTCCGCCACCACCCACACGCCGGCCGTGATGAGCGATGAAATGATGAACGCGGTGGTCGCGGTCCTGCCGGTATGCAGCGCAGGCGCCCAGTAGGCGACGGTGATCAGACCCAGCATCAGGGCTTCCAGCGTTGCCGCCAGTCGCGGCCACACGCCGAACAGCAACGCCAGTGCCGCCGCGATGCTGCAAATCCCGGTGAAGCACGCCAATGCCATCGGATCGGGCAATACCTGCAGCCACGGTTGCATTACCTTGTCACCGAATTTCAGTCCATCCGCAATCACTGCGACGCCGATCATGGGCAATGCGACGATCAGCAGCCAGCGCGATGCCTGCACGCCGGAACTTCCCGCGTGCGTCGCGAACAGGTACCAGGCCCCGGCCGTGATGATCGCGATCTCGCCGACGCCGCCCCACGCATCGGTACCCAGCGGCGCATGGATCACGTGCGGGATCTGGAGCAGCACCAGCCACAGCAGCATGTACGGAAACAGCAGCCGGCATGCCCACGCCAACGTGCGCGGCCACAGCAGGCCGATGCCGAAACCCAGTTCGATCACCGCGCAGACATAGGCAAGAATCGTTCGGCCCGGCACCTGCGCCGGGACGTGCTGCCACACCAACGCGAAATCGCCGTTGACGAGGCCGGTGATGCCCAACGCGATCAAGCATGCAGCAAAGAATATGCGGCTCGGCTGAAGCGACATCTTCATGGCTCACCCCGCGATGGCGACTTATTGATTGATGGTGGAACGGGCCGGCATTCCGGAACGTCCGCCGGCTTCAGGGACTTGCGAACCCGCAACAACCCAACCCGCGCCGCGATACGACTCGGCAACGACCCACGCGGCGGCGGTCAGCACCCAGGAGACGGTGAACTCGCCCCACTGCGAAGCCGTGATGGTGCCGGACAGCACCAACGGTGGCCACACCAGGAACGTCAGCAGGCCTATCTGCAATGCCGACAATATCGCCGCCGGTTTCGCAAGGATTCCCGTGATCATCGCCAGCCCTGCCGCGAGATAGGCGCCGCCGGTGAAATAGGCCCAGCCTGTGTGCCACGGCAACCATGCCGGCACCAGCGGCGCGGTCAGATCGAGATAAAAGAAATGCGACAGGCCGAACGCGATCATCGCCAATGCATACAGTACCCGCGCGGCACGCAGGCCCGTTTCATCACTGAAGAAACCGAGATGCCGGCGGTCCCAATCCGCGGCCAGCCAGACGTACAACACCCATGCGCCCGCCACGATCACCGCGTTCTCGCCATTGCTCTGGTAGGCACCTTCCGTGGTCGGCGCGAGGACGATGAAGCGCAGCTTGAACACCACCATCCAGAGCAGCAAGTAGAAAAACAGCAAGCGCGCCGCCGACCCGGCCGTGCCGCGCCACAGCAGGCCCGCGCCGCAGGCGAGCGAAATCGCGGCGCAGAGCCAGATCAACACCTCGCGCGCGGGAAACGCCTTGGGCACGGGCTGCCAGATCTGGACGAAGTCGCCCCGCATCCAGCCGAGGACGCCGACGCCGACCATGGTCAGCGCAAACACGACCTGCCCCACGCTCACGATACGCATCGGTCACTTCTCCGTACGCGGCGTTGCCGAGCGTAGTCGCGTGTCCGGCGACGAACAATAGGCTTGAAGGCTGATGCGCTTGTCGCTTGCCGCGACAGATGGGAAGATCGCCGCACGAAATCCACACCCGGCAAGACGTCCGAAGGGATTGCGGGTTCCGGCGACACAGCTCACCAATCAGTGATCGAATGGCCGTGGATGCGCGCCGCCGCGGCATTTCTTGCATCGCGTACTTCGCACTGCACGGTCAAGGTAACCTTGGCGCTGCATCGCGCATGCTTGCGAGCGGAAAGCCGCTTCCCTGACGCCGGCCCGGCGATCAGACGGGAAGATCGAGTGAGGACCGGTCGCCAGCCACGCTGCGGATGCTTGTAAATTCCCAACCCATCCGCGATCGAGTCGACCATGCCCCTTCTGCGCACGACGATCTTCACTGCACTGGCGCTGATTGCGTTCGCGGGCAACTCGCTGTTGTGCCGGGCCGCGCTGGCGCACACGCGCATCGATGCGGCGAGTTTCACGACGGTGCGGCTGCTTTCGGGCGCGCTCGTGCTGTGGTGCCTGGTAGGGCTGCGCGGCGGTGCGCGGAGGGGCGGCGGCAACTGGTTGTCGGCGCTGGCACTGTTCGCCTACGCGGCCGGTTTTTCCTTTTCTTATTTGCACCTCACCGCGTCCGTGGGTGCATTGCTGCTGTTCGGTGCGGTGCAGACCACCATGATCGGCTATGGCATCTGGTCCGGCGAACGCATGCGCTGGCTGCAGCTGCTCGGACTCGTGCTCGCCTGCGCCGGACTTCTCGTCCTGCTGCTGCCAGGATTGTCGGCGCCGTCGTTGGCGGGCGCGCTGTTGATGCTGGGCGCCGGCATCACGTGGGGCATTTACTCGCTGCGCGGCAAACACGGAGGCGATCCGCTCAAAGTCACCGCCGGAAACTTCCTGCGCGCCGCACCGCTGGCACTGATCCTCAGCCTGTGCCTGTCGCGCAATGCATCGCTGGATCCGGCGGGCGTCGGCTATGCGTTCCTGTCGGGCGCATTGGCCTCGGGCGTCGGCTACGCCATCTGGTACACCGCGCTGCCGTTCCTGAAATCCACCACCGCCGCGACCGTGCAACTGAGCGTTCCGATCCTCGCGGCGGCGGGCGGCGTTTTCTTCCTCGGCGAACCGTTGACGCTGCGTCTGCTGGTGGCCTCGGTGGCGATCATCGGTGGCATCGCGCTGGTGATCCTGATGGGCGAGCGAAAAGAGGCGGGCAACCCCGCGCCGAAGATCGACCTTGGGGCCGAACCGCGACGCTGACTCGAATCGTGTCGCTCCTTTTCAACCCCGGCAGGCCGCGGTGAACGCTTCTGCCGCCGGGCCGGGCAACGGCACCCTAGGCGGTGGCGAGGGTGGCCGCAAGGAAACGGGAATCAGTCCGATCGCGTGTCGTCCTCTCCGAGTGGGAACACATCGTGGAAGATGGTGTAGTCGATCACGTAGGTGCCGTCCTCGCCGCGTCGTACCAGGTCTGCGTGGCCATGGTTCCAGCGCACCTCGTCGATGCCCCATTGATACATGGCAACCAGCGGCTGCGAAGTGGTTTCGTCCACACCCTCGATCGCGAGCAGGATGGTCGCCTCGCTCTCGCGCAGGCTTTCGGGCGTGGCCCCGTGCAGCGGGCTTTGCTCGTCAATCACATGCATCAGGCTCCAACTGAGCCGGAATACCGGGTGGCGATCGCGCACCAGCGCCAGATCTTCGATCCGCCGCAGCCGGTAGCCTTCTGGCGTGGAGTGCTGGCGCACCAGGTGCAAGTGCGCGGACGCCTGCGAGATCAGGTTCAGGCGCATGTTGGCGGCGCGCATCATCAGGGTGGGCTTGCCGTTGATCGGGCGCACCACCGCGTATTTCGCGAACAGGATCTTGGCGCGCGAACGCGAGAAACGGGCGAAGATCAGCCCGGTCAGGATCGCGATATTGCCGATGCCGATGATGATTTCCGCCGTCGCGACCAGGTGTGTGTACAGCAACTGCGGGTGCATGTCGCCGTAACCGACAGTGGCCAGTGTTTCCACGCTGAAAAAGAACGCGCCCGCGATGCCCCGCGGATTTTCGTTGGCGATGCCCCCCGGGACGATCTGATAGAGCAGCGCAAACAACACGTTGAACAGAAGGAAAATGCCGATCGCGATGCCGAAGAAGCGCGGCCAGCCAATCGTCAGCGCGCGATGGTAGAAATCCTCCCACAGGTGCTCCTGCAGCCCATGCGGCACGAACTGGCGGCCGCCCAGCATCACCACCCGCGGACGCCGCCGCCACGAGATGCGTTTGTTGGTCATTGATGGTTTCGTTGCGGCGTCACTGGATGAAATCCACACCACCTTCCATGTCACCGACCCTGCTGTTGCTTGTAGATCACCCCGCCCTTCATCACGAACGGCACGTGTTCGATCGCGCTGATGTCCTGCGTCGGGTCACCCTGCACGGCGATGATGTCGGCGTCGAGGCCTTGGCGTAGCTGGCCGAAGTTGTCCTGCTGGCGCAGGATTTTCGCGTCCACGGCGGTGGCTGCAAGCAGCGCCTGCGCGGGACGCATGCCGTCCTTCACCATCCACTCGACTTCCTTGTAGTTCTCGCCGTGCTTGAACACGCCGACGTCGCTGCCGCAGCCGATGGTGACGCCGGCCTGCATCGCCAGCTTGAACGCTCTCTGCGAGGCCTTCATCTCGTCATTCGGCGGATCGCCGGGCTTCCAGTGGTCGAAGTATTCGGCGTAGGCGACCACCGCCTCCAGCGTCGGCAGGTAGGCGACGTTGTGCTGCTTCATCATCTCGAACACTTCCCTGGTGCCGTAGAAGCCGTGCTCGATGGTGTCCACGCCGGCGAGGATGGAGCGGCGCATGCCTTCGGGCGTGGTGGAATGCACCGACACCGGCAGGCCCAGCGAATGCGCGGCTTCCACGCCCGCGTTCAATTCGGCCTGGGTGAAGGTCGGCACGGAGCCGTGTGATTTGCCGCAGTGGTAATCGGCATAGATCTTGATCCAGTCCGCGCCGTGGCCCGCCTGGTCGCGCACCGCCGCGATCATCTCCGGCACGCCCGCCACCGGGATGCCGCCCTGCGGAATCGTCATGTCGGTGCGAAAGCCCATGGGGCCCGGACCATAGCAATCCCTGGCGACCGTCGCGCGGGTGGCGACGAACAGGTGCGGTCCGGGAATCAGGCCGTCGTTGATCGCCTTCTGCACCTGCACGTCGGCGTAGCCCGCGCCTTCGGTGCCGAGGTCGCGCAGCGCGGTGAAGCCGGCCAACAGCGTGTCGCGCACGTGGTTGACCGCCTCGATGGTGCGATACGCCAGCGGCTCCTTCAGCACCTGATCGTTCCACAACGTCTCGTTGTAGGGATGCAGGAAAATGTGCGAATGCGCGTCGATCATGCCCGGCATCAGCGTGGTGCCCGGCAGGTTGATGGTTTGCGCATCGGCGGGCACCTTGATGGAATCGCGCGGCCCGACCGCGGCGATCTTGTCGCCTTCCACCAGCACCGCCCAGCCCGCGTGCGCGGCTTCGCTGCGCGCGTCGAACACGCGATCGGCGGTGAGCAGGTACACGCCGGTCGTCGGTTGTGGACCGGGCTTTTGCGTGGGCGTCGCCGCGCAGGCCAGGGTCGCGACGATCGACGCCGCCAGCGCAACCAGGATTTTTCGCATCGACATGGGACCGCTCCGATTCAAGCGAAACCGCGAGGGTACACCGGCGAGGGCACTTGCGCTGCTGGCGGGACCGGCCAATACTCCGGCCGCGGTTGCCCTATCCAACCCACTGCAACCGCGGGGAGGCGAAGTCATGATCAAGGCAATACTGGCCTTTGCAGTCGGTGTTCTTCTGGCTGCTCCGGCTTTCGCGGGTGGCGCGCACGCGTCGAAGAAATCCGTCAAGCACGGCGAATTCCTGGTGAACTACGGCGGCTGCCAGGACTGCCACACGCCCGGCTGGGCGCAGAATGGCGGCCAGGCACCGGCCGATGTCTTGCTGACCGGCGGCGGGATGAACTTCCAGGGTCCGTGGGGCACCACCTACGCGCCGAACCTGCGGCTGCTCGTGCAGACGCTGACGGCGAAGCAATGGATCGCCAAGCTGCGTTCGCTGAAGTCGCGGCCGGCGATGCCGTACTGGACTTTCCGCTACCTGTCCGACAAGGACCTGACCGACATGTACGCGTACATCCACTCGCTGGGTCCGGCCGGCAAGGCCGCGCACGACTGGGTGCCGCCCGGGCAGGATGCGCCCGCGCCCTATCTGAAGCTGGTATTGCCCACGCCACCTGCTGTGGTGAATGCAACCGGGCATTGATGCGGATCGGCGCCGCAAGCACGGCGCCGGTCGCGGTCGTTCGCGGGTTGTCCCATCCATGCTCGCGAACGATACTTCCGACCTTTCGCACAGAAGGGGCAAGCCATGATCGGTGAATGGTATGCGGGTGTGCGGGTGCTGCACATCCTGTTTGCGGCGTTCTGGGTGGGCTCGGCCGCGTTCCTGACCTTGTACGTGACACCCGCGATCCGTGCGACCGGACCACAGGGTGCGCCCGTGATGGCTGAATTGATGCGGCGGCGGATGGGCGGGTTCATCGCCGCGGCAGCCACGCTGACACTGCTGTCGGGCCTGTGGATGTACTGGATCTTCACCGGCGGCTTCGACGGCGCCATCGTGGCACATGGCGCCGGACTGGCGCTTGGCATCGGTGGCCTGTGCGGCATCGCGGCGGCGGTGATCGGTGGCGCGGTGATCGGACGCGCGGCCGATCGCGCCGGAACGTTGTCGCAGCAGGTGGCGCAAATGCCGGAAGGCGAACAACGCGCGGCGACCCTGCAGACGATCGCGGGATTGCAACGCCGGGTCGCAACGTTCAGCCGTCTCGCCGTGCTGCTCTTGATTGCGGCGCTGGTCGCGATGGCCCTCGCGCACGCGCTGTAGACGGCGAGGTCGGGCGACGAACAACGCGCATCATCCGAACGAACGTCGGCGCTTCGGCTCGACATCCGCAAATCGCACTAGCACGACTTCGTCGCGCCTATGCCCGCACGCGCAACGCGTGCGCCAGCTCGATCTTCAAGGCAGCCATCAGATCCCGCGCCGGAATTTCGCGCGCCAGCGGTGCGCCCTGCCCGGCCCAGTGCGCGCCGTAACCGGTCTGGCCGGCCAGCTTGCCTGCACGGTTCAACGCCTTGCCGGCATCGTAGGCGATCGGATAATCAGGCACGACGCGATCGTCCGGCAATGCCGCACCCCAGCGCGTGAAATCGTTGGCGAGGCAACGCGCGGGCCGTCCCGAGATCACGCGGGTCATGGTCGTGTGATGCGCCGGTTCGCCGAACAGGCGTTCGCGATACGCCGCATCCGCCAGGGATTCCGCGGTGCCGACGAATGCCGTCCCGAGTTGCGCGGCAGATGCGCCCAGCGCCAGCGCCGCGGCGATGCCGGCGCCGTCCATGATTCCTCCGGCCGCGATGACCGGCAGTCCGGCCGCACCCACCAGCAAGCGCGTCAGCGGGAGCGTTCCCAGGCAGTCATCTTCCGCATCGGGATCGAACACGCCACGATGCCCGCCCGCTTCGTAACCCTGCGCGATGACGGCGTCGATGCCGGCTGCTTCGATCGATTCCGCTTCCCGCAGGTTCGTCGCCGACGCCAGCAGGTAGATGCCGGCCGCATGCAGCTTCTCGACCTGCCGCGGATGCGGCAGCCCGAAATGGAAACTCACCACGGCGGGCCGTTCCTCGACGAGCATGGCCAGCATCGCCTCGTCGTCGAGGAACGAGGTGTAGATCTCGTGCAGCTGCGTCGGCGGCTCGGCGTGGCAGCGCGCGAATTCGGGGCGCAGGCGTTCCAGCCACGCGCCCTCGCGCGATGGGTCCGGCCGCGCGGCGCGATGCACGAATACGTTGACGTTCAACGGTCCATCGCTCATGCCGCGGAACTCGCGGATGGCCGCGCGCGCCTGTGCTGCCTGCATCGCGCCGACGCCCAGCGAACCCAGGCCACCGCTGTTCGAGACCGCGGCGGCCATCGCCGGCGAGGACACGCCCGCCATCGGCGCCTGGATGATGGGAACCTGCAGTTCCAATCGTTGGAGCAAGGATTCCGGATGGGATCGGGACATGCCGCGTGCTCCTTGATGCGCCCGGTCGAGGCGGGGCGGCTCAGATTGCGCCCAAGTGGAGAAGCTCATTGTCCGCGAAACCGGCGGCACGGCGCGCATCAAGGTTGAAGGGACCGCGCAAGCCGGTCGGAACGTATTCGCGCAGCAGTTCGACGAAGCTCGCTTCGGGATCGCGGCCCTCGCGCCCGCAGCACCAGCGGAACCAGCGCGTGCCGGCGGCGACGTGCGGCACTTCTTCGCGCAGGATGATTTCCAGGATGCCGGCCGTGGCGTCGTCGCCGACCGAGCGCAGGCGCGCGATCATGCCGGGCGTCACGTCGAGGCCGCGCGCTTCCAGCACGCGCGGCACCAGCGCCATGCGCGCGAGGCAAGAGCCGGCCGTCTTGACGGCCATTTCCCACAGGCCGTTGTGGGCCTCGAAATCGCCGTAGGCGCGGCCGAGCTGGGCGAGGCGCGCGGACAGCATCGTGAAATGGCGCGATTCGTCGTGCGCGATGGAGACCCAGTCGCGGTAGTAGTCGTCGGGCATTCCGGGAAAACGGTACACCGCGTCCCATGCAAGATTGATGGCGTTGAACTCGATGTGCGCGACCGCGTGCACCAGCGCCGCGCGGCCTTCGTCGCTGCCGAGCCCGCGTTGCGGCACGTCGCGCGGCATCACGAGGCGCGGCCTCGCAGGACGGCCGGGTGCGCCGATCGGTTCGGGCGGGACGCCGTCGTCG
>DASZTT010000089.1:0-4464 GCA_035547895.1 Rhodanobacteraceae bacterium
GGGCCTTTACAAGAAAGGCATCTACGGCAACACCATGACCGGCAACCCGCGCGCGCTCGATATCGCCTGCGCGGTACTGGCGGAAATCACGCCCGAGCTGCGCGCCAACATCCGGGCACGCGGCGCCGAACTGGTGAAGAAGCTTTCCGCGCTCAAGGATGAACTGGGCGGCCTGATCACCAAGGTGCAGGGCACCGGCCTGCTGCTCTCGTGCGAGCTGGCGCCGCAGTTCAAGTGCTTCGGCGCGAATTCGATCGAGGAATACATGCGCGAGCGCGGCATCAACGTGATCCACGGCGGCACCAATTCGCTGCGCTTCACCCCGCATTTCAGCATCAATGAGGCCGAGGTGGACCTGCTGGTCGCGCACGTGCGCGACGCGTTGAAGCACGGTCCGCGCCAGCAAGTCGAAGCGAACCGCGCCGCGGCGTAACCCGCGCGTAACGCGCCCCGACACGATTGTCCCACCGGAACCTGAACCGCTTCGCGCGGTGCGGGTTCTGGCGGGCGCGTCTTATTCCGCGACCTGGACACGGCGGTATAGTTCGCAACGCCGGCGACTGCCGGTCCCGATTTCCACCAGGAGAGAAATCATGCGGATCCGTACCTCGATGTTGGCACTGGGATTGAGCCTCGGTGCGCTGGCGGCCGGCCCGGCTTTTGCCGCGGGTGCCCCGGCTGCTTCGTCCGCCAAGCCGATGACTGCCCAGCAGCAGAAGATGGCCACGTGCAGTCATCAGTCCAAGGGCATGAAGGGCGATGCGCACAAGAAGTTCATGAGCGATTGCCTGCACGGCAAGACCGACACGGCGGCCACCACCGCGAAGCCCACCCAGCAGGAAAAGATGAAGACCTGCAACGCCGATGCGAAAGCCAAGGCACTCAAGGGCGACGCGCGCAAGAGTTTCATGAGCACCTGCCTCAAGGGCTGATCACCGTTGGCCGGCACCACGAAAAACGCCCGGCATCGCCGGGCGTTTTTTCATTCGCGCCGCGACACAAATGGTCAGCGCAGCCACCACCACAGCAGCAGCGCGGCGACGATCGCGACGATCGCCCAGCCGATGATCTCGATGTACTTGTGCAGCAGTTTCTCTGCACGTTCGCCGCCCAGACGGATCACGCCCGCCACCAGGAACACGCGCTTGCCGCGTCCCACCGCGATGCCGCCGAGGAACGGCAGGATCGGCATGCCGACGATGCCGCAGGCCCAGCTCGCGACTTTCATCGGAATCGGCACGAACCCCGCGGCGACCAGCAGCCAGAACGCTTTCCAGGGATGCGCCTTCGCATCCGCGCCGAGCGTATGCACCAACACTTCAAGGTGCGGCAACCAGCCGATCTGCGCGAGCAATGGTTTCACGGCATCGAACGCGTAGTGCCCCAGCGCGTAACCGACCAGCGAACCCAGCAGCGAGAAGAACAAGCTCAATGAAGCGAACTGCCACCACCTGCGCGGTCTCGCCAACGTCATCGGCGCCAGCATGATTTCCGGCGCGACCGGGAAAATAAAAGCCTCGACGAAACTCAGCAACGCAAGGCCGACATCGGCACGCGGCTTGGCTGCCCATTCGATGGCCTTTTCGTACAGCGGTCGAAAAAGCTTCATGCCGGTTGCGCACTCATGATGAGGGGTAATCCCATGAAAACATCCCGAACTTCGTCATTCCGGCGCACGCCGGATTGCGTTTGCAGGATTGCAAACGCGAACGCCGGAGGCGGCCCGGAGGGCGAGCGCCAAGGATGGCGCGAGTAATCCGGCCTGCTTTTCCGAAAGACAAGTGGATCCCGGCCTGCGCCGGAATGACGATCTGGAGCAATACCGCTCCGGGCGTATTCAACCGAGACCGCCCAGCAATGGCACGAAGCTCACCGGTTCCAGTTCCTCCTCCTGCCATTCGTCGCCCTCGCGGCGCAATCGCGTCAGCCGTTGCGCGCCTGCCGGACCCAGCGGCGCAACGATCACGCCGCCGTCCGCCAGTTGATCCTTCAACGCGCGCGGCAACGATTCGCCCGCGGCGGTCAGCACGATGGCATCGAACGGTGCCTCGGCGGGCCAGCCGATATTGCCGTCGTCGTGGCGCGAGCGGATGTTTTCGATCTTCATGTTGCGGAACAGGCGGCGCGCCTTGCGCAGCAATTCCTCGATGCGCTCGACGGTGTAAACCGTCTCCACCAGTTGCGCGAGCACCGCGGCCTGGTAGCCGGAACCGGTGCCGATTTCCAGCACGCGTTTGGGCAGGCCGCGCTCGATCAGCAATTCGGTCATGCGCGCCACCACCCACGGCTGCGAGATGGTCTGCCCAAGCCCGATCGGCAGCGCATTGTTCTCGTAAGCGCGCGCCGACAGCGCCTCGTCGAGGAACAGATGACGCGGCAGGGTGCGGATCACGTCCAGCACGCGCGCATCCTTGATGCCTTCCGCCCGCAAGGTCGCAACCAACCGGTCACGCGCCCGTTGCGAAGTCATGCCGTGGCCGCGCGCGGAAGCCGCCGCCGCGCCGAACAGATGCGTCATGCCGCCTGCTCTCCCTGCAATTGCGCCGTCAGTCCGCCGATCCAGTTCGATACCTTTTCCAGCGCCTGGAAACGCGTCAGATCCACGTGGATGGGCGTGACCGAAACGAAGCCGCGGCGCACCGCATCGAAGTCCGTGCCTGGACCGGCGTCGTCGGCGTCGCCCGCGGCGCCTATCCACCACACCACGCGTCCGCGCGGATCGCGCTGCGCGATGCATGGCGAGGCGCGATGGCGGCTGCCGAGGCGCGTCACCTCGAAACCCGCGATTTCGCCCCACGGCCGGTTCGGCACGTTGACGTTGAGGATGGTATCGGCGGGCAGCGGATCGACGAGCAGGCGCCGCACCAGCAGCGAAACCGCACGCGCGGCGGAAGCGAAATGATGGCCGCGGCCGTCGTGGTGCTCGCCGACGCCGGCCAGCGAAACGGCGATGGCGGGCAAGCCGAGAAAGCGGCCTTCCATCGCCGCCGAAACGGTGCCGGAATAGATCACGTCGTCGCCCAGGTTGGCGGAATTGTTGATGCCCGAGACGACGATGTCGGGCTCGTCGTCCAGCAAACCCGAAAGCGCAAGGTGCACGCAATCCGTCGGCGTGCCAGCGACCCGGTAGCGGCCATCGTCGAGATGCGCGACACGCACGGGCTGGTCGAGGGTGAGCGAGTTGCTGGCGCCCGAGCGGTCGCGGTCGGGCGCCACGATCGTCACTTCCCCGAGCTCCGCCAGGTGTTCGGCGAGCACGAGGATCCCCGGCGCATCCACTCCGTCATCATTGCTCAACAGCATCCGCATCGTCGCCGCACCCCGAAAATCATTGCTCCGCAGCGAACAAGTTTAGCGGATTGCCTTCGCCACGCCGCCCGTCAGTTGCTCGATGCCGGCGCCGGCGTGACGCTGGAAGCCGAAGGCGGCCTGGCGCTGGCCGCGCGCGCAGGCCCGTTGACGACCTGATAGAAGACCTCGCCCGGCTTGATCAAGCCGAGCTGCGAGCGCGCCCGCGCCTCGGCGGCGTCCCGGCCATGCTTGAGATCCTCGACGTCGGCGTGCAGCGCGTCGTTGCGCTGCTTCAGCTTGGCGTTCTGCGCCTGCTGTTCGGAAACGCGTGCACGGATCGCGCGCAGGTCGCGCATGCCGCCGTCGCCGACCCACAGCTTGACCTGCAAGCCGATCAACAACGCAATCAGGATGAGCGCAAGCCACTTGAGCAAGGGCGTGGCCTCGTCGGCAACCGGTCAGCCGGGGAGCGCCGCCAGGTTCGGGTAGGCATCGCGGCCAGCATACTTCGCGGCGGCGCCGAGTTGTTCCTCGATCCGCAGCAACTGGTTGTACTTGGCGATGCGGTCGGAGCGGCACAACGAACCGGTCTTGATCTGCGTGGACGTAGTCGCGACGGCGAGATCGGCAATCGTGGTGTCCTCGGTCTCGCCCGAACGATGCGACATCACCGCGGCATACTTCGCCTTGTCGGCCATCGCCACGGCTTCCAGCGTTTCCGAGAGCGTGCCGATCTGGTTCACCTTGATCAGGATCGCATTGGCGATGTGGTTGGCGATGCCTTCGCGGAAGATCGACGGATTGGTGACGAACAGGTCGTCGCCCACCAGCTGGATTTTCTTGCCGAGTTGCTCGGTGATCAGCTTCCAGCCGGCCTGGTCGCCCTCGGCCAGGCCATCCTCGATGCTGATGATCGGATACTTGCTGCACCAGTCCGAATACAGTTCCACCATGCCTCCGGCGTCGAGCTTGCGGTTCTCGCCCTTCAGGTCGTACACGCCATCCTCGAAGAACTCCGACGACGCGGGATCGAGCGCGATCCAGATCTGCTTGCCGGCCTCGTAACCCGCGGCATTGACCGCTTCGAGGATCACCTCGATCGCTTCCTCGTGCGTGCGCAGCGCGGGCGCGAAACCGCCCTCGTCGCCGACCGCGGTATTCATGCCGCGCTTC
>DASZTT010000090.1:0-6094 GCA_035547895.1 Rhodanobacteraceae bacterium
ACCGCGTCGGCGAGGTCAACGAGGGCGTGCGCGTGCTGATGGGCGGCCTCGACACCGAGCGGCTGGTGCTGTCGGGCGGTCCGATCGGGCTGATGCAATCGGCCATCGATGTCACCCTGCCCTACGTCCGCGAGCGCAAGCAGTTCAATGCGCCGATCGGGACGTTCGAGATCATGCAGGCCAAGGTCGCCGACATGTACACCGCGCTGCAGGCGGCGCGCGCCTACGCGTACATGGTCGCGCAGCAGTTCGACGCGGGCGTGAAATCACGCATCGATCCCGCGTCGTGCCTGCTGCTGTCGTCGCGCAACGCCGTCGAAGTCGCGCTGGAAGCCATCCAGTCGCTGGGCGGCAACGGCTACATCAACGAATTTCCCACCGGCCGCATCCTGCGCGATGCCAAGCTGTACGAGATCGGTGCCGGCACCAACGAAATCCGCCGCATGCTGATCGGGCGCGAGCTGTTCTACGGCAACGCCTGAAAAGCAGTTGGGCTTCGCCGCGCTCAACCCAACCTACCAAGACGTTGTAGGTTGGGCTGACCGGCTCCACCCGGGAAGCCCAACATGGTGAATCGATCGTTCCTCTCGCCGCCGATCTTGCAGCTTTCGGCATCACATGCCCAATCGGCGGTCAACCATCCCGCTCGGATGTACCGATGAATGGACGAATGCGGCCAATCAATTGCACGCGCGACATGGCCGTGTTTGACCGGATTGATGTGCACATAATCGACGTGACTGCGAAGATCATTTTCATCACGGATCAGGTGTTCCCAAAACCGTCGTTGCCAAATGCCTCGCTCGCGTTTGCCGCGCCGCGAGGCTGAAATGGCTTCGGTGCGCGAAATCGCGCGCGAAAAGCCGGCCTTGATCAAGCTCCAGCGACTGGAGAAGTCCGCGTCACCTTCCGGCAATGCCCATATGGCGTGCATGTGGTCCGGTAAAACGACCCATGCAACGATCGCGAACGGATGCCTGCGCTTGACGACACGGACGACATGACGCAACGCATCGACGCGGTCGACCAACAAACGACTGGAACGGTCAGCCAGATTGGCCGTGAAGAAATACGTTCCGCCTTCGATGTCCGTTCTTCGGTATCGCATCCCTGTGCGTCTCGCTTGCCACCAGGATGCCGGCTTGGCCGTCGAGCTCGTTGGGCTTCCCCGACAAGGCCGGGTCAGCCCAACCTACCAGTCCGTGGTGTGCTGTCACGACTCAAAACGCGAACGTCCCCTGCAACATCGCGCTGCTGGACTGCTGCCGCGAACCCTGCTCGTGGGTGAAACCAAGCCGAAGGCCGAACGCACGCGTCGGCCACAGCGATACGCCGGCGCGCAGTACCGACTCGTCGCGTGACAAGCCGATGCCGTCGACCGGCATCCAGTCGTCGAATCCGGTGAAGCTGGCGTCGAAGGCGTCGCCGTACTGGTGCAGCGCGTGCCACCACGCGGCGCTGCCGTCGAACTGCATCCACATGCCGTTGGCGAGGCGCAGGCCGCGCTGCGCCCGCACGCCAAGCCCGGTCTGCAGGCGTCCGACCGTGCGGCTGTCCGCCTTCAATCCGAATCCGTAACCACCGGTTTCCGCGAACGCGCCCTGGCGCAGTTGCTGGTAACGCGCATCCACGAACGGCGTGAGTTGCGTCGCGCCGACGCGCCATTGATAACCGCCTTCCAGCGTTCCCGCCGTGTAGCGGCCCGACATCGCGCTGCCGAGCGGCGCATCGAGTGCACCGAGCAGCAGCAGGCGCTGCATGTCGGAGCGATACCAGCCGCCGCCGATGCGCGCATTCGCGTACCACGGGCCGTTTGACAAGCCGCCGTACACCATCACGTGGTCGGACCAGGTCCGGTTGTGGTCCCACGCCCCATCGAGCTGGCCGTAGCCGCGGCTTTCGCCGAGCGCGTAGCCGAGCAGCGCGTGCGTGCCGACGCGGAAATCCGCACCGACGATGCTGCCGTCGCTCTGGAAGGTCGCGCCTGCGTAACCGGCACGCTGCAAATCGCCCTGCCAGCCGAGGCTGCCGTACCATGCGCCGGCGCGCGCCTGACCGTCCAGCAGGTCGTCGAAATGCCGCGACAGTGCGCCGTCGGCGGCGGCATCCATGCCGTCGAACAGCATCGCCGCATTGGCCGCGTGCAATTGCCCGGAAAGGCTTTGCAGGGTGGCGCGCGCGGCGGCCGGCGTCGCCGTGTGCTGGATCGCGCCGGCACCTTCCAGCACACCGCTCGCCACGGAACCGCCCGTGGCAAGGCGCGAGTTGATCGCGTCGAATCCGTTCTGGACGCGAGCAGCCGCTGCCGACGAGGCCGCGTCGGTGATGGCCATCGCCTGCGCCGCCTGCGTGATGCTGAGGCTGGTGGTGTCCAGCCAGACGTCGTTGGCGCCGTACTGGATGGTGGTGCTGAGGAACACGCCCGGCGAAGTGGTCAATTGCGCGAAGGTGCCGCTGACACCACCGACAGCAGTCAGTACGTCCTCATGGCTGTTGCTGACGTAACCGGGAATCGCGCCGAGGATATTCAGCGTGCCGTCCAGCTGCGCCGTTCCGGTGACGCTGAGCAGCGTTCCCAGGTTCACCGACAAGATGCCGGTGCCGGTCTGCGCATAGTTGCCCGCCACCTCGGTCGTCGCGTCGCGAACGGTGACCGTGCCGGAATTGGTGAGCGATCCATTCACGCCGGGCACGTTGTCCAGCGTGCCGGCGGCGCCAACGGTGACATTGCCCGGCAATGCGATTTCCGATTGCAGGGTGCCGCCATTCACCTGCGTTCCGCCCGTGTAGGTGTTGACGCCGGTGAGGACCAGGGTGCCGGTGCCGTTCTTGATCAGGCCGCCCGCGCCGCTGATGTCGTTGCTCCACGTCGAGGTGATGCCATCGAACGACACGTCAACATCGCCCCAGTTGAACTGCGCCGGACCCTGCACCGCCTTGCCGACGTCCAGTTCGCCGTAACCGAAGGTGGGATTCGGTTGCGAGCCGCCCAGCGGATCGGCGGTGCCGAGCAGCGTCTGCCGGACCAGGTCGTTGCTGAAATACGGAAACGCCTGCCACACCAGCGCGGCGGCGCCCGTCACCTGCGGCGCGGCCAGCGAAGTGCCCTCGACGACGTAATAGGTTGGATTGGTCGTGGTTGCCACGGTGTCCTTGTCCAGCACGATCACGTCGCCCGGCGCGGCAAGGCAGTAATCCATCGCGATGCCGCATTTGTTGGAATAGCTTTCGAGTTGGGTGGGATCGTTGCTGTTGATCGCAACCACCGCCAGCCAACCCTTTTCAAGATCGGGTGCGACGGAGGGCAACGCCGCGATGGTGCTGGGATTGGCCTGTGAATCGTTGCCGGCGGCGAACACCACCAGCCCGCCCTGCTGGTTGACGAACGGACTGTAGGCGGCGTCGAACGCCTGGTTCACGCTGGCATCGTTGGTGTCCCAGGTAATCCCGCCCCAGGAATTGTTCATCACCTTGACGCCGGAGCTGATCAGCTGCTGGTTGACCGACTGGAAGAACTGCGCGTCCGCGGCGGTGACGGTGCTTGGCGGCGTACTGCCGTTGTCGTCGGGCGCGTCGTCGTCGATGATGCGCGCCGACACCAGGTCCGCGCCCGGCGCGATGCCACCCGGGAAATCCGCGAACGGCGCACCGGCCGCGATTTCCGACACCCACGTTCCGTGGCCGACCACGTCGTCGATGCTGGTGTTGTTTTGCGAGGGATCGACGTCGATGTATTCCTGCAGGACGCGTCCGGCCACGGTGGGATTGCTGCGCATGATGCCGCTGTCGACGAAGCCGATGGTGACGCCCGCACCGGTGTAGCCGGCGTCGTGCGCGGCATAGGTGTTGGTGAGCGACAACTGCGCGTCGATCGGCGGCTGCGGCGTGGACGGCGTGCTGGGCGGCGTCACGCTTGTCGGCGTGCTGCGGACGTTGCTGCCTCCGCCGCCGCAAGCCCCCAGGGCCAGGGCAAGCAACGCCGGAACCATCCACCCGATTCTTCCCGATTTGCGCATCGTCACGCCTCCCTCCACGGTCTTGTCCCCACCCCGGTTGTCCCGACGCATTCTGCACCCATGTATGGCGGCAGGCCAGACGCGGTTTGCGGCAGCGCAGCATTCCCCCCATAATTCCTGCATTACCGCGAAAGCGGCTCATGCGAGCCGACGCTGCTTGGCCGCGCGGCCCGATTCGCAAGGGCCTCGCCGCTTCGCGGCTCAGCTTGAACCACGCAATACGTTACCTGGAGTCCAGACATGTCCGACATCGTCATCGCCGCGGCCAAACGCACCCCCATCGGCGCGTTCCTCGGCCAATTCACCGGTTTCCCGACGCCGAAACTCGGCGCTGCCGCGATCAGCGCAGCACTGCAGCAATCCGGGATCGAACCGGGCGATGTCGGCGAAGTCCTGATGGGCTGCGTGCTGCCGGCCAACCTCGGCCAGGCACCCGCGCGCCAGGCGGCGCTGGCGGCAGGCCTGCCGCCGTCGACCGGTTGCACCACGCTCAACAAGGTGTGCGGTTCGGGCATGAAGGCAATCATGCTGGGCCATGACCTGATCAAGGCCGGTTCGGCCAGCGTGGTCGTCGCCGGCGGCATGGAGTCGATGACCAACGCGCCGCACATGGCCGCGGTGCGCACCGGCATCCGCTACGGCGATGGCGCGATGGTCGATCACATGGCCTGGGATGGCCTGACCAATCCTTACGACGGCAAGTCGATGGGTGTGTTCGCCGAAGCCTGCGCGGACAAGTATCACTTCACGCGCGAGGAACAGGACGCGTTCGCGGCCGAATCGGTGCGTCGTGCGCAAGACGCGGTGAAGTCGGGCGCGTTTGCCGAAGAGATTGCCACCGTGACGGTTCCGGGCCGCAAGGGTGACGTCGCCGTGTCCGTCGATGAGACGCCCGGCAAGGTCGACCCCGCGAAGATCCCGACGTTGAAGCCGGCATTCCGCAAGGAAAACGGCACGGTCACCGCGGCCAGCTCGTCCAGCATTTCGGATGGTGCCGCTGCGGTCGTGCTGCTCTCCGCGGACGATGCCAGGGCACGCGGCGTCAAGCCGCTGGCGCGCATCGTCGCGCATGCCACCCATTCGCAGGAACCGCGGTGGTTCACCACCGCGCCTGTGGGCGCGATCGAAAAGGTTTTGCAGAAGGCCGGCTGGAAAGTCGACGACGTCGACTTGTTCGAGGTCAACGAGGCTTTCGCGGTGGTCGCGATGGCGGCCATGAAGGACCTTTCGATCCCGCACGAGAAGCTCAACGTGCACGGCGGCGCGTGCGCGCTCGGCCATCCGATCGGCTGCACCGGCGCGCGCATCGTGGTGACGTTGCTGCATGCGTTGCAACACGCCGGCAAGAAGCGCGGCGTCGCATCGTTGTGCATCGGCGGCGGCGAAGCCACGGCGATCGCGATCGAGCTGGTTTGACGCCATGGCGTGGCTGCGGGGTTGTCCTGCCGTGGCCGTAAGCGGCGACTGAACGTTATTTGCCCGTGAAAAGCCGGATGCTGGCGTTATTCAGCCAGACGCGGTTTAATACGCGGGCCACTTCCGTGGCTTTCCACGGCCCAATCCAGGAGATCTCCAATGAAGTTCACGCGTACCGTACTCGTGGCTGCCGTCGCCACTGCAATGGCCCTGTCGTTGTCGGCCTGCGGCAACAATTCCGGCGATCAGTCGGCTGCCAATGAAGCGCAGCAGAACGCGGCCAGCGCCGCCTCGGCCGCCGCCAGCGCCGCCTCGCAGGCTGCCAGCGCAGCTTCCCAAGCCGCCGGTGCCGCTGCTTCGGCAGCGAGCGCAGCTTCGAGCGCGATGCAAGCCGCTCCGGCCTCGACCGCTGCCATGCCGGCTCCCAGCAGCACGTCCGCGGCCCCGGCTTCCAGCGGCGCCAGCGCGATGGACGCCATGAAAGACGCCGCCCACAAGGCGGGCCAGGCTGCCGACGACGCCAAGGTCGCCGCCACCAAGGCCAAGGACGCAATGAAGGGTCACTGCTCCCTTTCGCTGCATCCTGTCGCACTCGAACCGGCCGCCTTGTGCGGCCGGTTTTTTTTCGACCTCGAAACCCCGATCCGCGATCTTCGGCCCTC